>NVTQ01000001.1 GCA_002401635.1 Pseudomonadota bacterium
TCATAAATACATTATACACTATTTTTAGGATTTGTCAAGTGTTATATCTTATAATACATTATAATAATTATAAAAGCAAGGTTTATTCCATAATTAAACAACAAAGGCTTGTCTAAACCATGTTTCATATAAACATATATAGCTGTTAGAAGCTCCCCAAGTCCCCACATCGAGATAAACCAAAAGTTATACCCTTCAGCATGTCCTTGTGACACTACTTGTATAACGGCAGGTAGGGCACACCAAGCTAATAGCTGAGTCCCTATCCACCCTATAATCTTAATCATTAGGAAAACCGCTTATGTGATAATATTTTCTTTTTCCTATTTTTTTTAAGAGTAGCTTATCATTTAATTTTTTCAGTTGTTTTTCTCTTTTTTTGATCATATATTTTATTTTTTTAGACTTCATCATTCCACTTTCTATTATAGTCTCTCATAGCAGGATCACTTAGTGTATCCTGGTTGCAGTTGTGACCTGGCATAGTCCTCTCTAACTCAAGAGAGGCACGTTTATCACAGCTTTGAGAACAAACAAATCCTCCATAAAAGTTGACGTTACATCTTTCTCCGGTTTCTGGATCATATGCAGGCTTTCCTTTATAATAAGGCTCCCCTCTTAATTTTTTTCTACAACCACGACAAACTGCTGTTTCTTTTTCAATCATAAATATACTCCTATTTTATATTTCTATGGGCATCTTTAAACATGTCCTCAAAAAATACCATATCATCAGGAAAATCTCTAAGGTGTTCTCCAGCCAGCTTAATAAGTCTTTCTACAGGCATAATCTTCTTAGATAACCAAGTCCAGATTGTCGGCATTGTGTCCATAGCTTGTAGTAATGATAAAGTATGGTTTAATGTTATATTGTCTTTTTTGTATCTCCATATAATAGATCCTAAAAACATTTCTATATCTGTTATAAATAACAAAGGCCATAGGATTTTATAATCAAATGCTCTGATAAAGTTTCCCCAAATGTCCGGTCCAGTAAGATCCGGCATTTTCCAACCGTAGTCCCTAACTTCTCCTGCTACTAATTTACCATGGTTTTTTTTAGTAGAGCCATTGCGACGAGTGTTGTTAGCAAACAACAATCCTCTTTTTAAGTGTCCTTTAAACAATCTCTTAAGTTCTTTTTCGGGAGACCAATACCCCGCTGCAATAATATGTGGTTGTAATTGATCTCTTGACATCCTATCCCAATCGCTAGCATCATATTTAGGATTAGAGTGTCTTAGTATTACTCCATTAGAAGGATGTATTTTTTTCATTACTTCATTATACTCTTTTTGATAGAAGGAGTTTTCTGCTCTTTCATATTTTAGCCTTTTACCAGGAGACATCATTGCTAGAAGAGACCAATATAGTCCTTCCCTATGTCCGCTATCCCCGCCATCAGGGTAATAGTGTTTATCTAATAATCCCCATTTATCTATAAACTTTTCAACCATTGCTAAGTTCCTCTATTAATGTATATTCCCGTAGAGGCTTCATATAGATTCTCCAATAACCATACTAGGACCAGACTCGTTATTAAACTCTTTCTGGGTCTGTATTTGATAGTCAATCGTCATTTGTGTTCTACTTGAAAGCCATTCTGAAATCCACATAGACATTGATTTTCTTGCAAACTCTGAGTCAAGCAAACCCTCTTCAGGCATAACTGTTCTTATATCAACGTCTCTAAAATCTTTCCTGGTCATTGCTGATCCAACTAAATAATGTTTTTTATAGAAGATTTTATTAACAGCTTCTAAGGCGTAGTAAAGGTTATACCATTGGATAGTTGATAGATAACTTTGATCCTTTTTCATTTCTTTTTCATTCCTCACCAACATCAGCGAAGGGCTTGAGGGCTTTGTGAACTATAATTTTATTCCCTAGATGAGCCTGTTCATAAGTAAGCCCGTCGTTATCGAGAACGGCTTCTAACGTCTCCATTAAAAACTTAATAGCAGGAATCTCAGCGATTGTTTTTAATGGAACTTCCTTTAAGACTTCGGGGGTTAGGGCGGCTTTGAAGCCCGCTTTATAATCTGTGCGACAAAGGTTTTCTTCGGCTTTATCGAAATGGTAGGATCTTTTTTCATTAAGGAAATATAACTTAGCCTTCTCTTCGATAATCTTATCTAGCTTATTCATTCTTTGTGCTCTCCGTGGTTCTTGGTCCAGTCAGCTAGTGCTTCAGTAGCTTTACGTTCATTAAGCCTTCCATGTTTTTGATTACTTACAATTGAATACCATTTCAAAACATCCACCAGCTTGAGGGAGTCTTGCATTAAGGTTTTAACCTGTTGTTTGAAGTCAACTATTTCACAGTCTTGATCTGCTAATTTTTCACCAAGATCAATAGCAAAACATTCCCACTTATCAGCCGCTTTATAATTGCCATCACTTATTTTCTCAAGCTCTTGATACTTTTCTTGCAGGTCTTTTAACACGACTTCGCGTTGTACAATCATATCAGCAGAGAGAGATTCAACGTCCTCAAGTTTTTCTTGCAGGTCATCACGTTGTTTTGTTCTAGCGTCCATTTCATTATCAACTTCTTTATATTTCTTTTCTATAGATATTTTTTCATCTTGAAGTTTAGCATATTGAATAGACATGTTATCTAAAGCTTTATATTCTACAACATGTATATCATCATCATATTGTCGTGTCTCACTAGCAAAGTATTCAAATGTTTGTATGTCTTTATTATCTGCTTGTAAAAAATACTCCATAGGATCTTCTTTTATTCTAAGGTCTTCTTTTATTCTTCTTTCATGACAATTATAACAAATACGATCTCCATTATTTAAAGACTCGTTTACCCTTCTTCTCTTATCACAAAAATAACAGTTGTCCTTATACTTTACGTCTTCAAACCATAACACTTAGTCCACCTCTTTAAAAGGGTTATCAGGATATTTTATCTCTATATCCAGCTTCAAAACACTAACTACCGAATCAATAACACACTTAGACCAAAAAGCCTCGTGTGACAATCCTCTAGCACTTTTATCTCTGATTTCAGCAAGAGCTAACTGTCTAATCTTTTCTAGCTCGCTCTCACTTACCTCAATTTTTTTACTCAAGATATTTTCCTTTATCTAAAAAATAATCTAATATTCCCATTAAATCAACCATCTCTATAAGATACATAGCTTTTTCAGGATCTAAGTTAAAAGTTTCTGTAATAGTGGTTTTTAGTTCACCTTCTACAACTTCTTTAAATTGATCATCAAATGCTAATGCAAATGGGCCTCTAAAAACAGCTTCATTTCTTAAAAACTCTGATATATAAGGTTTCATGTCAGATAATATAGTTTTTTTATTTACTTCTAAAAACTCTGTAACATCAAATACAGTTTGCATATCTTCTTGCTTTATATCGAGATCTATCGTCAAATCACGTTCAGACATAATAATCTCCTCCTTAATCATTATAACATACTATCCTTAGCATGTCAACTATAGCCTCTGGTTAAAGTAATATACTATGGCTAAAAATATTAACGCATAAATAAAGTACATTAAGCCTCCCATTCAAATACTGGTTGAAGATAATCAACATAAACATTGTCAGGATGTATATAAGCATACACTCTAAGATCTTGTTGGTTTTCATCTTTCACGTCTATAAACTCTCTTCTATAAAAAGTAGGATGTCCCTCTGCTATATCTAAATCCATTAAAACATCATCAGTTACTTCGTATAGCTCCCCCTTGGCTCCCATTCCTTCTCGTTTTACTAAGAAAGGAAAATGAGGTCCTTTTAATAAGGTATACTTTTCACTAGTAACCCCTTCTCCTAGATAATCTGAATATTTTAGGATAGAGTGTAACCCGTATCCTTGCTTTAAAGTCCCATATGCTAGTACTATAGACATTATTTTTTATCCTCAACTTCTAAATCAATAATTTGTGATATTCTAATATGTACCATACATCCACATTCCCCACATTCTTTTACTTGTGGCTTAGAAACTAACTCAATAATCCCTACTCCAACACTACCTACTGATATTTCTAGTTCTACATAGTCCTTATCTCCACAGCCAGGACATTCTATATATGTTTCTACAAAGTCTTTCATAATCATCTCTCCTTTAACCAAAGTACTAATGCGTCTCTAACTTTTGTTAGGCTTGTGCTATTAAGTACACCATCTTTTAATCCGTCTTGATCTCTATTACCAAATTCATCAATCAAAGTCCCTTCTACTAAATCAAGGAAGGAGGCAAACACCTTCTTAACCTCTGGAACTTCCTTTAAAACTTCAGGGGTTAGGGCGGCTTTGAATCCTGCTTTAAAGGCCCTGCCGCTAAATGATAACTCGATGTCTAAGCCTCTGGTATAATACAAGGTTTTTTCTTTCATAAGCTTATCTAGCTCTTTACTCATCCCTTTACCTTTCATTTAAAATTTTCCTTATATTCCTACTTTACCTAAAAGCCATGCAATTAAGCCGAATGGTGATATGAAAATCAATACAACTATCAACATTAAAAGATACATAATCAGATAGGTACTTTCAATTAATACTCTCATCTTTTTTTCCTCACCATGTAATATTTCTTTTTTTATGTTCCACTACTACATCATTACTAGTTATATAAAAAGTCCTACCGTCAACTAGTATACCTTCAGCTAATCTAGCATAATAATCCACTACACAACATCCACATTCTTGTGTTTCTAAGTCAAAAACTGTAAAGTCTTTAATTTTTTCAGGAATGTTTTTTTCGTCTAAACGACTTCTTACAAGTTCATAATCTGATCTTTCATCTCTAAGTTTAAAAAGGTACTCAATTCTGTTTTTTTGTTTTTCCGTCAGACTTTTTTTGTCAGTTCCCAAGCACTTTCTTATATATTCCGTAAGTTGATTTGTTGTCATTTTTTCTGGTTGCATTAAAACCTCCAAGTATAGCTTACTCTTTTTTCGATAGCCATTTTATATCCAGTTAGTATATAAGGTCCATATTTTATAGCCCATTTAGGAGTATATCTTTTTTCTAATCTTTTAACAGCCTTATCAATTTTTAACTCTATATACAAAGCCTTACTGATATGTTTCTTGGCCTCTTTAGAAGAATCTGCAAATCCTACTTGTACATTTTGTACCGATAAAAATGTTGTTAACACTAAGGACCCTGCTATACTCAATTTTTATCCTTTGCAGAATTAAAAAACTCTCTTATTAACTTTTTATCGTCTCTACAAAAATCATATCTTACAATACCTATATCACTATTCATAATGGCCAGTTTCTCTTCTATATGTTCTGCCTCTAAGTCACAATGTCCCAATTCGTGATATATAACTAACTTTTTTTCACAGTCCTTTGACCTATTCCAAAAATCCAAATCTATCTCTATATGCTTTTTTATCTTAGTACTCTTGTCTGGCCTTTTAATAGTTTCAGAAAAGCATGTTCCTAGTACTGTGCCCTTTAGGTCTGAAAAATACATCTTTATAGTAAAGTTTACCCTTTTAGTACCTAGATACTGTTCTTTGTCATTCAGGTAACTGTTTATATACTCTATAAACTCAGACTGAGTATATATCCCATTCTTTATTTCAAAAGACCCGCAACCAACTAATAAGTTAAATAATAATAAACATAATAAAATCCTCATCTTATAATAATACCATATTAATCATCATCTGTCAAGTAGTCAATAACTGTCACCTCATTTGAAGCTGAATACATTTCATCACATATAGACGCATTGTAGTAAGACGTACCTTCTATATGTTTTTCTCCATATCCACAATGAATATGCCCAAATATATGAACATCTGGCTTTACTTCTATGACTCTTTTTAAAAGATCTTCACATCCTACAAACTGTCCTTTAGGGTCTCCATTTACATAGAGAAGCTCGTCTAATATACCATAAGGAGGTCCATGCGTTACTAATATGTTAACGTCTTTAGGTATTCTATCAGTATTGTCTTTCATAAGAGGAACATGATACTTTTCGGACTCTGCTTTAGACCTGGCTCTATTAAAAGCCCAATCATAAAACCAAGGAGTCTCGGCAAATCCATATATCTTTACACCTTCAATAACAACTTCTTCATTGTCTAATAAAATAACATCGGGACATTCCTTCATTGCTATTTTTTTACAGCCTTTAGGATTACTCTCCCATCCTAGCTCATGATTACCTTGTATGGATATTTTATATTTTGCTGGCTGTTTATTTAACCAGCTATAAAACCTTTTTACCTCTCCGTCATATCCTTTAAAGCTATAATCTCCAGCATGTATAAGAATATCACACTCAGGGATAGTTAGTTCTTTATGTCGATTATGTGTGTCACTAATAGCTACAACTTTAAGAGTTTTCATCTATATTTTCCTGAGTCCATACTTTCATACTAGGGTATTCTATGGCCGATAAAATCCCAAATCCCTCTTTCCTATCTATTTCTTTGTTTAAGGATCTATAACATGCTCCAGTATCTATACAGGAATAAAATGTTTTTACTGTTACTCCAGAGYATTGTGGAGTATGGCCGAATATATTGTACRTTCCAGATATAGGTTTTATCTTATGAAAATCTCTATTCCACATTATATTAAGGTCTCTCTCTTTATCATTAAATAGATCTGGGTTTTTAAAATATTCAAAGGCCATGCTATGACTTATAAGTAATATGTCCCCTTTGTCGTTTTTTATATCACTATACTTAATATAAGTAGGTAAGTCTTCCATCCACTTTAAATGTTCTAATAGTACTAAGTCCACATTAGCATAGCTCTCTCTTGTTTTTATACCTCCGTTTCTAAGCCATAATCCTTTAAGAAACTCCTTATTATCATAATAATCTAACATCATTTGTTCATGATTGCCTTTTATACAATCAAATTTGTTATCCATAATATATTGAACAACTTCCATAGACCGAGGTCCTCTGTCTACTAAATCTCCTAAGATAGCTATATTTTTATGAGGTAGCTTATCAACTAACGCTTTTAAAGTCTTATAACACCCATGAATATCACTTATTAATATCTTTGACATTTTTACCTCTTTTAATCTTTTTATCAGCTTCTACTATTTCATCAATCCACTTAATTATTAAATCTTTTTCTATGCTACTATTTTTATGCACTAGCTTATGACATTCGTCTTTATCAATACATAGCTCTAATATACTTTCCTCCTTAGAAGAAGGGCTATCATACCAGTTTAAATCATATTCTTGTGCCTTAACAGTATTATAACATAAAAAAGATATAACTACAAACATTAATAGTTGTATAACTCTTTCTATGTAAATCATAAAACACTCCTATCTGGTTTTATTTTTTTAGATATTATGGCATCTATTATATTATCTTTTCTTAGTAGGTAAGGAAAAAACATAGACCCATAACTAGTTGTATTGTTTTTTAAGTAAGTACCTATTTTAATCCTGTACTCTTTAGAACTTAAGGCACCAAATCCTATGTCTTTAAACATTAAATCAATTTCAAATAGCATTTTTTGTTTCTCTAAACTATATCTACTCTCTAAGTTATWTTTAGCTAACWTCACTGTCTTACTAACATCCTTGGGCATGTCTTGTAAAAACTCATCTGATATCTTACCATTAACCATACTGTCCCATAAAGATATGGGGTCCATATAGTTTATAGCATTCTTAACTTTGGAATAGGCATCTCCCTTTATCTTTACTTTAAACCCCGTATGATGTCTATAGACCCATCCTTTTTTATTTTTAGAAACAACACTCATAGAGTTTACAACTTCTTTTAGGTCGGCATCTGGATATAATATAACTCTGGAACATCCTATATAATCAAGATAAGATTTAAGTTCATCTCCATAAATATCGTAATCATAACCTGTTAGTCTATCTATAGCCCCTGTTAAGAATAAATCTGTAATATTTAAGTAATCACATACCTTTTTATTTTCTGGATATATGATCTCGAATATCAAAGTTAAAGACCTAGAAAACGGGTAAATATTAGACTTTAGTTTATTATAGTAACCTTTTTCTTTTAATATTTCCGTAGCTTTTAAAGAGGCTGGACTATCAAAAGCCCCTCCTGCATAGACTCTAGGCTCTCCATTGTACCAATATAATACTCCTAAGTCTCCATCTAACAAGTCTAATAACTTATAACCGTCTTTAGGCATAATACTTAGTTCACTCTCTACGCATTCGTTAAGATCAAAAAACTTGTCATGTGATCTAGCTAAACACTCTCCTGTTTTTTTGTTAAAAATAATATTATTAGCTTTTCYAGTATATTCGTTCCAGTTAGACTCTTTCTTACATTTTTCAGTGTATTTATAGGATACAATATCCGGCCCTAATGTATTTTTAGCAATATGTCCATACTGGACCAACTTTTCATACTCCTCTATATGAGAGGGCATAAAAGACGTTGAGTTTATAGGGTTCTTATATTGTGTTTTAGCTTTATAAGTAATGATCTTTTTAGAGGGCATCAAACAGGCTCTAAGTTCCTTACCATAAACGCAATGACCATCTAAAGCATAGGTATTATGTGCCACTTTTATATCAGAATGATAGTGGTGCCCGAAAAATCTATTTGTAGATCTTACTTTAGGATTGTTGTTGTTTATATATTCGTGCCAATATTTAGATTCTTTTGTCTCTTCTAATTCACTATTTTCAGGATTAAAATGTCTCCCATACATTAAGTCTTCTGACTTTTGATCTTCTAAGTCTTTAAAGGGGTTTATACCTCCATGAAATATATAATTGTTACCTTCCTTTATCATTTTAGGCATGGTCATTAAAAACAATGCCAAACTATACTTATCTATAGAAGTAGTCTGTTCTATAGTCTCCTTCAAAGATTCGGTATTTACTTTATTTCCTATTAAATATCTTAGGAACTTATTTTCGTGGTTACCCATACAGGTGTATGAATTTGTATTTGACATAAAGAACAATAGAGTCTCTCGTATTTTAGGTCCCTTATCAATCAAATCGCCGACCGATACCACATTATGAGTCTTAGCTTCAATCAAGAGCTTTATAAACTCATTAAAACAACCGTGAATATCTCCGACAATGAAGTATTTTTCTCCTTTTAGTTTATCTGTTAAATCTAATAGATTAGGATTAAAGTCTGTTCTATCCTCTACATTATCTGCCTCTTCTTTCTTTGGTTTATTATATTGTGAATAATAAGCATATAGCTCTTTTAAAACAGCCGTCTTTCCTTGGTCCGACTTGACTTCATTATCTTTTCTAGTAAGTACTCTATGAAAACAAGTCGTTGGGTCTGTAGTTACGTCTATTATATTTACATAGTATCCGTTTTTCTTAGCAAATTCTATATATCTTCTTCTTTGGTACATATTAGGATTGTTGTTGTCTATTATAATTTTAGGAGTCCCATGTTTTATCGCAGCTTTATATTTCTCTATATGTCCACTAGTCCCTTGCTGCTCTTTTGATATCCTTACTACTCCTTCATCTATATATTTTGCCACTAAAGATAATGCCAGCACAGTCTTTCCCGCTCCTGGAGGTCCTACTAATAATATACATTCTTTTTTTATCATTTAATACCTCTACTAGTAAAACATCTATTTAGTGTTTCAATATTCATATTTAATAATTCATCTTCTAGCTTAATATGTTCTAGGCATAAAAAGCTTAACACTCCTATTGTAATAAAACATGCCATTATAATAAATACTAAACTAGTTTTTGACATTACATCCTTTCTACAGATAACTTAGTTATTTCCCAAGGTCTTCTCTTACCTTTATTATACCTCTTAGACCCTTCATTGTCCAGTATTAAAATCATAGACTTAGAATCACCTTCAAAACTTGTGATGTTTACATATTTTCCAGTTAAATCGTCTCTAACTACATCTCCTATAGAGTAGGTCTTATCTTTTAGCCTAGCATCTTTTCTCATTATCATATTTTATTTCCTTTTAAGGTATCTATTATAATAATTAAAGATATTATAATAGGAAAAACCCAATAATAATTAATAACACATGAGAGTAGAAAATCCATGGTCTCGTCCTTCGTCCACTAGTGATTTTAAAATACTCCTTATACCTTTCTTTTTATCTTTTTCCAAAGATATAGCATTTAGTAAAGACAAAGGGCTGACATAATCTTTCCTTTTATATTTGGTTCTTTTACCCGCTATTTTAGTTAATAAGTTAATCCAGTTATTAATCTCATTAAAATCTACAGTCCCATGGTGCATTCTCACTTCTACCGTATTAATCCTAGAAACTTCTATTCCGAATCGGTGACGACTATCCTGAGTAGCCGTATGAATATCTCTATAACACCCATAACTAGAGTTTAGTCTATCCTCCTTAACTAGTCTATATAGTAATTTTTGGGCTTTTAATAGGTTTTTAAATACTAAGGACGTGTCCCTACTCCTACAATCTATATGAACATGAAGACCACAGTCAGAACTTACCTCTGCTTTATGTTTTTTTAAAACATCACATACTTTTTTTAGTGTGTTTGCTATATTTTTTTGAGTATCTATAATTCTTACTTCATAGCCCTCATCGTCGTCCCAGTCATCTCCATCTCTTAACCAAGAGTCCACACTGCAATCGGTTACTAAAGATACATGTCTAGATAGTCCCGCATCTGTAAAGTCTGCAAAAATATCACCTAAGCTAGAAGCACTGTCAAACTCTATTTCTATTCCTACATGCTTTGACCTATTCAAAGGACCTTTCTTCTTACCAGCTAAGCCTCTAATCATTTGAGATTTTCTTCTGCGTACCATATTATTAACTTCACATTCTAGTCCATTAGTACTTTGTTTATTTTTTTTAGCAAAAGCTAAGAGGCTTTTTAAATTAACTAGCATTTTCATCTCCTATATTAGTCTTATAATAATCATAAACGTCTTTATCAAATTTATATGCTTCATTTACTTCCGAAAACTTTAGATCATTTACAAAAATATTATTACTTATATTATCCGTAATATATACCTCTGACCTATGATCTACTATTCTTTTTAAAAGTTTAATCCAGTTAATAATCTCTTTAGTGTCTAAGGACCCTTGATGCATCCTTATTTCTATAGTTCTAAATTTATTATATGCTGCTTTTCCATTAATACCATAGTAATGTCCTTGGTCCGAGTCGTCCCATTGAGCATTGGTTATTCTTGAACAATATTCATTATTAGTTCTAGTAATATCTACCATTTTAAATAGATACTTTTGCATTTGCGCTAAATTAAAATAAGCCTGTTTGTAGTTTCTATTTCTCATATCAAAATGAACATGTATTCCGCATGTGTCATTAATCTGAGCATCTACATTAGACAAGGCACTACATACTTTCTTAACTACATCTTGATATTCATGATCTTTCATTAATATAGCAAGTTCTATACCGTTATATCCCTCCCCTTCATAGTTATCATCATAGCATTCTATACTAGAATCTGTTTTCATATAAACGTGTTTATATAGTCCGTCCTTAAGAAACTCTTGTTTTACTAAAGGCCAAGGAACATCTGTAAAAAACTCTATTTCTAATCCTATATGATTATGAAAAGCATCTGGTGACTTAGGTGACTCTAACATATTAGCTTTATAGTTTTTATTTATTTCTAATATAGACCCCTTATCTATGTGTGTCCCGTCTACCATAACATAGTCATACCCTTTAAAATTTTTCCATGCTTTAGTTAGTTTTCTATTATCCTTTCTTTTTCTGCGTATATTATTTTCTAGCTGATTGATAGCCCATATATAAGCTTCTGCTTTATTAGGAAAATGTAAAGGGTCTCCAGTTTCGGATATTTTTATAAGAGTAGCTACTTTATGAGAGTTTAAAGTAAGCCTGATACAAAGTTTTTCCTTAAAAGACTTTCTTTCCTTTTGTATTTTTTCTATTAAAGGCTCTCTCATAGGGTCTTTTTTTGATAGCTCTGCTAATACAGATTTAAACTTTTTAATAAGATTATAACTTTTTACCTTTTGTTTTTTAGATACCTTTTTTATAGGCTCTATTGTTATACTTAAAGTTTTAAAAGACTCTCTATCTATACGTGGATACTTTCCGTCTCTTAATTTTTTGGGAACTATATATCCATAGCCTTCCGTTCTCGCCTCATTAAATAACGGAGGAGAAGAGTTACTTATTGGTTGAGGTCTGGGAGTAAGTACTGCTGTCCCTCTACCCGTTGCTATCTCTATACTATCATCACTTCTACCTCTATTAGGCATGTCTACCTCCTTTAGTCTTATCTCTATGCTTTTCCATAATTTCTTCTATAGTAAGATCAACACTTTCTTTTTCTTCTTGAGACAATAATACTTTATTTATATCATCACTGGAAAATGTTGACCCATTGTCTAAAGGGTCTGAAGTTAACTCCTTAAAAGCATCGGCAGATTCTTTTGCTGATTTTCTATAGTTTGGTTCATCTGGGTCATTGTCATTATGATCTTCTCTATAATGAGGTACTCCATTATTTTCATATTTATCGGTATAGTTTTCCCAATCTTCTCCATGTCTAGATTTTAAATAGGTATCATTGTTATATCCATAAGATGCTCCATAATAACTATGTCCTCCTTTATACTCGAAAGGCATCTCCTCTGCAATTTTACCAGTTACTGCGTCAATACGGATTAAAACATTATCTGCAATTTTCATAGGTCTACTAGTAGAGTATCCTATGTCTTTACATACATCTACTACTATGGACCCCTTAGTACAAAAGGTATACACTTCTAAGTCGTGAATATACACAATCTCTAGGTCTGCATCGGCTTTAAAAATGTCCATTATAGGATACATTTTTTCATTTTGGTCCATGCCTTCCGTTAATACTAAACAAGCAAAATAGGCCTCTACTGGGGCTAATGCAGCGGCGAGCCTCCTACTATCCATTTGAACCATTTCACTATTATATTGATTCAATAAAATTTCAGAGTCGCAATCGCTAACAGTTTTATAAAATACGGCGTCATCTTCATTATAAACAATCCCATTATGGACTAAGGCAGTGTTGTAGTTAACAAAAGGATGTACATTTTTTACAGTCTTTGCTGCGCCAGTACTATGTCTGCTGTGCATAATAATTGCAACCGAGTCTCCTAAAGCACCTTCCCCAAAATCATCATAAACAGGAGGCGCTGGTTGTTGTATAATAGGCTGATATCCTGTAATGACATTACCAAAGTTTTCTAAAACAGGCTTATCTAATCTAGGAATAACTTCTCTTGCCGTTTTCATCTTTCTTCTTATTCTTTTATTAAAAACATGTTCAGGCTTAAGCCACTTCTCTCCGTGTAACTCTCCTTTAGAATTAATGGCACAATAACCAAAACCGTCCTTTTCAAAAGTAACCATTTTTTTACCTACGGCTTTAGATATCCTAATAACATCTCCGCGATTGCTATCATTTATACCCGCTACTCCAAAAACTTTACACATTATTAAACCCTTTCTTTTAGTTTATATTATTTACCGTACCATGTAACTATATTAGAGTCAAGGTCCCATTTATCTGCTAAATAAAATTTATACGCAGTAAGAGTGTTATCCATGTCTCTATAATCTATATTCAATCCAGCATTTCCGGCACAATTAACAAACTTAGTTAAAGGTCCGGCTGGCATAAAATCACTTCCTGATATAAAATATCTATTTAATTTAAACAATTCATGATTAGAACCATTCCTAAGTTTATATTGGTTGCATAACTCATGAAAATATCTATAGACCCATCCATAATTGGAATGTGTTTTGTCTGCCCAGTTTACACAAGGATGAGTCTTTCTAGTAGGAGAGGGCAGCTTTATATCTTTATAATAGTAAGTAACACTAACCTTTTTAGTTTTTAAACTACTATGCTCTACCTTATTAAAATCCTCTCCAGAGTTTTCTATAATAGCAGTAGATAATATTTGCGCCGAGTCTAATAACATTTTTACAATGTTCTTATCGTCTAATATTTTAGCGGATTGTAAAGGACAGTCTGAGGTTATATATAAATTCATCCCTTACCTTCATTTTCTACTAAAGCTATAAGTAAACTTAAATTTATAGACTCTTGCTCTTTTTCTGCTGCTGACCTTGCTGACTCTGCTGCTAACCATGCTGCTGACCTTGCTGCTGACCATGCTGCTGACCATGCTGACTCTGCTGCTGACCTTGCTGACTCTGCTGACCATGCTGCTGACTCTGCTGCTGACCATGCTGCTGACCTTGCTGACTCTGCTGACCATGCTGCTGACTCTGCTGCTGACCATGCTGCTGACTCTGCTTTAAAAAGATCTTCTGAGGAACATGAACCTTCCAAAAAATCCTTAGTCTTTTGAATACATTTATATACGTCATTGTTGTTATTATTGACATATTTATTATAGTTATCTAATACGTTTTCCGCACATTCTACNGACCATTGTTGTAAAATTTTAATATTACAGGCTCTTGAAGCTAGCCATATTTTATCAGAATAAGAGATATCTTCCAAACTTAATAAGTGATCTAGGTTATTTGAATAATTAGGATATAACTTTTCAAAATTATCTATTCCTGATTTACAAGGTCTTAATGACTTAATATAGTCTATAGTTATAATCATTATGCTGCCCTTTCGTATTTTTTAATTCTTTTGTTTATATAATCCTCTATTTCTTTTTTAAACCCATTTTCTTTGCATAAAGACTTAATGCTCCTATAGGTCTTTGTTATTTTTTTATCAATAGAACATACTTTTGTTAATAAAGTTATCCAATTATTAATGACGTCAGCATCGGCAGTCCCTTCATGCATCCTTACTTCTATAGTATCATGCTGTTGTAAAGATTGAGAATTTATTGCCATATACCGCTCCCCTCTCCTTAACGACTTATATACGTTACTACTAAATGTTTTTCTACAATAATCATTTGTCTCTCTTTCTGAGGGCTGCATATTATAAAATATCCTTTCTAACTTAACTAGGTTATTAAATGATATCTCTGCAATCCTATGTCTCATGTCTATATGAACATGCAGTCCACAGGCAGTCCCTACTCTAACATTTAATTCTTTTAAAACCTTTCCTATAGAAATTATAGTTTCCTTAATGCCTTCCTCTGTATCTAGTACAGCTAACTCGACTCCCTTTTCCGTCCCCTGAGGTCTTAAAGACCCGTCATCTTTTACATGTACTTTGTTTGCTAAATTTATATCTTCTCTAAAGAGAGCCGCTGCAATATCATCCCTTGAATGTTTTAGATAGCATTCAATTTCTACTCCTATATAATTATCTTTTGTTTTAGGTTTTTTAGCTGTGAAAAAGTTACTCACTAAATGTTTTTGTTTAAGATTAATAAATACACCTTTTTTACTATGTACTAATCCAATAAGAGAATATTTATATTGTACTCTTTCTCCATTTACATATACCCTACCCTCTTTCCACTGAATGTTTTTAGAAAAGTCCTCCTTTGTTTTAGTCCTAGATCTATTTAATTCCGCAATAACTTCTACACATGTTTGACCTATAGTACCTCTTAGGCCCTTCCTATCGACAAACTCTATCACTCTTTCTTTCTTTAATCTTCTATGAGATACTTTAATAGTGTAAAAAGTCCTATCTATGTCGGAATACTTCTTTTTAAAGCTAGTAACCATTTTTTTACAGCTTTTATATGTTTCATCGCTCTCTCCTAGTTCATGACGAAACTCACTACAATCCTTTCTATATCTTAAGAGTTTACTATACAGAATATCTTTTTCTGCTCTGTTATCATAGGATAGCTCCTCTATTTCTATTTTAAAGTCTCTAAGTCTATATCTCATATTTAAATCTCCTAAGTGATATATACACTCTATAACAGGCTTAAGTAAAAAGAAAGTACTTTTTTAGTCATATATTTTTATACCTACTATAAGAACATACTATATCTATAAATAAAACTTGACATTGCTATAAGAATATGTTATGTTAACAAGTAAGTATGAAAGCCTAGAAGAGGTATCTCCTACCTATCCAGAGGCTAAAAAGAACTGGAACTATACAGGAGGCTTGAGAGAGTGATAGCAGCTATAGCTAATATAGTGCCTCTAAAGTCCATACATAAGATGGGACAAGTAGAATAGGGAGCAAGACCGAATTTAAAAGACAAGTCAAGTCTAATCCAGCATAAACTGGTTTTTTGCGAGTGTAGAGATTAAAGACTCTTTTTCTTCTTATTCTAGAAGTTATTAGAATACCTATATAAAAACCGCTTTAATAAGAGTCTAGTTGTTTACGAGGGACCCCCTAAGGGGACGAAAAACAACGGATTAAAACAATAGTTTATTTGCTCGATTATTTAATAATCTCTTTAGATCACGGATAGTTACGTCTAACTCATCTTTTACTGTAAACTTAAAAACGGACTTATCATTTTTGATAAGACATATCTTAACACTATCAAATTCTGAGTTATTTAAAGCTACTAATATCTTTAAAGCATCGTTAAGTTTACTTATTCTTTCAGAAATCGGGACCAAACTCTTATCACATAATTTCATTTAAAACCTCAACCCTGTAAAATACATATAACATAATATTATAGATACTATAAGATTAGCTAATGATGTCTTATTGTTGCCAACTTTATAATTAACATAAGAAGAAGTTATGTTAACTCCTATTAGTATAAGAATCACTTATACCTCCTATATATGTAAGTGTTTATTACTTTAGTTTTATACTTAGGCAAAGGATTATGAAGTCTTAAATCTAAGATATGAAAACACCAAGTTCCACTCAAGGGAAAATCTTCTAGTGTAATCTTGGAAACATCGGCAAGTCGCTCTATACTTTCAACAATAAACATATGATTAACAAAAGACCTAAGCATATGGCCTCCTCCAAACCTACTACCCGTATGTTTTGTAGAAACTAAAGTTACCTTATCTCCTACTTTAATCATGTTTACTCCATACATACTTATGTATTGTTTTTACCTTATAAAGCTTACCTAGCTTAATATTTTTTGTTAGTATTACATCATTAGGATGTATAGAAAAGCCCGGATATAATTTATGTGTTTCTATATTTAAGACATCTTTTGAAACATATGTTAATTTATATTTACCTTTATCTTGCACAAGACCTTGTAAATGATGGCCTCCTCCAAAATGTAAACTAGTATGGTCTTTACTAATAATAGTAACATAGTCCCCTACCTTAAACAACGGAGATATCCTTTTCAATAGGGTCTATAAAGAAGTCTACCATGTCGGACTCTACCTCAATAGCATATTCCTCTCTTGTCATGCTCTTTGGGGCTATACTAGTAAGATATCCCATGTTACCATATTCTTCTATTCTTTTTTTAGCCTCAGGAAAAGAATCCTCTACAGATTCAATTGTGGAAAAAGGACCATGACCTTTGACTATATATATTAGTGTTTTCATATTAAAATCCTTTGTGAATGTATTTGTTTAATGATAGCATTTTTTTCTCTTTAATGCTAGTACCTAATAATTCAGACATGCTAATCTCTACTGAATTTCTACTAGAATCAGGAGAGCCCTCTGTTGTAGAAAACTTAACATAGCCCTCATTAGTCCATCTAACGTAAGTATACCCTTGTCTAATATATGAATAACTTACGTTTAAAGACTGTAATTTATTTACAACTTGGTCCCAGTAGATTTTACATTCCTTTATCATAATGTGTCTATTTTTTAGTTGATCTTTATGCGTTATCATCTAATTTCCTTTATATATTTATTAATAGATTTTATTTTATATTTATGCCCCTTTCTTATTAAAGTAACATTGCTTTCATTAGAGTGTTGTTCGTTCTCTTTATCATAAAAAGCCCATATCATAGGATAACTGCCTCTCTCTGTTATCTTAGTAACTTTAACAGGAACATGACCTCTAATCCATCTATTTAATACTATGTAGTCACCTATTTCTATCATATTTATCCCATGTATATTTAGATACTGATTTAGTCTTGTACTTAGGTACAAGTTTAGGAATATAAGGTCTTAGATCTGATACATTATAAGAATAAGACCAGCCATTGGTGAAAAATCTACCCATAGCTAGGACTGTAGAAAAGCCAGTTTCCGTTATAGTTAACGGATGATTACTGTAGTTATTAAAATGATTTCTCATTTCATTATTAGGTCCAGATTTATCTAAGGACACCACTATAACTTTATCTCCTACTTTAAACATTAAGACCCTTTCTAACGTCACATATAGAGCAATAATCGAATATCTCTGTAAACCCTTCATATGTAGACCAAGAGTGTTGGCATTCGGGACCACTAGACTTTATTGTTAAAGTGGAATCGGGACTAAAGAACTCTTTAAACCCATTGAATGTAAGATTTTTGGAACTAGGGATTATAGATAAATTATAAGCTTTATAATGCACACTAATAGTAACATTTGTACCTGTTTCATAGGATAGGTTATTTAATAGTATGCCATTATTTTTTAAAAAAGACTCTATATGTAAAAGTTCTTTGTCATTACTATAAGAGATACTCATACCTTTGAGCCTATCATATACTGATGTAGTGTTTTCTCCTAAGTCTTTCATGGTAAAAAATTTACTAAGCTTATTAGGCCTTGTATTATATCCAAAAGAAGAGGTATATCTTCTTATTCTTATATGTAGTATATTAAACATATTAAAAGTATTAATCATATTTTGTCTTGATAAAGAACATCTCATCCCTTTACTGATTAAAATATCATATACTTTTAAAGCTTCTATTTCAGTAGACACCTTAATCTGTTTATCTCTAATCTTATCCCATAACATTATTCATTATCCTTGTTTAATATAACATCACTTACTATAAACTTAATCATGCAACCGTCACTTATCCACCATGTCAAAGGAGAGGAGGTAAGACTATTGTCTTTAATCATCTTAGAGCATTGTTCTTTTGGGATATGTATAGCTACCGATAAAGATGCCACAACATGAAATATAATATAAAACATTAGTAAAGTCTTCATTATATACCTTCCTTTAGTTAAAGTCTAGGATATATAACAGTATATCCCCATTAGATAGTTTTACACCGGATAGCTGGATATTGTCAATCCAGCAGACAGAGCTAGGTCCAGCAGAGCCTTGACCGAATTGTCCACTAGAACCGTAGGAAGTCTCGACATTGTCGCAATGCTCTCCTAATGAGTCTTTACACTGGTCATTGCTGTAGACGTCGAAAATGAGTCCTGAGAGAATGTTCTCTACATATAGTCCTGACATGACCTGAGTACAGCTACCCTTCTCTAAGGTCATTGTCGTAAGGATAACAGAGTCTTTACCGTCTACTCCATTTGAAGGGAGAGGATAACTAGACCCATCTGGACATACTATCTCATTATTAGAGACTGAACAAGACAATGAAGTCTCTTTCTTGAAGCGATTACAGCTTAGTAAGATAAATGGGATTAATAATAATAACAGTTTAGGCATAGTATATCTCCTATAGGATGATAAGTTTAGTTTTGTTAGTGTATATGTTTTTGATACATACAGCCTTTTTTGAAGGCCATAACCATAATACCATTAAGTTTTTGTTATTGTCAATAGATATTAATAATTCTTTCATATAATACATTCCTTTAGTTTTTCTGTTTTAAGGAAAGGCTTCATATATACAAGCTTTTTACGGTATCCTTTAATGTCACATATAAAGGTATATCTATATTTATATACCTCAAAAGATTGACAGCATATTTTACCGTAGTAATCGTCATGTATATAGACAGTCTCTCCGTACTTAACTAAAGGTCCTTTGCTTAACTTATCCTTGTATAATATACCTATGTTAATAGTCCCTAAAAGCACTAATATGGCTAACATAGAAGGCTTATCGAAGCTAACAAGGAAAGCTAACCCACAAAAAATAAACATAAACATTAAAGTTATAATCATATACTACCTCTTTTTATAATAGTCGTTCGTTATCTCTGCTAGAATAGCCTTTTGTTTGTCTAGTTTTTCTATGGTAAGATCAAGGTCTTTTTGAATAGTCTTTACTGATGTGGTAAGATATTTAATGTTATTTTCCATATATGTTACTGCATCTCTAGATTTTCGGACATACTTCCATAGTGTAGAAATGTCGTCTTCTAAAATTTCTATTTTATCTCTTAAAAGATAAAGCAAAGAAATAATAAGTATTATTGATATTAGATATAATATTATATATATCAYGCTACCTTCCTTTTTGCTTGTTGGATAACATCTAGGCTAGTCTTTTGAAGTACTTCCTTAATAGCGTCTATTCCGTAAGTTAACACTAGGTTATCTAGCTGCAATCTTATTGCATGGTCCTTTCCTTCCTCACTCATAAGCCATGCTGTAGTGATAGACTTATCATAGTGCTTAGGATTATTAGTTTCATAGATAGGTTTAATTTTTTTAGGCATGATATAATCTCCTGTTTATAGGTTTAGTATATGTTCCATATTTATCGAATATATTAAGTAAGGATGTAAAATATAATCTCATGCTACCTCAATGACCATGCTGTTAGAAAAAGGAATAGTAACTTGTCCATTTACTTTACATAGAAAGGAAACAAGCCATTGTCCTTTCTTTTGGGACACCACTACATTTTTATCTACTAAAGCTAGATTCATACATTTTCTAGTATGATTAGTCTTCCAATCTCCGTTATTAAGGATAACTTTATTGTCTGTTATATTCACTATAATAGTATCATATAATTTGACATCGGTAGAGTTAGTCTTTCTAATAATTTTTAAACCTTTTGGTAAGTTCATATTAAGTCCTTTGTTATAATATTAAGAGGGGTTTAGATATAGCGTAAATTCCTACATACTTATAAAGGGTCCATCCTTGAGAATATATAAATAGTATATTAGATATAGATTGACTCCATGTTTTTGTTTCATAGTTATAAGCTTCTAAACAATTGTCTTTAGAGTTAGCTCTAAAATGTTGACCGGAATGGTGACATATAAAGCCTTGTTTCATTTTTTTAATTGCAATATTAAAATTCATATTTATTCCCTTAAGTCTTTATGGTTGTCTACTACTCCTATATATTTGATATCGTCYACTTCTTGATGTTGGTCGATATAGGAATAGGCTAGCTGTAGTGCTTTTAGCAACAAAAGTTCTCTAAGTGTTAGTTTTTCTTTTCCCATAAAAACAATCCTTTTTTATTAAGATGCTATCATATAAACATTATTTATTTTAGTCCATGCTTCATGTTGAGACAAGTCCCGTTCTGGGATTGTCGTCCACTTACCTAGATTGATAGAGTCCTTTAAAGGGTCTATATAAACAAGTTGAGCACTAGGGGTCCCAGTAGTATAGACAACTAACATTGACTCTTGTTGGAATCTAGTGGCAAGGTCCATGACTACATTAAAAGAGTCTCGTAAGTCGAACCCATGGATGCCTGTTAGGTCTATCTCATAGGATGAGTTAACCTCTCCTTTATATGAACCGATACAAGGAGTAACTCTGGAAAGATCTATTCCCGAGTCTAGTATGTTTTTGAGATCGTTGCTTGAGTTTAGTTCTATATATATTTTCATAGTTAGATCCTTTGTTACTGTTATAATACTTATCGGAAGAGAAAGCAATAACTTTAATGAATAGTATAAATAGTTTCTCAATGTGAGAAGAGAGAGGTAATAAAAAGATATAACATTTTCAGTTACCCTTTTTCCCACAACACTACAATACTCAAACAATCCTAAAGCCTTATCCTATTCTTGTCTCATTTTGATATGGTGGCTACTTAGCTCTTGACTTCCCTAAAGCCTTGTGCTAACCTGTAAGAGTAATAACATAGAGACTAAGGTCTAGCACCCCGTTAGATAAACGTCTCAACCTGAGCTATCCATGTCCGTCTTACGACATATGCTCTCTATTTTTCTAGGGCCTCACATCTCATTAGATGCATGAGGTCTTTTTTTATCTGGAATAGTTATTGCATTATTACAATTAGTATGCCAAAGGATTTATTCTCATGCTGAGATTTTTTATTGGTATGGTATGTGCAGGGTAGGGGGGGTAGGGGTAATCTGATAGGTGTATCGAACTTGCATAGGTCAGCAGCACATTATCAAATATTCTAATATACGCACTTGACAACAAACACATAACATGGTATTATTACTATAACAGGAGAATAACTATATGAAATTCCTCAAATGCTTCTTTATCCTGCTTCTAACAGCAGTAGCAGCCAACGCACCTGGATGGATAGGCTGTGTAGCCCCCCTTCTCCTAGCTAGTGCCTTATTAAACAATATAACCAAGAAGGACCTATGAGCTTTAGTAAATATATAACACATAATACGCACAAACTAGGTAAAGTAGCCTTAGACGAGGATACAGCTGAGTTTGCTTTCAATAAGAAGCAACAGAAGGCTTATGCAATAGGCTTTGACGTGGGGGCTGTATTAGCAGCCAGGATAGCTGCTAGAGTGGTGCATGGGCAATCCTCGGACCAGAATATCAAATTAAAGATAGAACAGGCTATAGAAGAGTATAGGGCTGAGTATAAAGAAAGGATGAAATAGTGTTCAAATTAGAAGAGTTCATTGTTTATTATGAAAATACACAAGAAATGGCTGTTATTAAGGCTTATTACTTTGATTCTGGGCATGTTAGTTATGTAATGGATCTAGGGCATATACAAATCAATGTTATAAGAGCAAATGATCATATCCAAGAAGCCTTTGTTTACATAGACAAATTATAAAGCTTGACAATTATACGCACATATGATACTATACCTATATAATACGCAGCAGAAGGCTTTCTAGAGGATTTTAAAGTCAAATGAAGGGTAAGCAGTAGGGTCCCGCTCTACAAAGCAATACAGAGGCTTACATAACGCTTAGAATAGATATTACATCTATGTAAGAAGGGGTTTATGAGTAAAATTAGACTATATTGGATTAGAACGGACGAGGATCACGCATATGACAGTGTTGAAGAAGCTCATGGAGGAGAACATATTCGTTCTTCTTATGAAGTAGTACCTGTTATTGAAAAAAGTGCGTATGATAAGGTAGTTAGGGACTTAAAAGAAGCTAATGAGAAGATTAAAAGGGATAAATTATGACTACCTGTAAAATATGCAATAAACCTAAAGTTCGCAATCCCAAAGGAGTGTCTCCTAACGGAAAAAGGCGTTATTATGTGGATGAGAACGGGGACAGCTGGATGGGGATGAAATGTCCTCACTGTTATAAGATTGCTAATAGAGAAAGAATGAGAATAGCCAGGAGAAAAGATGACAAGTAGACTATATTGGTTCATAAACCTAATTATACTCATGATAACTAATGGAGTCATGGTAGCCCTGGCCTGTCTTATCGTAGATATAAAATTCTATCCTACTTGGATACTTAGTGTTGTATTTTCTTTAATATTTTTAGTATATCTTAAGAAAGGACCAGATTCTGATGGAAATAAGTGATGAGGATTATCATTTTATAAAGAAGGTATCTAGAAAGTACTCCAGGCGTCCTCAAGATGCCGACGATATAGCCCACATAAGCGCTATCCGATACTGTACCTCTTCTTTTGAGATAAAAACTAAGAAAAGCTCTTATATATTCAAGCTAGTGAGAAATTGTGCTTTCAATTTCTATAGAGGAGAAAAAAGCCTGTGTAGTTTAGAGGCTCTAGGAGATCCCTACTTTGATACTGTCCTAAAAGACAAGGTAGATATAGTATCTTTACTAAACAGCGTAGAAAAGCTTCCTCAGAAGCAGAAGAAGTGCTTTCAGCTTAGATTTGATGGTCTCAAATTTGGAGAGATAGGATCTGAGCTAGGAATATCACTAGATTCGGCAAAAGCGAACTATTATAACGCTGTAAAGAAGCTGAGGCCTAGATTAAAGTATTCTGGATTTTATATTGACAAAATAGCATCTTTTTGATATACTGTATATATGTTTAAATTAGGAATGTTAGTTATGTGTGTAATGGAGCTTCAGGTTTATCAAGGATCTGGAGTTAAGTACGTTAGCGCAGAGATCCCTTGTAAAGTAGAGAGAGTGGGGCTACAAGAAGTTCCTGACGAAGTAGACTTTCCTGTACTACTGGTTAATTGTACAGAAAGCTTCGACACAAAATTAAGTTTTAAATTGACTGATAGTGCTGGTAATAGGCCTGTTAGGAATATTATTGGTAATAGAACATGCTTCTGAAACGGGACCGGAGTTTTGGAACAAAACGACTGTAGGAAGACTATGATAGAATTTTATAAGACCATGGGATTTAATACTATTGATATAACAAAAGCAAACGGACATAGTAACTCCTTTAAAGATAGCCCGTTAAAAGATATAATAATTGCTGTGGATCTTTGGATTAGAGGATAATCACGGTCTTATAAAAGGGATGTCCTTTTCTAAAGAGTTTGATAAGGCGTTTAGAAAAGAATATAAAGTAGGACCTTTATTTGGTATAAGAACTATTATAGGAGATAGTGTTGTTATAGTAGAAAGTTCCCAAAAAGAAAATATAAAGGTGTATTAAATATGAATATTATATATATAAGTACGAAGACGTCCTTAACTGAAAAAAAAGAAGATATAGAAAACGCAATCAAAAAGTTCACTACTGATAAACCTATATGGTATCCTACAAGTAAGATTCTAAAGTACCCTTCAGTATACATATATATCTACGATTTTGATGATGATAAGCACAAAGCAACAAGTTTTTCTTACATGGTAGAATCAGTACCGGCTCTCTGCAGACTAAAGGTGCCGACTATGGTTCATCATGGTAAAACTAGATTAAGTCTAGAGTTTAAAGATGTACTGGGCCAAGAATACCAAGATGTAATATTCCCAAACAACTCTAGTCCGGTTACTATTTTAAAAGCAGGTACTCCTCAAACAATTACTACAGGATTACTATATAATCCTAATACTGGTAACTATGACGACATTAAAGAAACTTATCAACCTAAAAAGAGTTTAGCCCCAAAAGGATGTGAACATTCCTGGAAAGAGTATCTAGGACTAACAGATTCTTTTGATTTTTGCGAACACTGTGATAAAAAGAGGTAATTAATGAAAGATATAAATATACTATCCTTAGATTTAGAGTTTAATCAACCAAGTGAGTCCATAATACAAATAGGAGCAGTTGTTGGTAATCTTTCCACAGGAGACATCCTAGAAGAACTCCAAATAGAAATAAATGCTAAAGAAACATTAGCCCCCTTTATCATAAAGTTAACTGGCATATCTCAAGATGAGGTAGATAACGGAGAAACTTTATTAGAAGGATATAATAAACTAAAAGACATGTTTATAAGACATGATTGTTTTCGTAATTGTTTAACGTGGGGTGGAGGAGATAGTCAGCTCTTGAGAAGTCAATTAGATTTGGATGATGAAATGTTTTTATTTGGTCGTAGATGGATAGATGCTAAAACTTTATTTGTGTCTCATTGCTTTGCTAATGATATAAAACATCAATCAGGACTAGCTAAATCTTTGACAAGAGTAGGACTAGCTTT
Source organism: Pseudomonadota bacterium (assembly GCA_002401635.1). Taxonomy (GTDB): domain Bacteria; phylum Pseudomonadota; class Zetaproteobacteria; order Mariprofundales; family Mariprofundaceae. The sequence continues at coordinate 25,507 of NVTQ01000001.1, forward strand.
TAAGGGTAGCAAGCATAATGCTAAGGACGATGCATTAAATACCTTCATTATCTATCGTAGATTGTTAGGTGCTTTGCATAATAACTATCAAGATGTAAGAACAGGATATATAAAATGAGATATTATTATTGTGTAAACTGTGGCCATAACCATGATTATGGATTTGATAGAAAAAGAAATCTTAAATGTAAAAAATGTGGAAATAAAAACCACTTAGTAGAATTAGATAAGGAAGAATATGATGAAGATATTGCTCGTACTAGTAAGTAGTTTTTTATTATCATGTAAACCTAATATCCCAAATGATATTATAGTATGTGTCCCTACAAAAATAATAAACTTAACTAACGAGTGGACTTTACAAGATCAATCCCATTTTGAATTTAACAGGATGTTGTGTTCTAGGGAGTTTAAGAGTTCTGTGTGTTTAAAAAAGTTTATAAAAACAGGAACTTTAACTTATCAAATTATTTGTAGTAAATAAAAAAAGGGAGCTTTCGCTCCTTTTTCTATAACAATAATAAAGTATATTTTTAATCTCCAGTATCAGGACTATGATCCCTATACTCCTCTTTATTCTCATTGTCAGACTCTTCGAGATTTTTGTTTGTGTCTTTAATGATTACTACCGAAGTCTTATTATCAATACTAACTCCTGGTAACTCTTTAATAACCTTAAATCCATTAGTGTTCACTTTTAAAGTAACATCTATACTAAGTACTTGAGAGATTAGAGATTTGTTAGCTGTCTGTACTAATGCTAATACTGTCCCCTCTCTACCCTCTAATACATTTTCTGCTTCTACTAAATATACCATTATAGTTCTCCTAAATATTTACAATTAACTGCCACAGCTTTTCTAGTAACTCGTACAGATCCTCCTGTACTAAGGTATATTCTACCTTCTGACTTACTATAAAAATGAATCTCATCGAAATCTGGACTATACCAAGCCTCTAATGTACCAGAAGAAAAAACATTCTTAAAACTATGATTAATCCCCCAACCTAGTGCTACGGCACAAATAATAATTAAAATACTAAACATCTTTTTCTCCTTTTACTGCTTTTTTTACTATATTAATAAAGTCTTTAATCCCTTTATTGCTATCACTGGTTTCATCATCTTTAATATTAGCTCCGTCATTATTAATGATGTCTAAAACTAAGTTAACAATAAAAAGCATTCCTGCATTTTTTTGCTCTTTTAAAAATTTATTATATTCATTAATAGGAAGAGATATGTTCTTTTGTAGTTTTAATTTTTCAACCTCTTCCAAAAGCTTATCTAGTTTTTCTTTAGTGGTCATGTAAGGCCTTCCTTATCATTAGACATGCGAATAGTTCTATCTTCTAGGAAAGTATGCGCAGATATAGTAGTGGACTTATCGTCCCATTCTACAGTTACTTCTATGTGTCTTCTAGTTTTTTCTACACTTTTAACTGTTCCAGGAGTCATGCCTTTCCAAGGCTTTCTCCAAACAAATACAAGTCTGTCTCCAGGCGCATACATAGCATCTTCCTTAGTGGTATGTTGGGTCATCATCATCCTTCTTAGGTTTTAAAGTGCTTTTAGGCATCTTTGGGGTTATTTCTTTTATAGGCACACTCATAGCGTCTTCTAGGGTTCGCAAAGAAGCCTCTAATGACTCTAAGAAACCCTTTTCTCCAATAACTAATCCAGGAACATGTCCTTTTGTCGGATCTGCCATTACTATAACGCCCCAATCAAGGGCTTCCACAGCATCCATTAAAGTGTCCATCTTTTTTTTATCGTCTTCTGTCATACTTGCTCTTCATAGGTCGCACTAATAAGATTACCATCTGGTCCTCCAGAGATATCCGTTTTTACAAGTTTAAAAACTACTGATCCCACTATTACACATAAAGGAGGGTTGCCTCTTTCTTCGCTAGTAAGAGTATTTCCATATTTAGTTTTCATATATGCAATATATCCCATATTAATCATTAAGTATTCTCCCTACTCTTTGCTCTTGGCATGTATTTTTCTAATAACTTTTTAATCTTTTTATCTTTAGTATGATGATGTATGGCTTGAGCTTCTTGTTCAAAAGTTCTCATAGATCTAGCGATTTCTACAAAAGCTTYATCCATAGACATCCCAGGACGCATGTTAAAGCCTGAGTTTTTACCTACTATTCTATGAATATCACTAATAGCCTTTGCCACTGAATGATTAATTTCTGGGTAACTAAATTTACTCATTAAAACTCCCATTTATATTCTATTTTTTTATCTATTAGTAATTTTGATATAGGATAAGCATACTTTATAGTATATACAACATTTTCTGGTAATTGTTTTTTTAGTTCTTTGTATTTTTTATCTAGTAATACTTTAGTAGGGCTATCCTTATATATAGACTTAGCGCACATCTTAATTATATCAGTATTTGAGTATTTATGTGGTGCAATATCTGTGCCAAAATTATAACACATACCACTTTCAACAATAAATAAAGGTACTATTAATAGTAATAACACATAAAAACGCATATAAATCTCCAAAAAAAAGGGGAGGTTAGGCCTGTGGTACTTTTTCATTTCTAGAGTCTTACCATATGGCCTACGCCCTCTGTCCCTTACTTCTTATAATACCAAAGAATTTTAGATTTGTCAAGTAAAAAGTCAATAATAACACCTTTTTAACAAGTAATTATAGATACAGATAAGCAATGAGCATAGCTTTATAAGCAACAACTCGGTAATGGCTGTCACGCAGTTCTGATCTATTTATTATAACTTTTTTTGGAGGATTTGTCAAGTTATGCTTAACAAGTTAAAAAAATTAATCAGTAAAATAAATATGTCTATGATGGCTTTTATGGCTTTTAGTATTAGGATCATTATGTTTGGATCTACTATAGGAGACTCTATAGCAATTGTCGCTTTATCTGGTATTTTTGGGTATAGTATGTTTTTACATAATAAAGACAAAAAAAGAGAAAGTATGGTAGAGTCTGATTTATCAAAGCTTAAACAAGATCTAGATTCCATTAAAAATAAAGTAAGTGGTAAGGTTATATATGAAACAAACAAAAAAAGAGAACCTGTCAGACGATACTAGTATTAAGTCTTTTAAAAAAATAGTCGAAAATAAGAAAGAACAAACAGTAGATGTTATAGACAGTATCTTACTAGAAAAAAAAGATAAACAAATACTAAAGCTAAAACAAAAAATAGAAGAGCTAACTTATGCATTAGCTAATCCTGTAGTAGAAAAGATACAAATAAATGATGAAGAGATGATCGCTATTATGCAGCTTCAGCATTTAAAAAAAGTATCTCAGACTAGAGAACTTACTCTAGAAGAGTCTAGAAAATTTGAAATATTCTCAAAAGTAAAGAACTCTATAAATAGACAGTCTTCAATAGATACTAATAGTGTAACTCTACCAAGATCTTTAGACCCTTCTATGTTACTACAAATAGCAAATGGTAAGAAGACTACATAATGATTGATACCTTGTACTCAGATGATGAGATTAAAGAGGCTCGTGGTCGTTTATGGTATATGGGTAATCTGGAATGGAAGTTTGATCCCACCCAAAAAAGAATGTATGAGTTTTGGAAAGGTGTTACTAAAAAGACTACTGTTATTAACTGCAGTAGACGACTAGGAAAATCTTATTTTCTAACTGTTATTGCAATTCAACAATGCTTACAACATCCTAAATCAATAGTAAAGTTTCTACAGCCCGAACAAAAAATGATTCGTATTAATATACGTCCTATAATGGAGAAAATATTAGAAGATTGTCCTGCTGAACTAAGGCCTTCTTTTTCTACAAAAGATAATATATACACTTTTTCCAACGGAAGTGAAATTCAACTTGCTGGTACAGATAATGGAAACCATGAAAAACTTCGTGGAGGAGACTCTCATCTTTGTATTATAGATGAAGCAGGTTTCGTAAAAAGTAGACTCCAGTATATAGTAAGATCCGTACTACTTCCTACTACCTTTCTAACAAGAGGTAAATTACTACTGTCTTCTACGTCTCCTTTAGAGGCAGATCATGACTTTGCTAAATATATGGAACATGCAGAACAGACTAATAGCTTATTTAGGGTCACCTTATTAGAAGCTTTAAAAGACAATGAAGGGATTGACGAGCCTAGATTTACTCCTGAGCTTATAGAAGAGATTATAGCAGAGTATCCAGGTGGCATGGCTAGTGATGATTTTCGTAGGGAATGTTTGTGTGAAATTATTCATGATGGAGACAATGCCATTATTCCAGAATTTAATGATGAGTTAAAACAAGACATAGTAAAAACATGGCCTCTTCCTACCTTTTATGATAGCTATGTTTCTATGGATGTAGGTTTTAGAGATCTAACAGTGGTACTATTTGCTTATTATGATTTTCAAAATGCAGTAGTAGTTATCCAAGATGAAATTGTTACGAATGGACCTAGTATGACTACAGAGTCCCTGGCTAAATCTATACAAATAAAAGAAAAGGAACTTTGGACAAATAGCCTTACTCAGGAGTTTAAGCCTCCTTATATGAGGGTATCAGATAATAACTTAATAGTTATTAATGATTTACAAGTACTACACGGACTAACATTTCTTCCTACTGCTAAAGATGGCAAAAGCGAAGCTGTAAACAAAGCTAGAATTATGATAGGCGGCTATAGAGTCTATATAGACCCTAAATGTAAAGTGTTGATTCATCATCTTAAACATGGAACTTGGAGTAAAACAAAAAAGACCTTCAGTAGAAGTCCTGATAATGGTCATTACGATGCTGTAGATGCCTTAGTTTATCTTTTAAGGAACATTAACGAAGGTAAGAATCCTTATCCTAGAGGATATAATCATAGACACTTAAACTCTGGAGACGGTAAATTTATCAATAATTACGGTAATGAAAACAATAAGTTACATGATCAAATAAAAGGATGGTTCGCTCCTAAAACAAATTCTCGATTTAACAAGTAAGTATAGGGAGTTATACATTATGTCAAAAAATTCTAAAATTTATTTTGCAGCAGATGAGCCTAAAGAAACAGCATCTAGTCTATTAAAAAGAGCTGAGTCTTGGTACAATCAATTAGATAGTAACGGATATTTAGAAAAGCTCAGAATGATGTGGGCAGCCTATCATGGTGCGTATTATACCGATTTTAGCGATGGTCATTCTATTAACTTTGGTGGAGAACAAGGTGAAACAGTTAATATAGCTGTTAACCATTTAAGAAATCTTGCCCAACATATGAAAAATATGATTACATCTAATAGACCTTCATTGAAGGCTAGAGCAGTTAACACAGATCATAAATCCTTAGTTCAAGCTAGATTAGCTAATGGGCTTCTTGATTACTATATGAGAGATAAAAGACTAGAAGAGTATTTAGTTACTGCTGTAGAATACGCCTTAGTTTTAGGCTCTGGTTATATTAAAATGGAGTGGAACTCTCAAATTGGAGAGATTTACGATTTTAACGAAGAAACTGGAGTAGATATAAGAGAGGGAGACGTAGAGTTTGAAAACCTATCTCCTTTTGATGTTATATTTGACTCTAGTAGAGAAGATCAAAACCATGATTGGGTATTATGTAGGTCTTTTAAACTAAGATATGATATAATAGCCAAATACCCAGAATACGAGGCTAAAATATTAGATCTGCCTAGTAAGGCTGATTTACAAAGTTATTACTTAGAAAATTCTTTTTATAGCGAAACAGATCTTATTCCAGTTTATGAGTTTTATCATAAACGATCAGAATCTATGCCAGACGGAAGATACTTAATGTTTTTAGATGGAGACTTAGTACTTTCTGATTCTCCAATGCCTTATAGAGACCTCCCTATATATAGAATAGCTCCTGCTAACATATTAGGCTCTCCTTACGGTTACACTCCTTTATTTGATATACTTCCTATTCAAGATGCTATAAACAGTCTATATAGTACTATACTAACAAATCAAAATGCTTTTGGTGTTCAGAATATATTAGTCCCAAGAGGGGCAGATGTTAGTATTAGTGAATTATCTGGAGGATTAAACATAGTAGAAGCAAATACACAATATGGAGAAATAAAACCCTTAAACTTAACCCAAACCCCTAAAGAAGTTTTTGATTTTTTAGGAATGTTAGAATCTGTTCAAGAAACTATTTCTGGAGTAAGTTCTGTATCAAGAGGTAATCCAGAAGCTAGTTTAAAATCAGGAAGTGCTTTAGCGTTAGTTCAAAGTATGTCTCTTCAGTTTATGTCTGGTTTACAACATTCATATGTAAGACTAGTAGAGGATGTTGGTACTGGTTTAATAAATATATTAAAAGATWWTRCAGAAGTTCCAAGAATTGCTATGATTAGTGGAGTAAGAAATAAAACTAGTATGAAAGAGTTTACTAATGATGATCTATCTTCTGTGAATAGAATAGTTGTAGATATAAGTAACCCTCTAGCTAATACTACTGCAGGAAGATTAGAAATTGCAAATGAATTACTACAAAAAGATATGTTAGATAGCCATGAGCAATACTTTATGATTCTTAATACTGGGAATCTAGATGTGTTAACTGAGACAGTTCAATCTGATTTAGATTTAATAAAAGATGAAAATGAAAGACTTACAGAAGGAAAAGAAGTTATAGTTATAGCTACTGATAATCATGATCTACATATTAAGGAACATAGATCTATATTATCTGATTCGGAATTAAGGTTTGATCCTGAGTTAGTAGATAGATCACTAGAACATATACAAGCTCATTTAGACGCTCTTAGAAATACTGATCCTGATCTTTTAAATATAATTAAAGAACAACCTCTTAGTCCCATAGGAGGTTCTCCTGCCAATCAACCTGGTATGGAAGCTCAATCTCCTCAACAAGTTCCTCAACAAATGATGCCTTTACAACCACAAATGCCCATGGTACCCGCACCTGCAGTTCCTCCTGCACCCTTTAATAATTTACCAACTAATCCAGAGGATATAATACCACAATAAAGACTTAGGAGGTTTTTGATGCCAATTGGAGCACCGCCACCTAGTTCTTTAGATGGTAATCAAGTATTACAACATGCTTTTATAGATGATACTGGACAGATAAGAGTTAGTGCAACTCTAAATCCTGGTGGATCTAGTGAAGTTATAATATCTCATTTAGATGATTCTATTAAAATAGGAGATGGAGTAGATTTAGTAACTACTACCTCTGTCTCTTCTGATGTTGGACTAGATGTTAATGTTATTGGCGGAACTATAGATGTTTCCGGCACTGACTTAGATATAAGAGATCTAAATTCTTCTCAAGATAATGTAGCCATTAAAAATGAAAATGGAGACGCTCTCCTTATAAATCCTGATGGATCTATTAATGTAAACGCGTCTAACTCACAAGGATCTCCAAATAATACCTATAATGAAATATCAAGCGTAGCAGCCTCTACCCCTAGTACTATAGTATCTTATATGGCTCCAGTAGGAAAGACTACTTACCTACAAAAGATAAAAGCTAGTGGAACTAATATTGCCCAATATGAAGTAAAAGTAAATGGGTCTGTTATAGATAAAGGATATACTTATTTTGGAAGTAGCTTAAGTACTTTATTTGATTTTACGGGTAATGCAAATAATGGATATTTGCTTACTGTTGGAGATTTAGTCATTTTAGAAGTTACTCATATAAGAGGAGGAACTGGAGATTTTAATGGCAGAATACAAAGTATAGAGGTTTAGTCAATTAACAAGTAGTAGTAGAGGTTTATATGAGTTTAGAGATAATGAAGAAAAAAGTAGATTTAAAAAAAATAGAAGCTAATATAGCGGAACTTAATTATAAAATAGAAGAAAGAAAAGAAGATATTAAACGTATGCAAGATCATATTATTTTACAAGATGAAAGAATGAGTAAAATAAAACTAGAATTAGAAGGGAGTAATTAATGGCGGATTATAATAGTAGTTTACCTATGAGAACAGAGAATGATGGGGACGCAGTAATTAAAATTGCTGATGGAACAACCCCCAGTCAACATCTAGCAGTAAACGCAGATGGTAGTATAAATATAACGGATAATAGTGGATCTATTACAGTAGACGCCTCAGATTTAGATATTAGAGATCTTAGTGCCTCACAAGATAATATAGCTATTAGTGATGGAACAGATACTCTAGCAATTAACGGTGATGGTAGTATTAATGCCACTGTTTCTGCTTCTAATTTAGACATAAGAGACCTTGTATTTGCTACAGATAAGGTAGACGTATCAGGAAGTACTGTTACAATTCAAGATGGTGGAAATTCTATTACGGTAGATGCCACAGACCTTGACATAAGAGACTTAGACGCTAGTCAAGATAATATAGCTATTAGTGATGGTACAGATACTTTAGGAATAAATGCTGACGGTTCTATTAATGTAGTAGTATCCGGTAGTGCGGGAACTCCCGTTTGCGATTTTAATACTAGTGCTTCTGTAGCTAAAGACGTTAGTGTAAATCATGATTATACTGTTACTGCTTTAATGACTTTATCAATAGAAGAAGTTTTAGCTAGTGGAAGTGGTAAAATTAAAGTTCAAGTACTCGTGGATGGTAATATTATTTTTGTAGGATTTAACTCTACCGCCAATCCAAATGTAAGAGTCCCTTTAGAGAGCATATGTACTGCAGGGGCAGGAGAAGTTGTTCGTATTACTATAACAAACAGGGACAATCAAGCTCAAGATGTATATTCTACTCTTATAGGAACTGAAGCAACGTAAGGTTTATTAAATGGCAGATATTAGTGATATAGAAGCAGCACAAGCAATAAAATTAATAGGATCTAGTTCTGATGGAACAGAACAAAATCCTGTAGGATCTATAGACACTTCTTTAAAAATGAGACCGTCTGGTAGAGATCCGCAAGGATTAGAAAACTTAGCTAAGTCTTCAGGAAAAGCTTATGAGTATTCCACAGAAAGATTAACAACACCGGATGCTCCCCTTACCTCTGTTGAAGTATTAGAAACTCCATGGATTAATTCTATGGGGTGGAGTTCTATTGAAATTTATATACACTCTAATGTTCCTAGTATTATTGGCGGTATTGAGATACAACGTACTCTAGATCCATTAGCTACTACCCCTTTAATAGCCGGACAATCAGAAGACCACTCATATACTGTTCAAGATGTTTCTAATGGTTTTAAGGTAATACGAGTCCCTCCTTCTTTGCTCGGATTTCGTGTTGTTTTTACCAATAGCATAACTGCCCAATCTAGTTTTGAATTAATAATTATTCAACATAAAGACATAGTACAAAACCCAAGTATCCAATTAACCGATACTTTAGTTATTACAGACTCAGCAACAGTTACTAAGTCTGTACTTTCTGCTCATAATGATTTAGAACAGTATTTAGACATAGGAAGAGATGGTGAAGGACATGCTTCTTTAAATACACATATAAATGGAATTAGTCCTGCATTAGGACAAGCTCCTTACGATAGTATAGAAACAGGCCAAATAAATGTAGTAGATGGAGAAGCCTTCCAAATACCCCCATCAACATTAACTTATCCTGGAAATTTAAAAATTACTAATTTGGATTCTGTTGATATGGTTTTTTATGGGAAAGATAGTTCTGTAACTGCTTTAACAGGGGATGTTATATTTCCTGAACAATCAAAAAATTTAAACATAAACTCAAACCCTGAAGTATGGGCAATTACAGAAACTGGGGTAGCAGAAATTAATACTATAGACATAAATGCAACAACGGTAGATTCTAATAATGGAGTTATAGACCCTTCTAACATGCTTATTAGTGATGATACAAGGTCTATATTTGATAACATATCAGATTCTTGCGAAATAGGATCTTTTGACGGTTCTGGATCTATAACTCTTTCTAATATCACTTCTGTAAAAATAAAAGCAGAAATGAGAAAAGAGTCTGGAGCTGCTTCAGAAATTATAAATTACTCTGATGCTTATAGTCTTGCAATAGGAAATCCTACAACTATAACAAGCCCTGTTATAACTGCTGGAGTTAACTTATCTTTTATTGTATATGTCTCACGTAGAGATATTTTTGCAGATGTAATCAATGTAACAAATACTATGGGATTATCTGGTTTTACCATTATAGATGATGTTCAAAATGAAGACGAGTCTAGAATAACTGCTATTATAATGACAGGAACAGCATCTTCTAATGGGACTATATCAGTTACTTTTGATACTGGCGCAGATTATGGATGCATAGGAGTACTTTCCTTTTCTAATGTTAGTAGTGCCTCTCCCATATTTGACTCAGATACTGATTTTGGAAATAATGATGATACTTTAGCTGGCAGTGTTTCTACTCTTACAAATGGCATGGTTATTATGGGAGTAGGTGCTGAGTTTGCTACGGTTACTACTAGAGAAGTTGGATTTATTAATAGAATTGATAATATTGGATCAACAGGTAATAATGCTCAGATACTAGATATATCTACTTTTCCAGTGCCTACAACAGGAACAAAAAATTGGTCTACTAATTTTAGTTCAGCAACAGCAGATACCTCAGGTATAACCTTATCCTTAAACCCATCTGACGCTTTAGATCCTATTACTATTGTTCAATATGAAATAAGTAATGTTCTTGGAGCAACCTCTATGTCTCAACAGGTTTCTCCGGAATCTGACACTGAATATGAAGTAGATATAACAGCTGATAGAGCTTGGACAGAGACTGACATAGATAATCTATCTCTTGTTCCTTCTATAAGTCTTATAGGAAACGCAGCTTTAGAGATAGATAAACTTTGGATAGAAGTTGTAGAAAGTGGATCTCAAGCAAGGATAAGTTATGTTTATGAAGGAAACGACTAATGAAAATGGATACTTTTAAAATAACTTGGGAAGAGTTAAAACAAAAATTAACGGAGWGCCATCATCTATACCATCATGTAGTAAAAGGGGTATATGAAATATATGCTTATAAAGATCCTTTTTTGTATAAGACCTCTTTTAAAGATAAGGCAGAGAAATTAGATTTTGAAACAAACTATCTAGCTGGCAGTAATAAAAACTTAGAGCTGCCCGTAGCATTATCAAGTCAAGTCCAAAACTCTCCTTTTTCTGCAAAAATACTTTCTGATGGAAAGAGGTTATATGTAAGAGAACACGGTCTTCCTAAAACAGAAATAGCAGCGGGAACTACTGTTGCTAYGGTATTTGAGATACCTTACCCTTTTGCTAAAATAAATGGAGCTATGCTAGTAGGATGTAAAGAGCATGATGTTGTAAATTTTAAAGTTCTTGATACTAGCTCTGGATTATTAACTACTATCCCAATGTATCCAATAAATCAATTTGGGTTTGATGTTAATATGCCAAATGGTATTTATAAAAAAACTTACCCTTATGATGCTGATTTATTTCAGGGTCTCCATATATGTGTAGAGTATACTAATAATGGATCAGAATCTGTTTATGTTTCTGTTAATTTAGATATACACGAGGTTAAAGTTTAACATGAATAAAGTAAATATAGGATTTTCTAGACCTAAAAAATGGAAACTTTTAGCAGCTTTTATAATGCTAGTAGGAGGTACTAATTATTCCCATACTTTCGTAACATGGAAAGATCCTAGAATTAAACGTAGAAAAGTTTTTGAAGCTGTAGGCTCTGGAATAAGAATTCTAAGTAATGTTACTTTTAAAAGACATGCTGAAGTTATAAAAATATACTCTTTTGAAGTGTCTGATGAAAAGCTAATAGAGATAGAACAGTTAGCTCATGATATGGCAGGGACTTCTTATGGTTATAAAGCTCTTGTTGGAATAGGTGTTATTAAGGTATTTAACTTTTTTAATAGCCTATTAAAGCTAAAAGGAAGACAGACTAATAATATATTTAAAGACGGGGCTAGTAGTAATGTCTGTATAGAAGCAGGAGCTAGGATCTTGTTTAAAATACTAGATAAGTCTTTACCTTCTAATATAGAGTCTTTTGAACTAGATGATTATGATGACTTAGTAAGCAGGCACGGTAAAAAGATGTCCCAAGCAAAAATAGATAGGATAAATAAAAAAGATAATGGCTAAGTTATATATATTACAAAAAGGTCAGAAAAGTGTAAAATACGCTAATGGTAGAGGTCCTTGGATGAGGTACCAAAAGTATAGGTTATTATCTATTTTCTTATTTACTTTTCTTATTATAGAATCAATTTACATTTATAAAAATATACTTTAACAAGTATTTATGAAGGCTTATCCGATTAAGGACAGCCTGTAACTGTCTATCCTATAAGGACGACAAACTAAAGGAGAATATATGTCAGAAGTATCTGATGCACCTGTCGAGGTTTCTGTCGACGACTCAATAGAAATAAGTGATAATATATCAACAGATGGATCTGGTAGTTCAGAAGTATCTGAAGGCCTTACTGTAGAAAATGCAGTATTAGAGGCACTAGGAGGAGAATCTGAAGTAGTAGAAGAGTTAGAAGAAGGTTCTGATGTTACTGAAGAAGTTGTTGATAACTTTAAAAAGATCTTTAAATTAAAAGTTGATGGACAAGAAATAGAAGAAGAGCTTGATTTTAATGATGAAGAACGTATCATAAGAGCTTTACAAAAAGAAAAGGCCTTTGATAAACGATCTCAAGAGTTTTCTGGATTACAGAAAAAAGTAGGAAGTTTTGTTGATAACTTAAAAGAGAATACTTTTGATACCCTTCAAAACATGGGTATTGATATAGAAGAGTTAGTTCTACAGTATGCTCAAAATGCTGTTACTGAATCAGAAAAAGCTCCTGAAGTCTTAGCAAGAGAGAAAATGGAGAAAGAACTTCAAGATCTTAAAAAAGAAAGAGATAATGCTAAAAAAGAAAAAGAAGATGGGGATATAGAGAGAATGCGTAATCAGCAAGCTCAAGAAATCCAGACTGAAATAATGTCTGCTCTAGATTCTGTAGAAACTGTTCTTCCTAAAAAGAATTCATGGGTTCTTAGAAAAGTAGCTGAGACTATGATGCTAGCTATGAATAATGGATATCCAGAAGTAAAAGCTCAGGATGTTATTCCTTTAGTAGAAAAACAGTATAAATCTGATCTTAAAAGCATGTTTGATATTCTTCCTGAAGAAGTCTTGGAACAAGTAGTTGGAAAAAATAACTTTGACAGAGTTCGTAAAAAACGTGTTAGGAAACGCAAGGGTAGCACAGAAACAGCTAATCAAGCAGTTAGACAAACTAACTCTAAAGGATCAGATACTACTGAGACTGCTGGCAAAGAAAAGACTTATAAAGATTTATTTGACTATAGGTTCTAGAGATTTAACAAGTATATATAGGAGATGCCTATTTTTAGATAGGCTTTCTCGTACCCTACCAAGGATCGAGAGATACCGATACTACATGTATTAGACATCTACACTAATAATAACCCTTTTTGGAGGATATAAAAATGGCTAATGATTTTCGTAGTGGAAACTCACAACTTAATGATTATTTATTAAAGCAAGATACTGTTACCGTTAGAGTTAAATTATCTGGTAATGCTACCCCTGCTGATAAAGAATCAGATACGAGTGCTCCTGGTGTTGCTTTTATTTATGCTGAAGGTCAAACCTCTGCGGCTAATGCTGTAGAAGATATTGATTCTCAGGTTTCTGAAACACCTGTTGATGCAACTGGTAAGTACTCTGTACTTATTGACGACCCTATGTGTCGTGAACTTTTAAAGGTAGAAGCTACTGCTCCTGGTAGTGATACTATTGCAATTACAGGACAAAAACTTACTTCTGAAGGACGCGTTCTTATCGCTCTTGATTCTGATCAAGATTTATCTGCCGCTAATGATTCAGAAGTTATCTTAGAAATGCATTATCTTAAAAAGAGATAATCATAAATAAAAATTTGGAGGACAATATATGTCTAGTACAGCTAATACGTTAGACACCCTAAACGGTCTCTTTAAGGAAGTTTATGCAAAGGACCTTGAAGATTTAATACCTGATGGTGTCAAATTACTTACAAAAATCCCTTTCGCTAAGAAAGATTCACAAGTTGGTAACTTTTATCACCAACCAGTTGTCTTAGGACAAGAGCATGGTGTTACTTTTGCTCAGTCTGGAGAAGACGCTTTTAACTTAAACGCCCCTGTTGCTGGTAAGATCAAGGATGCTACTGTTCGTGGTACTCAACTTGTTCTTCGTTCTGTTRTGGGATATGCTTCAGCTTCTCGTTCTGCAGATGGTGGAGCAAAGGCTTTTAAACAAGCAACTAAATTCTTAGTTGGTAACATGCTTCGTTCTGTTACTAAAAAATTAGAAATCGAACTTCTTTATGGAGATATTGGTTATGCTGCAGTTGGTAGTGTTGCTGGTACGGTTCTTACTATTGATGCTAAAGAATGGGCTCCTGGAATTTGGGCCGGTGCAGAGGATATGCCTATCGAAATCCGTTCTGCCGATGGTACTGTTTCTCGTGGTGAGACTTCAGTAACTGCTGTTGATTTTGACGCACAAACAATTACTATGTCATCTTCTTTATCTGGAGTTATTGCTACTGATATTATATGGCATAAAGGTGCTTATGGAAACGAATTTGCAGGTATCCATAAAATCATCACTAATACTGGAAATCTTTTTGGTATTAATGCTACAGAGTACACTCTTTGGAGAGGAAACGAATACAGCGCAAGTAATGCTGCTCTTTCCTTCAATAAGCTTCAAGACGCAATCGCTCGTGCAGTAGAAAAAGGCTTAGACAGTGATGTTTATGTTGTAGTCAACCCTAGAACATGGGCTGATCTTCTTAACGATCAAGCTGCCCTTCGTAGATACGATAGTTCTTATGGTTCTTCTAAAACTGAGAATGGTGCCCGCACTATCCAGTTTCATGGACAAAATGGTATGATTGAAATCGTTCCTTCTATTTACTGTAAACAAGGTTATTCTTATGTTATCAGTTTAGACGAAATGGTTCGTATCGGTTCTACAGATGTAACATTCCGTAGACCAGGTAAAGGCGATGAGTTCTTTAGAGATCTTGAGAATTCAGCAGGCTATGAGCTAAGAGCGTATACAGATCAAGCATTGTTCTGTCATGCTCCTGGACGTAACGTACTAATCCGTGATATTGTAAACTAATAGCAATATTAAATATTTATAATGATTCAAGGGGAGCTATCAAGCTCCCTTTTTTTATATAAAAGACACAATATATAGATACAAAAAGACAGTAAAGTACTTGACAGCCCTTAGACGATATGTTATACTATTAGTATGGAAAAGGCTTTTATTTATAAAATTACTAATTTAAAAAATAACAAGAGCTATATAGGATCTACTGTAAAAACTAAAGTAGAGTATAGGTGGAATCAACATAAATCTGATGCTAAAAAGGGAAAAGGTTTCAGACTACATAAATCTATGAGAAAATATGGATTAGATAGTTTTAAATTTGAAGTTATATTTATAGTTACTAATCTGTCCTATATAGACGAAATAGAAGACTACTTTATAAAAATATATAATTGTATAGGATCTAAAGGTTATAATACTATGGGAGTTTCTTTTGGTAATAGACAGCATATAAAAGCTTCTATGAGAAAAGAGTGGTCAGATCCTACAAAAAGACGAAAAAGAATACTAGCTATGATAGAAGGGTCTAGATCTAGGTTTAAACCAGTTACTTCTGTATGTATTAATAGTGGTAAAATATATAAATACGAAAGTGTGCATAGTGCTAATAGAGATGGATTTTCTTTTTCTAGTATATATAATTGTTTAAATAACAAAGCTAAAACAGGTCAAAAAAGATGCTGGTTTTACGACAAAGGAGAGCCAGATACTTTTTTTATTAAAAACACTCTTCATAAAATAAAAAAGTTTCATAAGGAAAGAATAGTTCCTTTTTATGGACAAAACAAAGATTCTATTATAAAGTTTAATTTTTCAAAAGAGCTAAAACATACCATCTTTGAATGGAAAGGCGTACATAGGTCTATAAAAGAAGGTAGGATGTATAAAGGTTTTAGGTGGTTTTGGAAATGATTTATTTAAGAAACTTATCCTTTTAATATAACTTCGTATACTGGCTTACCTAGCTTTTCCATTTCTTTTTTCATACTAGCAGATCCTCTGCTAACTCCATCCCATATTAACAATAAAGCAGTTCCATATTCAGCCATTTGCTTATTTCTAATAGGACCAGCAGCTCTACCATGTTCTTTCCACTTTGCAGGAAACTCTATTACTTTTATATCCTTAATATTGGCAAACTGTTTTCCTAGAGCGTCTATACCAGATGCCATTCCACAAACTACTTCATCAGGACATATATTATGTAGCCCCAATACACTAATAACAATCCCAACTGATAAATTAAGGTCTCTACCTCCTGCTATTATTAACTTAGTCATATATCATCTCCAAATCCACAACCTCAACAACAAAGCCTCTCTCCAACAAATCACTACATATATTAATCATATCATCATCAGTCTTACAATACTCTGCAACATCTGGATGATCTTTATCTACAGGACTAGAATATCCTATAATACAATATTTAATCCTCTCCTTAGCTTTTTCTAAGTCTTCAAGAACAGCACCCCCTCCCTCAGTCCAAGGTCCCAAACAGTCAAGCACCAAACTCAACTCTTCTTCAGATAACTCTTCAAGAAAATGTAATAACTTTTTTAATTGTCTAGGAGTTTCATTTGTCATTCTTATTTCTCTCTAGTATTAAGTTCCTAGCTTCTACAGATAATTTATTATCCATACAAATACGTGTTTTATTTTTAAATTCAACTAAACTTTTTCCTTTACCACATTCGCTACTATTTATAATTATAAATTGAATACTGCATAAATTAAGAATAAGGGAGGCTCCTAAAGTAACTAAACAACTAATCATCATTTCTTTCTCCTAAATTGAATATGTATATGAGGTCCTAATCCGACATCATGATAAATAGCCGTAATTTTATATATGTTATTTCCAAATATATTAAATAAGTCAGTAATATCTTTTTTTAATATCTTTACTTGTTCTACAGATAAATCATTTGTTCTAATATCTACTGCATCCCATAACTCATGAGGAGATACTTTCTTATTATTTCCATATATATCTTTTTGTTCTTTCTTTGTTCTAAAAACCTCAGTAATATACAAACTGGTTCTTCCAGATATAGTATATAAAGCATCTATTTTTCCTAATACATTAGTTAATGTCTTATTTTTAGTTTCTAATTTTCTATACTCTTTTTCTATTCTCTCAGTCTTAAAACTAATAGCATTTACTGAAAAACTGAACAAAATCAATAACATACTAAGAATTATTTTCTTCAAACTGACCTCCTGGCAACATTTTACATGTCTCACATACCATGTATTCGTTCTCATCTCCTAAGTTCTTATATGTCCATGTATGAGGAGGACATAAAGGTTTCTTAGAAGGATTGTCTCTTAAAACAGACATAGACACTTTAGGACGAAAAAATAGAAAAAATCCTATTAACAATAGTATAAATATAATCATAGCCCATAATACCACATTCTATCTGTATTGTCAAGCGTTTAACAAGTATATATAGGAGGTCTTTTTGACCAAACACCCATATATTAGAGGAAATTGTAAGAGTTGTGAAGATACTATGTCTCAGAGATGGTATTATAGTAAATCTGTATGTAGAAAGTGTCATAGAAGAGACCTAAAAAACACTCCTAAAGTACTATCAGAAAGAGCAATTAAATTAGAGCTTAAGAAAAATCCTATGTGCTGGGATTGTAGTAGTGTTAACAGTTCTAGATGGTATAAAAACCATACTCAATGCTCCTCTTGTCAAAAATCAGAATACATTAAAAAGAACTATGAGAAGATAAAAGATTACTCTAAAAAATGGAGGATAGCTAATAAAGCTTCTATTTGTTTATATAAAAAAGAGTATAGAGATAAAACAGGGTACCATAGATTTGCTCAAGCAAAAAGAAATGCTATTTTAAAAAATGCTATGCCTTCTTGGGTAGACACTGTTGCCCTTAAAACCATATATAAAAACTGTCCTAAAGGTTATTCTGTAGACCATATAATACCTTTAAAGTCAGATATAGTTTGTGGGTTACATGTACCTTGTAATTTACAATATTTAACTATTAGTGAAAATTCATTTAAATGGAACAAGTTTGATTTAACTTATGAAAATAAAGGTTATAAATGTCAATAACAGTTGTAATTAATAACACGAGTTTTAAGATCCCTTCTCCAGGAGAAGATCCAGGTTGGGGAGATGATACTACCGCCTATTTAGTAGAAGTGTCTAAAGTACTAAATTCACTTTTAGGACCTGGAGACTTACTAGAGACTACGTTTAACGTAGCAAATGATATCTCTGTTGCTGAAGATATTGTAGGTTTAGCATTTGATACTGGGACAGTTAGAGCAGTTATTATAGAATACTCTTCTTATAGAGTGTCTGATGCAAATCCTAGTGGAAATGCTGAAACGGGCGTACTTATGATGATTTATGACAATTCTGCTTCTGCAGGAAATAAATGGTTATTAGTACAAGACTCTTCGGAAGATTCAGGTATTACTTTTTCCGTAACAGATGTTGGTCAATTCCAATATACTTCTACAGACATAGATTCAACAAATTATTCAGGGGTTCTTAAGTTTAAAGCCAGAACCCTCTCACAATAAAAGGGTAAAAAATGGCAAATGTTTTTAAGCGTTTTGTAAAAGGTATTTTACTAAGAGGAAATACTTCAGATCCTACAGATAACCAAGAAGGATCATTATGGAGTAACTCTACTTCTAATAGATTAAAATCTTATATAGAAAGTGCAGTTAGAACTTTAGTAAGTGAAGATCAATCCCAAACACTAACTAATAAATCTATGGATGGAGATGATAATACATTTTCTGATATAGGTATTACTTCTCTTAAAACAGAATTAGCAGATGCTGATAAGTTTGTAGAAAGAGATGCTACCGGAGCTTTAGTTTCTGGAAAAGCTGTTCCTACTGGATCTGTTGTAGGTGATACTGATACTCAAACATTAACTAATAAAACTATAGACGCTACTTCTGCTTCAGGATCTAATACTCTTAGTGCTGATGCGTCCGATATTGTTTATGATAACTCTGCCTCTAGTCTTACTGCCACAGATACTCAAGCTGCTGTAGATGAGGTTGAAGGTAGAATAGATACTATTGAAACTAATAAAATAGATGGACCAGGAACTCATTTAGATAACGCTGTTCCTAGATTTGATGGAGTAAACTCTAACGATGTCCAAACTTCAGGAATTATTGTAGATGATTCTGACAATATTACAGGAGTTAATGATCTTGTTGTTGGTGGAGACCTTACAGTCAATGGAACAACTACTACTATTAATACTACAAACTTAGACGTTACTGATGCTAATATTACAGTAAATAATAATGGAAATGATATCTCTTCTGAAGGTGCAGGCCTTACAGTTGAAAGATCTAGTACAGATGGATCTATAGTTTATGAAGATGCTCTTACTTCTAAATTTAAAATAGGAGCTTTGGGTTCTGAAGTTGAAGTAGTAGACGTGTCTAGTTCCCAGACTATTACTAATAAAGATATGTCCGATGCCACTAACAATATTGATACTGCATCTGCTAATGGCTTTACAAGACTTGGTGGAAACCAAAACCAAGTATTAATACCTGATCATACTTCTGTAGATAGTATAGTACTTCAAACTATACCACAAGTTATTACTAATAAAGATATTGATGGAGAGACTGCTTCCAATGCAAATAGAATAACTCTTCCTAAAGGAGACACTTCTACTTTGGGAGCTTTAACAAGAAAAGAGGCTACTCTTTTATATGACACTGACTTAGAAACTCTTGTATATGATGATGGGACTAAGTTAAATCAAATTACTAGTGGAGATTCCTCTCTTAATTATGTAAAAAATCCAGGGGCAGAAACGGATACTAGCGATCATACTCTATATGATGATGGTGCAGTTTCAGAACCTGTAGATGGTACAGGAGCTGCTGGTGCATCTCTAAACTTAACTAGAACAGTTTTAGCATCCGATATACTAAGAGGCATAGCCTCCTTTGCTATGGTTAAAAATGCCTCTAATGGACAAGGTGAAGGTGTACATGTAGGATTAGAAACTATAGATCCTGTAGATAAAGGAAAGAGGCTCCAAGCTTCTTTTAATTATAGCATGAAAAATCCAGGATCAAATAACTATGTTAATGGGGATTTTAAAGTCTTTGTTTATGACGTAGATAATTCTGTATTGTTAGGAGCCATTGAAAATGATGACGATGGAGATATACTTAGACATGAAGGAGATGGTGCAACCTTTATAGGATTTTTTAATGCTACAGATTCTTTAAACTATAGACTTTTAATTCATGTAGCAAGTACAAATGCTTTATCTAGTTTAATGATATACGATTCTGTTGATCTTCGTCCTGAAGAATTTGTAGGAACTACTTATCAAAGAACAGAAATTATTAATCTAGCCGGTAGTGGAGACTTTACTGGAGGGTCCCTTTCTATTTCAAGAGTAGGGAACATAGTCACCGTTACTGGTGTAACAGATCCAACATTTGCATCAAGCTCAAATGTAAATAGTGTATCAGGATTGATACCTGATTGGGCACTGCCTACAGTAGGAGTTATTAACCTCCCTACCATGAGTGTGTCCTCAGTTACTTATATGTTTATTCATGCTGACGGAGCTTTAACCTTTCAGTTTAGAAATTGGGCAGGAACTCTTTCTTCGCAAACTTCAACTACTAATTTAGTAGGCCTTAGTTATGCGGTGGAAGACTTAACTAATATTGTTTCTAATACTAAACTTACACAGCAAACTATTATAGCAAGGTATACAGCAGCATCTTCAGCCGCAGTACCAAATGCTCCTGCTGTTTTCGATTTTAGCACTAAAGACATAGATACTCATAACGCAGTTACTACTGGGGCTAGCTGGCAGTTTAAAGCACCTCGTACAGGGTATTATAGTGTTAATTCTGTTCTACATACGAATAGTGCAAATATAAACTCTGTGTCAATGGTGGTGAGAGTGGAAGGAGCTTCTCATGCTCAAGATGACTCTTCTAGACAGGTTGCTGCTAATTCAACTTTAAACCAAGACATAAATACAATAGTATATATGGAAAAAAATCATATACTTGATATATTGCACAGTGAATCAGTAAATGGAGATACATATAATTTTCCTACAACAGGACAATATATAGAAGTAAAATCATTACCAGATTTTACTTCTTATGGAGTTGCTAATCCCAATGTAGAATATTTAGAAGTTTTAAATAGCGGACAACATGATGTAACTGGGAACTCTGGGACCTGGTACTTACCTACTGCTGCAATAACTCTTCCCCTTTCTACAGGAACATGGGATCTTGAGCTTAGAAATTATATAAGTTTTTATACTACGGTAGGTAGAGGGACTGTGGAAGTAGCATTATCAACAAGCACTACTCCTGGTACAGATATATTTTATAGTGAATTAATAAATGGAAATGGTAATGATGTAGAAAAGAGCTGGCAGAAATCTAGACTTACTTGTAAAAGACATATAGTAACTTCTCCAGAAAACGTATATATTCATATAAGAGGTCTAAACTTTAGCGGGTATACTACAGCTTCATTACTGTCTCTAAGAGGTGATTTTGGAACTTATCCCGGTATCAGGTTATCTGCAGAAAGGGTTAAATAATGAGTAAACGATACGTAATTGAAATAGATAATAAACTTACAGTAATTAGTGCAACAGGATATAATCCTAGTGATTGCTTAGGAGAACTACCTTCTGATATTAGTAGACAAGATGAGCCTTATATTAAAAAAATACCAGTATATGAAGAAGGGTCTTCTGAAATCATTATAAGACATGATTTTGAAGTAGACCAGACTCTTATAGACGCTGATCCAAATTATGGTCAGTTAGTAGGAGTTTAGTATGCCTAATAAACCAGTAAGTAAATTAGATGGGAATCAAACTCTTCAATATGGGTTTGATGATGATAAACAAGCTCATAGAACCCTTGATCTAGGGCAACTAGTTCCCGAAGAGTATGACTATATTGCACTTACTTATGTAGTAGCTGGAGATGGTGCTGGAGAAATAGAAACTGTATCTTATAAGACATCCGGTGCTTCGGGTACTACAGTAGCATCTCTCTTATTAACCTATGATAGTTCAAATAGAATAGAAACTATCACAAGGAGTTAATAGTGAGTTTTAAGTTTAATGTTTTTACAGGTACGCTTGATGAAGTAGGAGGAGACTCTCCTTACTGGCTTTCTCCTGTAGCAACAAGAGGCGATCTTCCTTCTGGAGTTGCTGATGGTGCTATGGCTGTTGTATTAGATGAAGAGTTAGTATTTGAATATGATTCTGGGTCTGATGAATGGCACAGTCAAAGATTAAACTTAGTTCAGTTTACTACTTCTACAGACTCTAATGGCATAACCATAGATACTGTACAGTCCTCTAATATAAATGACTATAGAATTAATCTACATGCTGCAAGTTCTACAACTCCTGGTGGAGTATCTATTGGTGCTCAAAACTTTTCAGGAGATAAGACCTTTGATGATGATGTTACCATTACAGGAGATCTTACCGTTAATGGAACAACTACTACAGTAAATAGTACTACTCTTGATGTAGCTGATGCTAATATTACAATAAATAATGGAGGCACTCAAGCTTCCGCTAATTTAAATGATGCAGGACTTACTATAGAAATGTCTGATGCTACAGATGTGGTTATAGGATACGACTCTTCTACTACCTCTAGAATGAAACTTGGAGATCTTGGGGATGA
The DNA here is from genome assembly GCA_002401635.1 of Pseudomonadota bacterium. GTDB lineage: Bacteria > Pseudomonadota > Zetaproteobacteria > Mariprofundales > Mariprofundaceae. Next base: position 48,342 of record NVTQ01000001.1, read on the forward strand.
ACGAGAGATTCTTACAGTAAGCCATTCTCAAATTATTACAAATAAAAATTTAAAATCTACTACAAATTTAATAACAGGTTCCAGTGCTGATAGTTTTGTAAGAGAATCGGGAAATAACTCTACCTTTACTATTCCTGATTCTTCTTCCGATGATATTTTTGTATTAGAGGACTTTTCTCAGACTCTTACAAATAAAACTTTTGATGCTGATGATAATACTTTCAGTAATTTTAGACATGGTGATGAAGTAGATAATCCTTCTAGCGGAGTACATGGAGTTACTGGAGATGTTGTAGGTACTACTGACTCTCAGACTTTAACTAATAAAACGATTGATGTAGATAGTAATGCTGTTTCTAATATAGAAGATGATAATATAAAGGCATTAGCAGCTATAAATGCAGCTAAGATAGCAGATGGATCAGTTAGTAACTCTGAATATGAAACTCTTGATGGAGTAACTAGTTCTATACAAACACAAATAGATGGGAAAGCTGATAGAGATCTTGCAAATCTGACATCTCCTACTGCTATTAACCAGCATCTTATCCCTAATGCAGATGGAACTATTGATCTAGGAGAATCTGGAGCTGCTTTTGGTGAAGCTCATGTTGATAATATATATGCTAATGGTCAGTTTGCTCTTGGATTTACTAACGGTACCAGAGTAATCTTAAGTTTAAATCTTGTCCCTGACGATTTGTTTAGATCTTTAGGGAGCAGCTCTTCTCAGTTTCTTACTACATATACTAAAAATTTATCATCTGGGTCAGGTGTTACTAATTTAAATATTAATAGTGGTGGAAATATATTCTTAAATGGAACAGGTGGAGTTTATGTTGTTGATGGTACAGAGGGCACTGTCGGACATATCCTACGCTCTACAAATGATACGGGTAAGGCTGAATGGACCCAAGGAGCAAACTATGTTTCTGGAGATGTAAATGAAACTTCCTTTGCTTTAGTCCAGTCTCAAACTAATACAAATATTACAGGCTTATTATTAGCTAATGGGGTTACTCGTGGAGCAGTTGTTGAGTATACTATAGTAATAGATGCTACTGCAAATTTATATGAAAAAGGCGAGTTTGAAATGATACAAAAGGGGTCTACTTGGGAAATGAGTAGAGAATTTATGGGCGATGATTCTTTAATTGATTTTGATATAACAACATCTGGACAAGTACGATATACTAGTTCAACTTATGCAGGATTTACTTCCGGTGAAATTAAATTTAGAGTAATTACTCTTTCTATATAAGGAATAATAATGAAAAGTAAAAAAGACCCTAATCAAATAGCTCAACATGAGCATGATGAATCTAGTGGATCAAAAAAGGTCAAGATTATAGACACTGACTTAAGTATTGAGTTAGATGCCGATGACGGAGATAGCGTACAAACACAAGCTAGATGTATGTCTATTGAACTAGAGGAAGGTATGGAATTGGACATTAGCTCCTATTCTAAGATTAAATTATACATTCAATCTAAGACATCTGAAACAGGCTCTATAACCGTCCAAATAAGTCCTGAGAAGGAGGGTAATTTTTGGATGAATTCCCATATACATATAGTCCTTACAGGCTCTACAGGGGCTTCTCTGTCTTCTGATGATCATTATGTAATGGCTATGAGAGCCCGTATAGTAGATACTTTAGGTAATAAAGTTATTGCTATATTAAAGGGAGTATAATATGGGTAAAATGAAGTTTGGTGCCTGGGATACCTCTAAAAGTTCAGGTCTTCCTATAAATGCAGGGGAAGTGTTCCCAGAAAATAAGACCGTAGAAATTGTAGTGGAAAAAGAAGTACCTGTCTATATTAATACTGTAATAGAAAAAGAAGTCAATGTTTGTGTATGTAAAGACTTTTCTAAGGACATTAAACAGTTAAACGACTATACCGATAAAAAGTGCCAAGAATTAGAAGATTCTATATCCTATTGTGGAGATTCTTATAATATTGCTTTAGAAAGAATTAGGCATTTAACAGAGAATACAAATTCTGATATGGTAAATATAACAGAAAAATATGATAATCTATTATTATCTATAGATGTAGACAATAATATAAGGAATAAAACTATTAAGCTTATGAAAATTTCTTTAGGAGTAGTTTTTGCTATTTCTTTAGTTTCTTTAATGATTTAACAAGTATATATGAATTACTAGGAGTATTTATATGAAGAATAAAATGGATATTATGGAAATGATCCAACCTAAACCTGAAAAAAGCATGGAAATGTCTGAAATGCAAAAACAGGCTAAAATGGAAGTTCTTAAAGAGCTTTTTGAAATGGCTATGCAAGAGTCTGGCAAAGATGTTGCTAGTGGCATGCAGGAATTAACTGTATCAGCTCAAGATCCTGAAGGTCTTTTACAAGGTCTAGATCAAGCTGAAGATTTAATAGAAGGTCTACCTCAAGATTTAGTAACTATGACAGAAGAAGATGATATGTCTTATGACGACATGGACGATGAAGAGTACATGGATGAAGAAGACGAAGAGGATGACGAAGACAAGAATAAAAACAAGGATAGATAATGGCTCAATTTTTTACATCATCAACATTAATTGCAAGTGTAAAAAGAAGAGCAATGATACCTACAAGTCAGAGTACCTTTACAGACGATGATTTTTTAGCTTTTGCTAATGAAGAAATTAGTATGGGTATCTTACCTTCCATTTTACGATTGCATGAAGATTATTTTTTAGTAACAGAAGACGTTCCTTTAGAATCAAATGTTTCTAGATACAGTATTCCTGCGAGAGCAATAGGAAACAAACTACGAGACGTGGGCTTTAAAGACTCTAATGGTAACATATTTGAAATGACTAGAGTACATATTCAAGATATTTCTGTATATCAGGGAACTTATTCTACAAATAGAATGTANGCKYWYTAYWTMGWWWATWMYYWAANNWARWACKYYTMSCTRAGAKWAATGMSWKAASYRSTRRAWMANCTRTWTWWMARWKMKTWTTYTAKRYCNAMTRAACNASTRMCAKRWGNCMAAGCTNNTACYMTNRCAWWTNATRARWAKANNWYTAMCGSRSTTATMTYWGNWTSWRAASTKSSWARYSMWWKWAMTNCWAAYAWMRMMTRCGNNATWTTAYANMAAGCNTASAYCWMYKTTTNNAYCCKWMKMTAAASAANKMCAKKCNYCMTNCTSWWARYWSYMYMAYRMMANNKWKCTAACWYKTKCANAYAKMWGWTWTTNCCTGWWTMTKYANSWATTGKANNGWTTRYATRAATNWWGANTAYRWMYRTGNGRTKCCTYRGAWCNYYWMWSSMWMNTNTCATSTTNNKWAYTTGCNCATWSRSYMRYTSMTWRWTRMMTASMSSMAWKARRMSAYRMWRMASRTSWAARYWWKGSYAAYNNANAGMAATKAANSRWRWTSGMMGMTNWRRCANMCRAAKSTTRTMGMCNMTMGMSTRSMWKRGNNSCMWWRMARWKKMSTTWATWKRYRWSKGWCNYYRAGMSCTGKTTTAKAWANKWWRGNNNWGRAACTTWARSANTKAWKAWWGCNWGTMTGTKCRAYKMARWGNTSGYGRMYWATWYRMATKMTWTWWYKAWKKATMWSAAGATCCTCCTGGTGCTTTGATAGAAGCATTGAATGTTGTTATTGATAGAAATAGTATTATAGAACCAAGAAGAGGATTAACCCAGTATGGGACTTCTTTTGGTGTGTCAACTGACAGGGCAAAACAATTAATAGAATATAAAGATCAAATACTATTTCATTATGATAGTAAGTTAGGATTTGACTCTGATGGCCAAGGTACTTTTTTAGACTTTGATGGCATCTATACGGAAACAGATCCTGGTATTCGTATTAAATCTATAGAAGCAAACGGTAACTTATATTTTACAAGTAGTGAAGGTATTAAAAAAATATCTGCAAGAACTTCTGCTGATTTTTCAACTACCTCTGGTTTTATATCTCAATCTGGAGGAGTTAAATCTCTAGATGTAACAGCTACTCCTGATTATGGTTCAGGCGGATTTTTACTTCCATTAAGTAAGGTTGCTTACAGAGTTGTTTGGGGCATTACCGACATAAATGATAATTTAATTTTAGGAACTCCTAGTTCTAGAGCAGTAGTTGAAAATATTAGTTCTACTGATAGTGGAACTGTAGACTTAACCTTTCCTATTCCTTCTGATGTAGATAATATTAGTTACTTTTATCAAATATATAGAACAGGAGTATTTACTTCTGCCTCCCTAGCTACATTAGATCAGGTTAATCCTGGTGATGAAATGTACTTAGTACTAGAGGAGTTTGTTACAGCTACAGACATTACTAATGGGTCTATATCTGTAGATGATATTACCCCAGAAGATTTTAGACAAAATGGAGCTTTATTATATACAAATCCTGTTTCCGGTGATGGCATAGAACAAGCTAATGAGCCTCCTCCTTTTGCTAAAGATATAACAGAATATAAAGGGTATACCTTTTTTGGAAACACCTCTACTGTACAACGATTTACTTTTTCTTTATTAAGTATCCAGAACTTAGTATCTAATACGTCTTTCATATCAATAGATGATACAGTAGCTTCTAGAACATATACCTTTTTAGGAGACTTTGAAACTTATATTGCAGACTTCTCCGCTATGACATTCCCAGGAGGGAAGTCTGATCTAGATGGAAAGTACTTTACAATAACCTCTTCCAGAGATTTAAGAACATATAAAATATGGTTTGATGATACAGGTACAACTACTGAGCCTATATTATCTGGTACATTAGGTATTAAAGTTGATATAGCACCTATCCCAGATACTGCTACTGATGTAGCTGCAGAAGTTGAGCTAGCTCTATTAGCTGCTACTAATGATTTTAATACTGTAGAAGTTGCCGGAGTTTTAACTATTGAAAACTCTAACAACGGAGAAGTTACTATTACAGAAACAGATAATATTGCATCTGGTTTTAGCATATCCAGAAATAGTAACGGTATTGGGGAAGATACTTCTACCCAGAAAGTATTCTTACCAAAAGTTCCAGGTATAAATCAAAATGGTCCAAGTGTTGCTCAACAAATTGACCAAGCTGCTAGATCTTTAGTAAAAGTGATAAATGCTGATCCTTCTAAGAGGGTTACAGCTTTTTATCTTTCAGGAGTGAATGATGTTCCTGGACAGATATTATTAGAACATAAAGATGTTACTGGAAATGAGTTTTATATTACTGCTGATAGTACTACTACGGGAGACCAGTTTAACCCCTCTTTTCCTACATCAGGAACTACTATAAAATCAGAAAATGAAAGAAGACCAAATAGAGTTTATTTTTCTAAGTACCAACAACCAGAGGCTGTTCCTTTAGTAAACTATATAGATATAGGTCCTAAGGATGAGGAAATACAAAGAATCATATCTTTAAGAGATAGTTTATTTATTTTTAAAGAGGACGCTATATATAGACTTACTGGGGATATAGCACCTTTTCAGGTATCTTCCTTTGATAGTTCTGCTGTTTTACAGTCTCCTGATACTGCAGTTGTTTTAAACAATCTAGTATATGGGTTTTCTACTCAAGGAGTTATAACAGTTAGTGATACTGGGGTTAATGTTATATCTAGGCCTATAGAAGATAAACTACTAAGTATAACTCGTGATGGTTTTAATTTTAGAGATGCTTCTTTTGCAGTAGCATATGAAACAGATAGGTCTTATTTACTATGGACCGTTACTAATGAAAATGATACGGTAGCTACCCAATGTTTTAGATATAATTCCTTTACTAATAGTTGGACCCGTTGGGATGTCTCTGCTACTTCAGGCATTGTTAATAAGGATAATGATAAGTTATTCATTGGAGCAGGGGATTCTAATTTTATAGAAAGAGAACGTAAGTCTAGAACAAGAACGGACTACGCAGATAGACAATATGATATATCTATAATTGCTGATAATGTTACTGGTACTAGTGTTAAAATATCTAGTATTGCTAATGTTGAAGAAGGGGATATTATATTACAGCAACAATATTTAACTATTTCCCAGTTTAACAGATTATTAAATAAAATAGATCTAGATCCTTCTATGCCCTCTGATTATTTTTCTACTCAAGAAGCAGTTGTTGGGGACGACTTTACTACTAAAATGAGTGAGCTTGTTATTAAGTTAAATATAGACGATACTTCCCAAATAACTAAAGGATTTGTTAGTGGAGATGTTAATACTGTTGCTGATGTAATAACAATATCTAGTCACGGTTTTATAGATAAAAAATTAGTGTATTTTACTAATGATACTAGTCCTGGAGATCTTCCTGGAGGGTTATCTGTTAATACTAAATACTATATAATAAATTCTACTACTAATACCTTCCAACTATCTCTTACAGAGGGGGGATTAGCTATTGATCTATCTTCTGGAGGATCTAATAACCATACAATATCTTCAGATTATAACTTTTCAGGATCTACTAGCTTTTCTATAATGCAATCAGAATTTAATGACATTGCTGAAAAATTAGAAAAATCCACTTCTGTATTCTTTACAGACTATCCTAGATCAACTGATACTGTCGATCAAGAAGGGATTGTAAATTCTATAGATACAAATAATACTATAGTAACTACTAATACCGCTGTACCTTTTATTGCAGGAATTAGTACTGTTTATAAATCAATAAAAAGCAAAGTAACATGGTCTCCAGTAATATTCCAAGATGTTTCTATGACTAAACATGTTAGATCTGGTACAGTTATTTTTGAAAATAATAATTTTACAAGAGCGGTTGTCTCTTATTCCACCGATGATAGTCCATCCTTTGATGAGATATTATTTGGAGGAGCCGGTATTGGTGATTGGGGGCAGTTTAATTGGGGCCAACAAAATTGGGGAGGCCTTAGCTCTGCTAGACCCCTTAGAACTTTAATACCTTTACAAAAACAAAGATGTAGGTATATAATCCCTAGATTTGAACATGGGGTTGCGTTTGAGAAATATTCTTTATTAGGAATGTCTCTTACTTACAGGATGATTAGTCCTAGAGGATATAGATAATGGGAAGAGTTCCAGATATAAAACGACTTAGAAAAGAGGACTTTGATTCTGAATATCAGCCTATGATGGAAAGAGTAGCTTATTCTGTAAACACTTTTATGGAACAAGTTATCTCTGTTCTTAATAAAAATGTAGATTTTAATAACTTAAATCAACAGGTAGTAAGCTATAATATTTCTTTAGATTCTTCAGGGACTGTTATTAATGCTCCTAATATTAAAACTAACCTAAAAAGCAAGCCTGCGGGAGTCTTGTGTATTAGTGCTTCTAATGTAAATGACCCAAATATATTCCCTATCTCGCAACCCTTTGTAAACATTGGGATTATTAACAGTACTACTGTAAGTGTTCAAAATATTTCAGGATTACAAGCCGATAGTACATATCAATTAACCCTACTAATAATAGGTAGTTAACAAGTATATATAGGAGACTTTTTAATGGCAWCTATACAAGAACAAGACGATACTAACCAAGAAGAGCAGGAACAGACTGATTTAAGCTCTCAGCAGCTTTCTACTGGATCTGACAGTTCTGGTTCTGGCGGGCAAGGTGGAGGTGGCGCAGCTACTTCTAGTGCTCAATATAAAGCCCCAGAAAGAAAAGGCTCTGGTCGTTTTATGAATCTTCAAAAATATCTAAATGCTAATACCGGAGCTGGAGAACGTCTAGCTGGAGGTATTCAGTCTATGGCTGGAAGAGAAGCCGGTAAAGTACAAAAAAGTGCTGATCAAGCTAGTGATATAGGTCAAAATATACAAGCGGAAAGAGATAGGCTATCTAAGGTTTCAGGATATAATCAACAGGTACAACAAGGTCAAGCTCAAGATTTAGCTCAAAATAATCTAGAAGACTATACTCAATTAAGAACAGGTCAAAATGATCTACAAAATATACAACAACAAGGACAGCAGTATCAAAATGTTGCTGAATCTGGTATTGGTAATCTTCAAAATTTAGCTGATCAATCTAAAACAGAAACAGGAAGATTCAATCTTTTAAGAAGTGCCTATGGTGGAGGTCGTCCTGGATCTGATTATGGACTAGGACAAAGAAGACTAGATCAATTATTCCTACAGGCTGAGGGCGGTGGACAACTTAACCAACTTCAAAACCAACTAGGTAGTCAAGTTGAGTCTGCACAAGGTCAATATGATCAATTTCAAGATACATATGGACAAGGTGTTCAAGATATACAAGATCAAACACTTTCCGCTCAACAATCTGTTTCCGATACATTAGGTGGATTTGATGATCAAGGTGCTGGAGCATTTGGAGATATATATTCTCAATTAGCCCAACAACAACAAAACTATCAACAATCTATGACTGATACTGTTGGTAGAGCACAAGAACAATTAAAACAAAGAACTTTATCTCAAGACATAGCTGATCAGTTAGGAATAACTAATGATACTCAAGTAGGAGATTTAGATCTTAGTGCCTGGGCCGATAGAATACAAGCAGGAGATTCTGATGTTACTATGGCTGATGTAATAAATCAACAACAACAAACTCAATTAGGCGGACTACAACAACTTGCTGGAATAGACTCTAGTTCTCAATATTTGGGAGAAAAAGAAGGTAGTTTAATAGGGTTCCAAGGTGATGAGTTTCAAAATGCTATTCAAGATAGCATGACTTCTTATGATGATAGATTTTTTGATAAAAACATATATGATATTATAGGAAAACAAGGTATGATTGACTTAGGTCATAATGTAACTGATGAGGACATGACTTCATTGTTAGAAAGAGGAACTACATTACAAGATGATTTAAGATATTTATACGGATCAGAAGCTGTTGGCGGTGGGGCAATGAGACTCCCTACTCTTAATGTAGGAGCTGAAAATCTAGATGATTTTACTTCAAGAGATCAACTACAAAATGCTGTAGATAGTGCTATTGCTACCTCTCAAGGTGGAGATGGCTCTTATGCTGCTGCTCAAATGTTACCTCAACTTCAAAAGTATTTAGAAGTATATGATAAGTTGCGAGGACAGAAAATAAATGTTACCCCAGAACAAGATATTGAAACTGGTGGACAATTCAATGTACAATAAGGATTTTAGATGGTTGGAAATATAGTAGGCGGAATAGCTTCTATGGGCGGACAGATGATGGCTGGTCAACAAGCTGGTCAAGGAGAAACCGAAGCTCAAAACTTAAGAAACTTAGCATTACAACAATTAATGCAAATAGAAGTTCCAGATATAGAACTAATGAATAGAAACTACCTAGTTCCTGAAATGGTAGGAGAGTATAATCCTGAAATGGAACAAGCTTTAGGGCTTGGTGCTTCTGCTATGGAAGATGTAGCTGTAGATCCTAGATTAGCGTCTTCTCAATATTCTGCCTTAGAACAACTTGCTGGATTAGCTGATGGTGGGTTGTCTACTGCTGACTTAGGTGCATTAGAACAAATCAGAAGACAAAGTGCTGCTCAAGATCAAGCTAAGCAGGGACAAATCTTACAACAAATGCAACAAAGAGGACAAGGTGGATCAGGTGCTGAACTTATTGCTAGGTTAAAGTCTGCTCAATCTAGTGCCGATAGATCTTCTCAAGAAGGCCTCACTATTGCACAACAAGCGCAACAAAGAGCACTACAAGCATTAATGAATCAAGGTAACATGGCTACTACAATGAGATCTCAAGATGTTGGAGAACAGTCTGATATTGCGAGAGCTAAAGATGTTATTAGTAAGTTTAATGTAGCTAATCAACAGAATGTTGGTCAAAGAAATGTATCAAGTCAAAATCAATCTCAGCAACAAAATTTAGCTAATAGACAAGCTATAGAAAATCAAAGAGCTAATATAAGGAACAGAGAACAAGATGTTAATAAAGGTCTATATCAACAGCGTTTTCAAAATGAAATGACTAGACAAGCTCCTATTACTGGACAACAAAATTCTAATGCAGGAAATACACAACAAATAGGATATGCTAGAGCTGAAAGAACTAAAGAAATGGCAGATTCTTTTGGAGACATGGCTGGCGGTATGGGCGGCATGGGAATGTAATGGACGATATATTCTTTAAACCCCAAACAAAAAATGTAGATTTAAACTTAGCTGGAGATATGGATCAGTTTAAGAGGGATCTACAGGAGTATGGGCTTAATAATGCAATAATATCGTCAGGTAGAAGAGGCACAGATAAAACTAGAGATATACTTAGTAGCAGAAAAAAGAGGGAAGGTTTAGACTTATATCCACCTGAAGCTCAACAAACTTTAGATAGAATATTACTAAGAGGAGAATCTCCTGATAATATACAGTTTCCTTCTTTAACCAAAAGTAACCCAACTCATCCTGCTTATAAGAAAGGGCAAAATTGGAGGTCTAAATCTCAGGCGTTATTAAAAGATAAAATACAGTCCGATAAGATGCAGGAAGTTATAGATAGGATATCTAGGATTAGAAAAGATTTTGCAGGTTTTCAATCTCCTCATATACAAGGACAAAAAGTTGATATGTCCTCTGCTGATTACGGAGAAGAAGAGCTTAAAAGAATACAAAGTTTTTTAAATAAAAAGGGATATAAAACCTTATATGAATCTGAAGCTGGCCAAAAAGGTGTTTTAGATATTAAATTAAAAGAACTTAAAAAGGTTTTAGAAAAAGCTGGAATAGATACAGAAGGTATCGAAGAGAGATCATTTATGAAAAATGAAGATATAAATATGATGGAAGAAATAGAAAACTTAAAGAACTCGTCCTTTAATGATATAGCAGATCCAAAAGAACAAGAATTAAATGCTATTTCTTTAGAAGACACTCCTGAAGACTTATCTGAATCTTTTACTACTGCTGCAGAACAGGGTGTTCCTTTAGTATCATCTGCTAATCCCCAAGTAGTAGAAGGTCCTTTACAAAAGTATTTAAAAATGAAAAACCAGCCTCAAAGTGCAGCTAGTAGATTAGAGAAGGCTCAAAAAGATCAAAGAATGAATCTAGGAAGTCTTGCTTTTCTTAGAGGTGCCCAAGGTAATTCGGCTGGTGCTCATAAACTTTTAGAAACTTTAGCTAATTCTCCTGTTTCTAATCTTAAAGATATTATGCAAGCAGAAAAACAAGAAAAAAGTACTAAGGGAGATAAAGCAGGAGCTAAGTTATATAGGAATCTTTTAAAACACCAACAACCTAATTTAGAAATATCAGAAGATGTTCCGGTTAGTTACTTACAAAAGCTTCTAGAATTAAAAGCTAAAGGTAGCAAAAAGAGCGGAAGCTCTCTTTTTCAGCAAAGTCAATATATGACAACTAGTGGAGACCCTGTACACTTTAATAAAGGATCTGGTATCTATTTAAATTCTTTAAACGGACAAAAAATAGAAGATCCAGGATCTTTAATAAGAAATTATGTTAAAACAATAACTGATCCTAAAACAGGAGAGATTATAGAAGTCCGTCCTGGAGTAGGTGTGGTTGGTTCTCTGGCTTTAGAAGATACTAAAACAAAAGCTTCCAAAGATCAAGAACCTATAGATTTTACATTTGAAATGTTAAATCCTAACCAAAGAAAAGAATTAAAAAGTATAGAAACTCAATACATGAAAGATGTTGAAGATTCTAGAGAGTTCGGAGATATTTTAGCTAATATTGGAGAACTAGTTGATGCTGACATCTCTGCTGCTATTCCCGCCATTAAAAGACAACTAGCTAGGTCTGTTGGTAAAGAAGTCGGAGTTATGACAGATAAAGATGTAGAGGCCTTTAGTGGTGATCAATCTTTTCTAGGAGCTTTGGAGCGTTTTACTAAGCTTCAAGCTACTGGCCGTATGACAGAAAGAGACAAAGATCAGTTTAGAGGTCTTATTAAAATAGCAACTGTAAACTTAGAAAAGGCTATGAACATAAGAGGAAATTACCACTCTAGAAGATTAAAGCAAAGAATTCCCCATGCTACAGATGATTCTTTAAGATCTTTACTATCTTTAGAAGCTTCTAAACCTATTATACTTCAAGAACAGTCTAATAAGGTAAGAGTTACTATGGGTAATGGTAAATCTCTTAGAATAAATAAAGATAAAGTAGATGTATTTATGCAAAAATTTCCAGACGCTAAGGTATCACAATAATGAATAGATTTGATTCTAATGACATGAAAGAATTTGGCATTGAAGAAGACGTTGAAAAACAGTTTAGTCCAGAAGAGATTGAAGAGTTTGGAATAGAGTCTGATCAACCTTCTTCTCCTGAAGCCTCTAAACCTACTTCCTCTGGTGTTGAGGCCTTTACTACAGGAATGGCTGATAGTGCCTCCTTTGGGTTTTTAGATGAGCTAGTGGGGGCTACGGGAGCTACGGGTGATTATCTTGCTACTAAAGCAGGGGTTTTTGATCCTAGTAAGGANWGRKGTMMWKRWRYATANYSRYKMYWKWKMWRARWTMTRWWSWWYRARATNWARWYAACYCNNAASMMWTKAAWKYMYCWGATCAANNRAYSMYWWWGATTTATATAAAAAATATAGAGATGTACAACGTAATAAAATGGCTATGTTACAAGAAGAAAATCCTAAAGCTTCCTTAGCGGGTAACCTACTTGGTGGATTTATGATCCCTGGCGGGGCTATGGCTAAAGGCGTAACTAAGGGTGCTGGATTAGCTAGAAATCTTATTCAAAGTGGTAAGGGTGCTGCTAAGCTTGGCGGTCTATATGGTCTTGGGATGAGTGAAGCTGAGGATCTTACGGGCATGGCCAAAGATACTGCGGCTAGTGCAGCATTGGGAGGTTCTTTAGGTGTAGCACTTCCCCTTGCAGGAGCAGGAATAAAACAGATAGGAAAGATTCCAGGTGCTATAGGTAAAACAGATATTGGTAAAATATTTAAATCTTACTCAAAAGGAGAAAGATTAGCTGATGATATTCCTTATAATTTTAATCAGCTTAAAGATTTAGGAGGAGATATAACTTCCGAACTATCCAGTAGAACTTCTAAAGAATCTAAGATGCTTGGTGAGTTTATGCAACAGGCTACTGAAGAAGGTAAAACTGTTAATAGTAGACAGATGATTTCTAAATTGAATGAAGTAGTAGAAGATCTTCCAGATAGTGTATCTAAAAATAAAATAATGAAAAAGCTTAATAACTATGTAGAAACTAATGGCCTTGATGAGTCTGACTCCCCTATAGATGTTTTTAAATTGTTTAAAGATATAAAAAAGAACATGGCCCCATCAGGAAAAGACTTAGGAGAACGTAGAGTTTTTGCAGACATGGACCAGGTTTTAAAAGAAAGCTTACAAGAAGGAGTGGAGACTCTTCCAAAGTCCTATTCTAAAATGTCTGACTACTTATCTCAAATAGAGTCCTTAACTGGAAAAGCTCCTGGTAAGTTTCAATCTACTAAAGATAAAATAAGAACTAGAGAATCTCTTGCTAATTTATTATTAGAGAAGAGTCCAGAAATGAGACACAAAACTAAATTAAAAGATGTAATGGAAGGTTTTACCGATCCTTTAAGAGGTACTAAACAAGTTAAAGGATTAGAGGACATTGCCCCTGATTTAGCTGCTAGAATAGAAAATGAAGCTCCTGATATAGCTGAAAAAATTAGACTGGGAATGAGTATTGATCCTAGAGAGTTAAAAACTATATCTCCAGATCTTAGATCTCAAATTGCGGCTCAGTTTGGAGGCGGTATAGGTATCCTTAGAAAAGGTGCTGCGGTGTCTGGATCAGGTGCTAAGGCAGTGGCTGATTTTACAAGAGATGTGTCAGAGTCTTTAACTAATGCTTCTCCAGAAGTACTAAATAATATAGTGTCTAGATTAGCTCAAGAAGGATCAGATGTTTCTAAATACCTATCTCAAAACTTAAGTAGTTTAGCAGAAAAAGATAGAAGAGGGAGGCAGTCTGTTTTATTTGGGATAATGCAAAATCCTATATATAGAAAGAAGCTACAAGAAATGACTGGTGAAGAGGTTGAAGATGAGTCAAGATAACAGTGATAGAATATATGATAAAATAGACAAAATAGATGCTAAAATAGAAAGAAAGTTTGAAAAGATGGACCAACGTCTAGACAATGTAGAAAAACAATTAATCATATATAATGGGGAATTGAGTTATCATATTGAAGGTGTAAACCAAGCCAAGAAACAAAATGAAATACTTAAAACTTACATAGATGTAGAAACAGAAAAACTAATAAAAGACTTTGCTCCTATTAAAAAACATGTAGAAAGCTTAGACTCTTTTTTTAAGATATCTAAATCTATATTTAATGTATTATTAAAAGTTGCAGGAGCTTGCGGTATTCTTATAGGAATATATGCTAAGTATAAAGGAGTCTTATAATGGATGAATATGAAGAGTATAAAAAGAAACATAAGAAGAAAAAGCCTGACTCAACTAAATGGAATAAATTTAGAGAGAGTTTCACAGGGGCTACTATTGAAGAAATAAATAAAGATAAAGAAAAAATTAAAGAAAGAAAAAGTAGATTCAGAAAACTATTTGATAGATTTGGCACACCTAGTAATTAATCCGATTCAGAGAGTTTATCTAATATCTCTATTAAGATGTCTTCAGTCTCTGCTATATTTGCAGGTCTGTAGTCATTCTCAATCCTAGAGTCATCAGCAACCTTTCCACCTGCCTTATGTACCCCGTATATACATCTATTTCTAGAATTATTACGATCAGTACATTCTTTTTTAAGTTCCTCAGTATTATGTATGTTATTAGACAAGTCCTTAAAGTCTAAGGAAGCTCCATCATATTCGCTAACAAATTTATGATACCACTCTTTTACAGACACCTTTTTACCATTAGGAAGCTCTACAAACTCATCTTCAGGTAAATTCTTAGCAAACTTTTCATAGTCTACATATTCTGCTCTAACTCGTGGAGAGTATCTAGGATTAAATTGTGGGTACTTTTCTTTGGATCTTTGTGACTTCTTTTTTTTAGCCATTAACTCTATCTCCTACTATCTTTTGTAAATCTATTGCTGAGTAATTTAGTAAGTAGAATGCTCCAGCAGATTTTTTCTTTTTTATAAAGTACTGTTGGAAGTCTCTATAAAATCTAACTTTAGATACTAATTTCTTTTTTTTCCATTCGGAATATAAGGTATATAGGACATAAGCAGGGACTTCATGTTTTCCTTGCTCTATTTTAAAATCTAGGATAAACTGATATGCCTCAGAGTAGTCTGTTATAGGCTTTATTTTTTCTTTTGTGGGAGTCTTCGCTATTTCGAGAAGCTTGCTTAAGTCTGTACTATTTTCCGACATTAGATGCGATTAACCCAGTGACTAGTACACCTAACCCGAAGTATAGTGTAGTACGCCAGAATTTAGAACCTCTTTCTTCTTTTAGTCTCTTAGAAAGATATTGGTTATATTCTTGACTATCGGTTAACCTCTTACTAAGAATCTCATTGATGTCTTGTTGAGTTTTTGAATACTCTTCTAGAAAGTTGTATTTTTCTACTTTTAATCGAACTTCTAATTCTTTTTCTGGAGAAAATAAATACCCTGTACAGGATACTGTAGATCCTTTACTTAAATAAGAAACAGGTTTATCACATTTTCCAAATGCTGGAACAGATAAAAATATGCATAATATAAAACTAAGAATCTTCGTCATTCCAATACTCCTCTATTTCTTCTTTACTAAGACCTTCGTTTTTCTTTTTGGCCTCTTCGTATTTTTTTTGAAGTGCTAATAGCTTCTCTTCCTTAGTTTTTTGTTCTTGTTCCATAAGAGCATCATTAACTTTATACTCTATTTCTTTTTGGATATCTTCTTCATTAGCATCTTTTTTAAAGAAATTATATCCTAAAAAAGCTGCTACTAATGCAAATACTATATACATAACATAGTTCATTGACTTCTCCAAATATAATCATCTGTAGTATCTTTACATAAGTCACTACCTTCTATGCATTTTTCTTTAGTGTTAAATATACTTCTAGATAATCTAGAATAGTTAGTTCTAGTTACGTTTACATATTTATACTTGTTTCTATTGTCTATAAAATCTATAAGGTATTCTTGAGGTACTATATAAGCATATCCTAGTCCTCTACCGTTACCAGCAAATACTAGTCCACTTATTAGTCCATCTTCGTTAAAAACAGCACTACCAGAGCTACCAGGAAGAATAGTACCTGATACTACTTGAGACTCAAAAGGTTGTACGATTCTAAATGTCCCAAAACGACTGCATTCTCTACTTGTATTATCTAATGAACACTCTCTTATCCCAACTACTAACTTAATAACAACTCTTCCAGAAAAGTGTCCAGTAGTAAGTACATGGGGTAATAAGGCGGGATGTCCTGATATGTAAGCTTTGCTATGTCTTTTTACCGGAGACCTCAATATATTAGTCTTAATTCCAAGGTCCGCTCTTACTTTAACCAGACATAAATCATGAATAGGGTATTTTTTTATTGCAGCAACTAAGTATTTTTTATTATTTTTAATAACGTATCCACCACGTACTGCTAAAGAACATACATGCTTATTAGTGAGTACTTCGCTCTCAGAGAGACTAGAGTTAAGAATAACACCAGATCCCCCAGATCTACCTCTACTATCTACAATCATTACTGATGTATCAAAAAATTCTGACGTAGTAGAAGGGTGTGACGTAGTAGAAGGGGACATTACAGAAGATATCGTCAAACACATCAAAAGTACAAGTCCTATAAACCCAATATATACTTCATTATTTATCTTATTTAAGGTATTTTTTAAAAAGTTAATCACTCTCATCTCCTGCGTCTAATTCAATACTTCTATTAGCAAAATCTATCTTAGTTTTATTTAGTTTTCTAATCATATAAAATATAACGGATATTGCCCAAAACATAATAGTGGTACTAGTAGCAAGTATCATAGAAGGCCAGATATGTAACAGTATCAAAGATATAATGGATGCTACAAAGGTTATATAAGGAAACATCAGTGTTATAGAAGGTTTATTCGTTACTGGGTCATTTACAAAAGGAAACTTCAATCCTTTTTCTGACCATTTAGTCCACAAATTTGAAAACTTACTCATCTATATAATATAGCATATTACGAAGGATTTGTCAAGTCTTTTTTTCATTCTTTCTTAATTCATTTTCTAAGAATGTTTTTATGTCATGATGCTCATGGCATAGTACTTGAAAGCCCTCTGCTTTACAAAATAACCTAGATACAAATATAATAGTTCTTATGATATCTTGTAGATCTTCTTCCTTACAATTAAGAATCTCTAAGACCTCTTTATCACCAGATAATAGACTATGTATATACTTACTGTCTTTATCTATAGTTACAGGAACAACAGGTTTTACATGATCTAAGGATATGTCTTTTGGTCCCCATAAAGTCTCTATACTCTCTATAAGGCAGTGTGCGCACTCATACTTGCCTCTAGATACTCTGGCAGCTATCTTAGTGTCTTTTCTCTCAGGCCACATATAAGACAGTCTACGAAGCTTGTGACGAAGCCAAGGAAATAGGTTTTGTTTCTTAGTTAGTTTTTTCATTTCTGTTTTTCCTTATAATCACACTGATCACAAGTTACTATAACTACATGATGTAGATCTAGTACTTGTAATACTCCTTTATTGCATTCTGGACAAGTTTCATCAGCTATCTCAATATCTTCAACTAAACCTTCCACTATACCTTCAAAGAAATGAGACTTCTTCTCAAGCTGCATATTTCTCTTTCTCAATCTTCTGTTCATGCTTTTTAATCTTTTAACTTCCCCACGTAAATGTTCAACTTCACTTCTGTTCTTTTGGTTCAATCTTGACATTTGCATCCTTAAGATTTTTTAATAAATTATTAGTCTTTTTAATCTCAAAACGTATACTTATTAATTCAAATAGTATCATGGAAGTAAATATGCTTAATACAGCTAAAAACACCATATAAATATATAATACGTTCATTCTAAAACCTCAACTTTGAACATGTCTTCTTAACACCTTCTAATTTAGCTCCTACAGAATCTACTTTAATACTTAATCCTATAATAGAAGTTCTTATGGAACTGGCACTGCTTCTTAATTTATCAGCCTGAGCTTCTACTCTATCTGCTTGCTTAACTATGGTGTCTCTAGTTTTTTGAAACTCGACAACATAAAAGCTAGCTCCTCCAAGAAACATGATATGGTAGATAACCTGTGCTAGTGTACATAATAAACTTTTAGACACCTTTATCACTCCTAGACATATACCCTAAGTCAGATAAACAACAGGTAGCCATTGCATGACATTCATTTTTACCGTTAGCTTCGTCAGTAATATATCCTAATATAGTTACTGCTTTCTCAAGCATTATTAAAAGTTTTGGGACGTCCGTTCTAGCATGTCTGCAGAAATGATAATTATTATTGCTATTTTCCAACCACTCATTAGATGCTGGCTCATTATCCCAAGGTCCTTCAGAGGCATTTCCAATTCTTTCTTTTACTTCAGTTAGGTATTTATCTAAATCACTCATACATCACCATTTTCTTTTATTTTTAAATCTTCATACGGAGCAACTACCCGTCTATAAAATTCCATCTGTGCTCCAGCTAAAGCTCCCATAATGTCATTACAAGCTTGATAATTCAATCCCTTTTTTTTCATATAGAATTTAAATAACATCGCCATAGCATATTGGAGTTCTCCAGAATTGTTTATATTTTCTAGTGGTATAAGCTCTCTATAATAAGAGTCACACCTAACAATATCATTTCGTCTATCCTTTTTTATATAAGGCATATTAATCTCCTGTGCTTCCGTAAGAGCCTTCCCCACGTTCCGTATCATCCAACTCTTCTACTTCAATAACATTTACTTTAGGAACAGGTACAATTACTAGCTGACAAATCCTATCACCTTTTTTATAAATCTTACCTCCGTAAAATTCATTAAAGTCTCTAAACTTAGCAGTAATTTCTCCTCTATAGTCAGAGTCTAAAACCCCTACTGAGTTACTTAAAACATAGCTAGTTTTTACAGCAATGCTGCTTCTAGGAATAAGTAGGCCGGCATACCCTTCAGGAATGTTTATAGCCAGTCCTGTTTTAAAAGTTATTACGGGACCACAAGCATCTATCAGAGCTACTCCATCCTCTATACAAGTTAAGTCTAATCCTGCAGAACCTTCTGTTGCTGCCTTAGGAATTACCGCATCTTCATGTAGTTTTTTAATTTTTAAATCAATCATTTATATACTCCCTTTTGTCCATAGTTATTCCATTAAGATGATCTACTTCATGTTGGATTACTCTAGCCTCTAGCCCACTAAACTCTTCTTTTTTAGAAGTACCGTCTATATCTCTATAACCAACTTCTATAGTATCAGCCCTATTCACTTTTACAAACTTCATAGGAAGAGATAAGCATCCTTCCGAGGCTATAGTATGTTCTTTAGATATGCCTATAATCTCAGGATTAACCATAGTTCTTTTAACTCCTTCTCTATCTAGTGTCTTAGTATTAATTACTATAAGACGTATAGGATTTCCTACTTGACAAGCAGCTAAACCTATACCATCATATTTACTTATAAAAAAATGCATAGCATTAGCCCATCTCTTGTGCTTAGCTTCGATCTTTTCTATAGGATTACTTATCATCTCTAACATTTTATTTGGATAGGTTTTTATTCTTAGTCTCATTTGGAAACTCCTTTACATAAAAAATCCCATTAGGAATATCTTCTGTAACTAACCTTAGGTCCCCATAAGGACATACAGTTTTAAAATAGGTAACTTTATTATCATGTTTTATTACATACTCTTTTTTAGGCCCGAAGAGGTGTCCCTCTCCTAAGCACATTAAAACAGTAGGTATCCAAACAAGATTAAGCATTAATCTTTTCTTTATATATATTCACAATAGCTGTTCTTTCTTTTGTAAAGGACTTATTTCTATACTTTCTAAAGTATGTATTCCGTATTCTCCGCAAGGTATAAGCTCTTCTAGTATTTGAAAAACCTCTTCTGTTGCTTTATACAACTCTCTGGGAGACTTCTCTCCTAGATCTCCTCTATAGCTATCTCCTATAGACCAATTATGGTTATGTTCCATCTCATAGCCACATTCATTACTTTTGTATGTTTTAAAATTTGAAACTTGTTCAATAAGAGGCCTTATTTTAAGTAGATCGCTTTCACAAATCTCATTAATGGAAGTTACATAATCTGCATCATTTGTATCAGCTATTATAGTAATTTCATATTTTTTCATAATTACAGATCCTTTAATTCTTTATAAAAAGAAGTAGCTCTTCTACTCTTTTTTTCCCGGCTCCACTTTTTAACTTCTTTACGACATTCTTTTAAAAACTTCAAATACTTAGTAGCGTCTCTTTTATTTTTTATATTCATTTTTATATGATAACACATACTACTGTATTTGTCAAGTAAAGCTTTACTTAAATTTGCTATTAATGATATCCTGTATCTCTAAAGAAATATGTTGTATTTCGTATTGAGTCTTTATAGTAGAACTCTCTAATATAAAATCAACCCAGTCTTCTAAGTCAGCTGTCATCCAAAAATCTACTATAGTATCCTGGGGAAGTACTCCTATAGCCTGTTCTTTACATACTCCCATAACTAGCATATCTTCGTACAACTTAATGCCTGCTTCATGGTGCTCTCGTACTTCTTGTTTTAAAGCTTCTTGATGTTCTACACATACTGCTTCATCAGAAGATCCTTTTTTAGAATAAGATGTATTTCTATATTTTTCAGGAATGTATATATTATTAGTATCTTTTAGATTAAAAGTACGATTAAGAGTACTAGAATTACATACTTCTATTTGAGATCTTAAATACGAAGGACATGTTATCTTTACTAATAATTCTTGTTTTTTTGAATCGTCCGAATGTCCTATATATTTTACTTTTATCATCAATCACTTCCTTCATTATCAAAAGGTAAATATAGTCTTGTAGGAAAGGTCTCATTATAAGGTAGATCGTCCACAATCTTAATAGGCTTAGACTCTACTTTAGCTACATACTCTTCTAGTCCYAAAGCTTTAACTACTGATTCAGCCCAAGCCCAGCCACCATTACTCCATACAGTAACAGAGTATCCTCTACTATGACACTTCTTTAAAAAGTTGACATGTCTCTTATGGGGATATAAGTACCTATAAGGAGTATCTGGATCATTAGGATCTTTTATCTTAATTTTTCCATCCTCAGGACTATAAGGATTACCTTCCCACATTACTAATGARTCATCAACATCAAAAAAGATTGTTAATTCGTTATCATAAACTTTCATTTATCCTCCAACGTCTACAGTGGCCATTTCTAACATATACTCTGCCTCACTGAACATTTCACCTTTATCTGTCTTTAAAAGGTATATAGGTTTAAAATCCTCATTATAATATCTTTCTACTACAATAGCTATCATAGCTCCTACTTTTATCTGATCTAGCTTTTCAAACTTAAATTTATGTTTTTTAGGAACCTCTACTTCTTTATAAGAGGATAACTCTATGTAAGAAGATGTATCAAATTTATGATCTTCTAATTTTACTGGATCATCAAATAAAGTGTCTACTTTATATCTATCATCTAAGTCTGGTCTGTGCTTAGTCATATGTAACGCTGTTATAGCATTCCACGCTACATGAGCTAAATGATTAATCTTTGTCTCATGATCATAGTCTGGCTCATAAGGATTTTCAAAACTATTAAGATGTCTATGAAGAGAGTCTAAAGTGTCTAGTAAAGGCAATCCTTTTAAAAAATTATAAGTACCATATTTAACCTCTCCAAACTCCCCAACCTTAATAACCTCTTCTAACATCCAGTTAGGCACATTTCTCCATCTCATTTTTCCATTATTAAATCTTTTGCCAGTGCTCATACTATCCTTTATATTTTTTCATATATTTATTTTTTATTTTTTTTCTATAATTTTTTACATATTTATGAGTTAAGAAATTACCTGTCTTAGATAAAGATTTATATTCTATTAAATCCATATGCTGTGCTAGTTTAACTTTCCATAAAGGTATTTTTAAATCTAATTCTTTGTAAATTATATCCATATAGTATACCCCGTCTATTTCTTCTTGAAGTATTATATCTCTATACTTTTGAGGGATGTCTGTTCTGTTTCCATACATACTTCCTTCGTTTAATAACTCATAGGCTTTAAAACATTCCTTATTATCTTTTTTATTTTTATAAATCCAATCTAAGTGGTGTCCAAGCTCATGTAGAAATGCTAAAATTAAATCTGTTTTAGTAGAACTAGATGATTTATACAGGGTTATTTCTCGGACATCCATATCCCATTCAGCTCCACCCTCTCCTTTTTTAGCAGGACGTATAGTAACCTTAATGCCTAATCCTTGAGCATATTTTTTTAGTCTGTCTAATTCCCTATCTCGTATCCCCATACTTATCCTAAGTACACCGGAAAACTATAGTAAAAACTTGTAGGACGGCTTTCTGTGTCTATATAAAAATTAATTGTCTGACCCGCAGTAGAATCATAACCTTTTACCTTAGCATAGGAATCTTGGCCACATACTGATTCATTTACTATAATAGCACCTCTATCATAACATACATATTCATGCCAATGTCCCCATCTACTCATATGAATTCTTTTCTTAACCTGTCTTCCTCTTTTTTCCATATGTCCAAGGATTACATTTTTTGTTGTATTTTGAAGCTCGTCTCCATGTTCATATAACACATTACTTCCGTATATATCTAAAATTGTAAAGCTATCTTCTGGGATTATAAATTCTACATTAGATAGCCCACTAGCCTCTGCTAACAACTTTAAAGACTTGTATATAACAAAGCTTAAGTTATTTAACCCAGGACTATTATAGGTTTTTCTAGGATCGTGTCTGTCGTGGTTTCCTGTAATACAAGGAATTGTAATTCTTACTCCTGTTAAAGCAATAGGTAATATCGTATCATGAAATAAAGACTCTATGGCCGACGCCATTTGTTTAGGATTAGTAAACTCACACCCTATCATAGACTCACTTCCATGCATTGTAGAGCTTTCTAATAGGTCTCCTATCAAAGCTATAATAACATGTTCTACATTAAAATCTACTTCCTTTTGTTCCATCTCTTTTAAGAACACAGTAGTCAATGCCTTCATTCGTTCTCTACATATTTCTAAGTTAAATGTATCTGTCTTTTTACCATAATGAACATCTGAAACCTGTAGCTCCATTGTCATGTCTTTTTTACTCTTTGTCTTTTTTCTTTTAGGTAGTTTTACCTTGGATACTTTTATATTTTTTAAAGCACTCTCTATTAAAAGTAAGGAGTTTTTTTCAAAGGACTGTTTGTCTCCTAATTCTCTTTCTATTTTAGAAACATATAGTTTCATTCTTTGATTTTCTCTTATACCAGACAAATCTTGATCATCAAAAGGAAATATTACTTTCTTAAGATTATTAAATCCTCCAAGTTTTCTAATATCCCAATCAGAAAGTTCAGCAAATTCATTGTATTCTGCTTTTGTGATCAGAGCAGGAGTTTTACCATAACATTGACTAGCCTCTAAGATAGATTTACTAAAGGACTCTATAAGACTCCTTCTTATATCCTTCTGACTTTTATTGCTTTTTTTTGCCATCTCGTTTTCCTTTTTTTTCTGCCACTGGTTTATATGCATCTAGGTGTAGTTCTAGCATTAACTTAGCTTCATTTATAGAAGACATGACATTAGCAATATCACGATACTCCATATGATCATAGCATAATAATTGCATCTTGTCAAGTGCTAAAAGTATCCCAGGCACTTCTTTAGTTACTTTCTTAGCAAATACATATTCATATAAGTTATATACGTTATCTTTTTTCATTAATGGCCATCTCTCCAATTAATTGATTGAACAGCAGGCGCTCGAAGCTCTAAGCTAAGCTTTGTTGTATTCTGCATTAGATCTTCTACTATAACCTTACACTCATCTACGAGGCTTAGAGGGACGTTAAATATCAATTGATCATGTACTTGAGCACAACACCAAGCATCTAGTCCTTTTTCTTTAAACACCCTATTTATGGCTATAGCAGCCCTATTAACAATACTAGCTGCTAAGGATTGTATTTGAAAATTTCTAGAGTTATTAACTCCATTTTTATAATCTCTGTATATTTTTAATATTTCAAATTGTTCCATGGACTTTAATAAATATCTTCTATATTTAAAATCTAGAAGCTTATCTCCATATATATTATATAGTTTTTTAACCATAGGCAAGTGACGAACTCTTCCAGCTTCAGAAGAAACTAACCCCTCTTTTTGGGCTTTCCTTTTAGAGTCCTTCATCCATCTATCTAAACTAGGGTATGAATCTAAATAACCTGAAACTAGTTCATCTGCTTCCTCAGTAGAAATATCTAAAGTTTTTCCTAAGGCATAACCAGTCATACCATAAGGTATTCCAAGTGAATAATCCTTAGCATCTTGTCTCTTTTGTTTATTTAACAATCCTAAATAATTATCTGCTTTCTTATCAGCACTATACTCATACAATCCTTCAGTGTCGATAGCAATTGTAGAATAAAAGTCGTGTCCTTTTCTAAAAATATTTCTAAGTCCCTCGTCACCACTAACATGTGCAAAAACATTTGGCTCTAAACTTTCAAAATCTGAGTCTATAAATATTCTATTTTTTTCTGATATAAAGAAAGCTCTTATTCTATTATTATACTTTAACACTACCTTATCCTCCTGTCCTTCTTCTAAAGGTCTAGGAAGTTGTTGTGCATCTGATCCGTATCTACCACTAATAGTTCCGTGTTGTTTATAAGAAAAGTAATAGTATCCATCTTCTTGTCTTTCTAAAAATCTATTTATATAAGAACTTTCTATCTTGCTTAGTTTATTATAGTTATGTAAGTGTTTTATAAACTCATACTTACCCTCTAAAGAATCTACCATGTCATCATTAAATTGAGGAGAGCCTTTAGGTGTCTTAGATAATGGCTTTTCTTTTAGATAATCAAATACTATCTCTTTTAGTTGAGTTTTAGAAGTTATATTTATCTTCTCATTATCGTTGTCTTTTAAATATATTTTTTCTTTTATACTAAAACTAGTTCCAGGATCAAGTTGTACATTTCCTAATAAAAAAGATTTGCCTTCTCCATTTGGTAGTTTTTGTACCGCTGCTTTTGAGGTACTATATTTTCCGGCCTTAGTCATGGGAAGATCTAACTTGTAGTGCTCTACTACTCCTTGACCATACTTTCCTCTAGGAGTCTCTTTTGTGTGTTTTTCCACTCTAGCACAATACCAATTATATACTTCATCTAAATTAAATAGAGACTTCTTTATTTTTTTCTCTAAACTGGATATATCTTTTACTATTTCTTTTTTAGAAGACTTTAAAAGGTCCATATCTAATTTGACTCCTCTAAGCTCCATTGGAATAGTTACTTCTCTGTATAAAGGCATAACTTCGTCCACAAAGAAAAACTCTTCGAGGGACTCTTCTTTTAGTTTTCTTAAGTAATAATTAACTACTCTTAATGTTAGATCTGCATCAGAACATGCATAAGGGGCCATAACTTCTAGGTCAGCTTTGTACATTTCATAATTAGTCTTAGTAGTAGAGCCTCCATTTTTAGCAACATTTTCTTTTAATATAATCTGTTCTTTATTAGCCTCATCTTCTACATCAAACCCTATATAACTCTGTACACTAACAGCCACTTCCTTTAAAGAAAAAACTCCTTCTTCTTCTAGTGTATGTTTTAGTAACTGTCCGTCTATATATATAGAACCTATTAAATCTATTCCATATTGGTTTTTTACAAATCTTACATCGAAAGACCCGTTCCATGTAATTAACTTCTTATCTATTAGTTTATTAAGAAAGTATTCCATTTGGGAATTATTACTTTCTATAGTAACTAGCTTACCGTTTTTCCAAGTCTTAATAGGAAAATAAAGCCCCGTCCCTTCCTTACCAGATACCGAAAACCCTATGATTTCATCTTGTCTAGTATTCAGTCCAGTTGTCTCTGTATCAAATGCCAATATGTCATAACAATCTATATACTCGTTTAGATACTGTCTATCTACATCAGTTAGGATAGTCTTATACTCCTTACTAACTTTAGATTTCTTTTTTTCTAAAAATCTATCAGGAACATATATAGTATCGTCTGTGTTAAATATATATAACATCCCCCTAAGGTCTTTCTCTTCATTTAATACTTTTACTTCAGGATCATTTATAAAGGATACAAAATCTTTATAATCAGAACTAGTTCTTATTGTTATTAGTTTAGTGGACATGATCATCTCCTGGTATCTCTGCTAATAGCTCTTCTGGAATATCTTCTACTATAGAAATCTTCCCCACTTCTTCTAGTTCTATAAGATCAGAATAGCCTGTCATGTCATGTCCTAAGTATAAAAAAGATTCGTCAACATCTATAACATATCCACTAACAGTATTAGTCATAGATAGTGCCTCATTGATAGTGCTCATTTTAGTCATGGTTTTTAGAGTAACTTCTATAAAATCGCCTATTAAAAGCAATAGTCTTTTAGATTTATTTTTTCTAGCTGCTATATTCATCTAAACCCACTAAATCTATTATTTTCTTTATCCTCTTCTTCTTTAAGACTATCTATAAAATAATCAAACTGATAAGACTCTTCTGAACTCATATCTGTAATGTTTCCAGTTCTTCCATCCCACATATAGTTTAGTTTACATGTCTGTCCCATATTATTTTTTACAATAGCTATACTAGCATATTTATCATTTTCAGAAGTTTCAGGATTAAAGCCTGGTCTCCACAAAGTCATAATAGCTCTACAATCTTGTTCTATTATAGAGGCTCCTTTTACCTTTCTCATAGATAATAAAGGCTTCCTAGCATCTCCGGCGCTTTTCTGAGGCTGTAGTAATACGAACATACATACATTATACTCTCTTGCTAAATCAGCTAATCTACTTGCTACATATCCACTTAAGGCTGTAGCATCTGTAAAAGGCCCTCTTATTTTTTCTAAATAATCAACTACTACTAATCTGGGATACTCTCCATATAACGAATAATGTGTTTTTATATCTTCTTCTATATCATCAATAGTTGTACCGCTTCTATAATTTATACTTAGATTTTCATAATCCTCTGATACTTTATCAAAGGCTTCTAGTAATTCTTTAGAAGGTTTATTATCTTCTAACATAGATAGTATTTGTTCAAATGTTAAGTTTACATAATTTTGTAGTAGTCTAGCTATTTGAAAGTTCTCTGTCATATCTAAGCACTCATATAAAACCTTCTCCCCTTTCATAGAGGTATTTTTCATAAACTTATTAGCAAAAGTAGTTTTACCAGCTCCAGGGGCTGCCAACAAACCAACAAGCATTCCTGAAGTAAATACTATCTTTTCATCTAAAGACTCTACTCCAAACATAATTCTATTCTTAGAAAAATCAGAAGCGAACTTTTTAAATCTTTCTATAGATTGATTAATATTAACTAAGCTTCTATTATTATCACCTTCTATTTTAAGATTGAACCTTTCGGATATTACTTTAAGAAGATCTGTTTCTTTTTCAGAATATGTCCCGCCTCTCCACTTATCAGAATAAACATGGCATATGACTTCTTTCCATAATCTCTGTTCTGGATACTGCTCACATCCATTTCTCTTTGCTTGTAGCTCGGCTACACCCTTTAACATTCTCCATGCAATCTCTTTAGGATATCCATTTGATTTATAAGTAGCAGCTAATACCATAAAAGCAGTATTTCTAACTCCCTCATTTTTACCATCACCTTTAGGAAAGAACCCTTCTTGTAATGCAAATTTAGTAGAACTCATCCATGAAGGTTTTCTAGATAGTTCTAATCTATCTTCATAAACTATATTATCATCAACAATTATCTTTTCTTCTACAGTAATCTTTTTCATGTTATTTATTTCTTCAGGTAATTTAATACATACTCCCCAAGACTCAAATACATCATAGAAACTCTCTATGTTATCATGGTAATTTTTAGGACTAGCCATTACTCTAATCTGATCTATATTAAACTCTGCTAATTGAGAGTCTGTTAGAGGTATTTTATATAGCTTAGTTTTATTGTGTTTTGTTAAAGGTATTCTAAAGAGTCGTTGTTCGTCACTAATGGATGTATCAAAGGTTTCTAGATCTTTAGCTAGATTACCTACTATGTTTTCAAACTCTTTTCTACTGAACTGTTTATCTGTTTCTATTTCTACAGAAAAACCCTTATTTCCTGAAAAACATATTTGTATTTCGTCCCTTTTAAAACCCTTACTAATCAATCTACTACATAACTCTAGAGTATCTTGTCTAGCTATCTCAGGATCTTGTTCATTATCAAAATCAAATACAATTTTATTAGTTTTAATATTTTCTGTAGCAGCCACACTAAACTTACTCTTTAGCTCACTTATCCTACTATCGGTGATAGTTCCCGCTCTTTTTGCAGTATTTAAACTACTATATACTTCTTTAGTAACATCTAATATTTTATCAGGAGAGTACTCTACGTTTAATTCAGAGCAGACCTCTTTTAGACCTTTAATAAACTTATCATAATGTTCTTGACTGTAAGTATAAATAGACTCGTAAAAATCTTTTGATCTTCCATATTGAGAAATGACATCATCAATATTAACAGTAACTGGGAACAACGCATAATTCCAAAATTCTCGACTTATTCTTTTATATTCCAACTCTTCCTCCCTTCTTTACTCTAACACATTAAGAGTAGATTGTCAATAAAAAAAGGCCTCCTAAGAGGCCCAAAAACATAACGAAAGGGGTTTAATCAGAGGGCGGTACTGTTAATTTAAACATTATGTTTTTATCTTCAACAACTGTTACACGTTTTTCATGTTCAGCTTCATCAATGTATCCCTTTTCAAGGAGCGCGTCTAGGCCGGATAAAGGGTCTACACATTTTACAGTTCTATAGTCTCCCAGATCTAATTCTTCATAGTTGTCGTATGATTCTGTGTCTGAGTTATAAGAACCGATTAAAATTCTAACTGATGGATGGATGTGCAAATAAGGCTTGCTACCATCTTCATTTTTTTGTCTTAGTGTCCCAAGTTCGGGCCATGATTTACTTTTTGCCATTAGAGATCTCCTTTTTTTCTTGTTCTCTTTTAATTAGCTCTGCTTGCATAATAGTTCTAGGCCCAAGCATTTCTGCTATGATCGCTGCTAGTTGTATTTCGGCTTGATCTCTTAGTACTATTTTTTTATTAGTTATATTAGTGTTTAATGCAAATTGGATAGCTCTTACACATCCTTTTCTAGATAACGACTTAGATGTTTTAAAGTGATTTAAAAGTCTACTAAGTTGAAAAAAATGGGCTTTAGCTAAATTAACTGTTTCATTTTCTACTTCTTTAATGTCAGCTTTCTTAGGTACTTTTTCCATTTACTATCCTTTTGATAAAGTTGGTCTAGTACGACGAGTTTGAAAACTACTAGGTTTTTTGGTAGCAGTAGGAGTGTCTTTTGCAGTTTCTACTGTACTTGCTGTTTTGCTAACTGTTTTTTTAGTCGTTCTAGTAGTAGATCTTTTTGTAGCACCAGGAGGCTCTACCAATCCTTTAAAAACAGAATTAGCTACACCATACTTTGAAGCGGCTTTAGAAAGACTATCAGTATGAGCTGACTTATAAGTATCTCCTAGATTCTTTTTGTTAGCTGCATATCCAGGAGCAAACTGTCTATTTTGTCTCCCATTAATAGTAAGGACAAGGACTCCCATGTAAATAACACCATTATCTGTTTCCTTGAAGTCTCCTCCAAAAGTCCAATTCATTACTCCTACAGCTTCATTAAGTCTTTCAACAATATACTGAGCTTTTACAGAAGTAAGATCAAATCCTCGACTACTATCTTTTGTATAAGCATCTTCTGGAAAATCTTTAGATAAAGCCTCATATACTGCTTGCTCTCTTTTTAGTTTTTCAATTTCTTCTTTCATTTGGTCGCTCCTTGCTCCACCCAAAGCCTCTGTTGCTTTAGCTATTTCTTTATTTAAGATTTCTTCTTCTGTCATATTATCTTCTCTTTACTGGTATAATTATATCATTGGCTAATAGTTTTTCAAATTCAAACATAGCTTGATAATGTTCCACTGCAAATTTTTCAATTTTTTCAACATAGGCTTGTTTTGTTCCAGAATGGAACTTTAGAGTCACAAGGTCATAAGTGCCTTTGTCGTTTATTATAACACTAAAAGCTGTTTCTGTCAACTCTTTTTTTGCTAGCTGTTTAACTTTTTTCTTTTTAGCTACTTTTTTTGCCATTTGTATTATCCTTTCCCACATAAACTAATCCGGTAGTATCCTCTCCGCCGCTGCTACAGTATTTAGCATAACAACATCCCCAAGGGGTTTTTGTGCATTCTCTAGTACAAGGAAAGTCTCCTAATTTTATACCTTTTAAACTATCCTCATACTCTTCAAAAATCTCTTCCACAACATCAGAGTCTACTTTATCAATGATTATTTGAATGGGGATTTTTGGTAGTTTTTGTTTTCTAAACTTCTTAGGAACTACAATATATCCTGCAAGTTCTACTTCAAAATCTAATAAAGGATTTTCAACATATGTCCCTAGCTGTCTGCTATCTTTTACAGAGTCTTCTTTATATTTTTGAGAAGCTGTCTTATTATCAAATATAATAACTTGTCCATTATATTTTTTTAGTTCTAGGATTGATTCTCTTAGCTTCTCGTCTTCTATAGAATTAGCCACTTCTT
This sequence comes from Pseudomonadota bacterium, assembly GCA_002401635.1. GTDB lineage: Bacteria > Pseudomonadota > Zetaproteobacteria > Mariprofundales > Mariprofundaceae. The sequence continues at coordinate 79,125 of NVTQ01000001.1, forward strand.
CATTAAGCTCCCATACTGCTATAAGATCTGTATAGCCTCTTATAAGGTCACCATCTTCATTTTCTATTTTTACATATTGCTGAGTGCTTATAACTTCTTTTAAATGGGGGACTACTTGCTCATTATAGGCATCTAACATTAAATGACCTTTTCTTCTCATACTAACCCATTGAGGAGTAACGTCCCCTTTTTCAATAAGAGCCTTATCTTCATCAGTAAGGATAAACTCATCCATATCTGCTTTAGACCACTTTACCTTATCCGTAGTTGATAATTTTTCTGTTTTTCCATTTATTTTTTGAGACTTCCATAGTTTTTCAAACACACCATGAGCTTTTTTTATATCCTTTTCCATTAAAAGGACTCCTTGAGCAGCATCAAATACTGACCCAAAAAACAAAGCACTTCCCATAACTATCTCTCTTAATCCTAATTGATAATGAAGATACCACGATCTAGGAGAGGTTTGATACTTATCATTTGCCGTAAAGCTTAGTTTCACCATTTTTATACTTATCTTTTCTGTTATACTTAGTTTTATCTTTAAAAACTTTAGTAGGATGAACACCGGCTCTAGGCGGTCTATTTTTTAATTTTTCTAGTTCTTTTTTCAGTTTATTAACTGATCTCTTTTTCATTAGTAATGGTTTTTTAAGTACCCTAAGGCATTTTTATAAAATCCAATGTTATATTTTGCTGTCTTAGAATCATAATAAGCATCAGCATGTGGATGTTTTACAGATTTATAAGAGACTATAATCTCTTTAAGAATTTTTTCAACATAATCAGGTTGTCTTCCTATTAAGAAAGCTTTTACCCATTTAACAGGACAAGATTTAGAAATACCTTGCATGTCCATCCATTTATTATGTCGTTGAGACTCAATAAGAACCCTTTGATGTTTGTTTTTGATCTTATTAAGACCAGCAAAAACATCCCCTTGGTCCATCATTCTTTTTCTACTATCGCTTATAATCATAAATACATTATACACTATTTTTAGGATTTGTCAAGTGTTATATCTTATAATACATTATAATAATTATAAAAGCAAGGTTTATTCCATAATTAAACAACAAAGGCTTGTCTAAACCATGTTTCATATAAACATATATAGCTGTTAGAAGCTCCCCAAGTCCCCACATCGAGATAAACCAAAAGTTATACCCTTCAGCATGTCCTTGTGACACTACTTGTATAACGGCAGGTAGGGCACACCAAGCTAATAGCTGAGTCCCTATCCACCCTATAATCTTAATCATTAGGAAAACCGCTTATGTGATAATATTTTCTTTTTCCTATTTTTTTTAAGAGTAGCTTATCATTTAATTTTTTCAGTTGTTTTTCTCTTTTTTTGATCATATATTTTATTTTTTTAGACTTCATCATTCCACTTTCTATTATAGTCTCTCATAGCAGGATCACTTAGTGTATCCTGGTTGCAGTTGTGACCTGGCATAGTCCTCTCTAACTCAAGAGAGGCACGTTTATCACAGCTTTGAGAACAAACAAATCCTCCATAAAAGTTGACGTTACATCTTTCTCCGGTTTCTGGATCATATGCAGGCTTTCCTTTATAATAAGGCTCCCCTCTTAATTTTTTTCTACAACCACGACAAACTGCTGTTTCTTTTTCAATCATAAATATACTCCTATTTTATATTTCTATGGGCATCTTTAAACATGTCCTCAAAAAATACCATATCATCAGGAAAATCTCTAAGGTGTTCTCCAGCCAGCTTAATAAGTCTTTCTACAGGCATAATCTTCTTAGATAACCAAGTCCAGATTGTCGGCATTGTGTCCATAGCTTGTAGTAATGATAAAGTATGGTTTAATGTTATATTGTCTTTTTTGTATCTCCATATAATAGATCCTAAAAACATTTCTATATCTGTTATAAATAACAAAGGCCATAGGATTTTATAATCAAATGCTCTGATAAAGTTTCCCCAAATGTCCGGTCCAGTAAGATCCGGCATTTTCCAACCGTAGTCCCTAACTTCTCCTGCTACTAATTTACCATGGTTTTTTTTAGTAGAGCCATTGCGACGAGTGTTGTTAGCAAACAACAATCCTCTTTTTAAGTGTCCTTTAAACAATCTCTTAAGTTCTTTTTCGGGAGACCAATACCCCGCTGCAATAATATGTGGTTGTAATTGATCTCTTGACATCCTATCCCAATCACTAGCATCATATTTAGGATTAGAGTGTCTTAGTATTACTCCATTAGAAGGATGTATTTTTTTCATTACTTCATTATACTCTTTTTGATAGAAGGAGTTTTCTGCTCTTTCATATTTTAGCCTTTTACCAGGAGACATCATTGCTAGAAGAGACCAATATAGTCCTTCCCTATGTCCGCTATCCCCGCCATCAGGGTAATAGTGTTTATCTAATAATCCCCATTTATCTATAAACTTTTCAACCATTGCTAAGTTCCTCTATTAATGTATATTCCCGTAGAGGCTTCATATAGATTCTCCAATAACCATACTAGGACCAGACTCGTTATTAAACTCTTTCTGGGTCTGTATTTGATAGTCAATCGTCATTTGTGTTCTACTTGAAAGCCATTCTGAAATCCACATAGACATTGATTTTCTTGCAAACTCTGAGTCAAGCAAACCCTCTTCAGGCATAACTGTTCTTATATCAACGTCTCTAAAATCTTTCCTGGTCATTGCTGATCCAACTAAATAATGTTTTTTATAGAAGATTTTATTAACAGCTTCTAAGGCGTAGTAAAGGTTATACCATTGGATAGTTGATAGATAACTTTGATCCTTTTTCATTTCTTTTTCATTCCTCACCAACATCAGCGAAGGGCTTGAGGGCTTTGTGAACTATAATTTTATTCCCTAGATGAGCCTGTTCATAAGTAAGCCCGTCGTTATCGAGAACGGCTTCTAACGTCTCCATTAAAAACTTAATAGCAGGAATCTCAGCGATTGTTTTTAATGGAACTTCCTTTAAGACTTCGGGGGTTAGGGCGGCTTTGAAGCCCGCTTTATAATCTGTGCGACAAAGGTTTTCTTCGGCTTTATCGAAATGGTAGGATCTTTTTTCATTAAGGAAATATAACTTAGCCTTCTCTTCGATAATCTTATCTAGCTTATTCATTCTTTGTGCTCTCCGTGGTTCTTGGTCCAGTCAGCTAGTGCTTCAGTAGCTTTACGTTCATTAAGCCTTCCATGTTTTTGATTACTTACAATTGAATACCATTTCAAAACATCCACCAGCTTGAGGGAGTCTTGCATTAAGGTTTTAACCTGTTGTTTGAAGTCAACTATTTCACAGTCTTGATCTGCTAATTTTTCACCAAGATCAATAGCAAAACATTCCCACTTATCAGCCGCTTTAT
>NVTQ01000063.1 GCA_002401635.1 Pseudomonadota bacterium
CTATGATTTACTCCTGCAAAAAGAACCTGAAAAGCCACCAGAAATTCATGTGAATCAGTTGCGGCTTGCGCTATGCTGAATTTCGTCGGACAGTAGTGTTACATTGTACAGAAATATTTAAAAATGATAATAATCAAGACTTACGGCAAGCACTCTATTCAGCACTACACACTTTCCAAGAGTACTTGATCATATATGAAGGTCAATACTCCATAGGCGTGAGGAAATCCGAGGAGACACTCACCAAGATAATTGATCAACACAAACCAAATATTCCAGAGCATATAAAAATACAACGTAATAAAAAGAGAACTAGGCTATATATTTCACTATTAACAGGGATAATAGTAAAGCTAGAAGAGTGTGCGATTCTAGAGAACGAAGAAGAAGTACATATGATTTCTGATCGAATCGATATGAAAGTTCAAACTGAAACAAATCAACTTTTAAGTGGGCTTCAGTCAAATTCAAAAAAAGTTACCTCCAGCTCATTTAACATGAAAACAAAAACACTTATGAAACGTAGTTGTGAGATAAAGACAGAAGGAGAATTAACGACTGTAAGTAGAGTCAAGGATATTGAGTATCTTACAGAAGTTACGCCAATATCCTTCGTTGCTGATTTTATTTGTTTTGAATTATTGAGACATTTTAGAAGAAAAATGAAGGTACAGCAACCGATAAAATTCCATAGCGAAGAAGCGTTAGATGGTTTCCCTCTAAAAAACAAAGTGGCTTTTATTGGTGACAATTACTTTTCTGATTTGGTCTTTGATCCAACCAATGACGGCTAACAAAAAGTTCGAGAGGGACGTGCTATCGCACGCCCCTCAACTAAAGCGTTATGAAGTTTCGGGGACACAATACATAATTATTGACAATTGCTGTTAAAGCCTTCATTTTTCACTTATGGCACGCATAGCAAGAGTAGTTATTCCGACAATTCCACATCATATCACACAGCGCGGAGTACGGCGTATGGAGACATTTTTTGATGATGAGGATTATGAGACCTACCTGTCATTGATGCATGATTGGTGTTTATCATCGGGCATAGAGGTATGGGCGTATTGTTTGATGCCAAATCATGTTCATTTAATCGCAGTGCCACAGGATGAAAAGAGCCTTGCGCATGGGATTGGAGAAGCGCATCGCCGCTATACTCGCCACATTAACTTCAAAAAAGGTTGGAAAGGTTATTTGTGGCAAGGTCGGTTTGCCTCTTTCCCTATGGATGAGCATTATCTATTGAATTCTGTGCGTTATGTTGAATTAAACCCTTTGCGCGCCAAACTTGTGAAGAAAGCACAAGATTATCGCTGGAGTAGTGCGAGAGCCCATTTGGAAGGTMGGGATGATRTTTTRGTTAAAGTAAAACCCATGCTTGAYCGCGTAGCGAATTGGTCGGAATTGCTAGCTAGTGGTAACCAAGAGGTATTCGATGAGCTTCGCATGCATGAAAGAACAGGTAGACCTCTGGGGCAAGATGCTTTTGTTGAACGAATATCAGACCTTGCAGGACGAATGCTTGGTAGGAAAAAACCAGGGCCAAAGCGAAAGATTGAATAATTATGTATTGTGTCCCCAGAATTACTTTTTTACGCTTAGCAAAGCGTTAGCTTTCTTCTTGAAAAATCATGCATACAAATATATCATTTCATGCATAATAAAAAGGAGGTAAATATGAGAACAACTTTAGACTTGCCTGAAAACTTGCTTCATGAGGCAATGAAAATTACACATACCAGCACAAAGACCGCTGTTATTATCAAAGCTTTGGAAGAGTTGTTAAGGAAATCTAAAATATCCGACCTTAAAAAATTTCGGGGAAAAATTGAATTAGATATTGACCTTAATGAAATGAGAAACCGACACTAATGGGTGTATTGGTTGATACATCAATATGGGTTGATTATTTCAGAGGTGGAAACAACTCTAAAGATTTGGATCATTTAATTGATGAAAATATCATCGTTATTAATGACATTATTCTTGTTGAATTAATTCCTTACTTAAAGATGAAGAAGCAACCAAAAGTTATTAAACTACTCCACGAAATAAATCGAATTCCACTAAATATTCATTGGGATGAAATTATAGATTTTCAAGTAAAATGCTTGAACGATGGTGCAAATGGAGTGGGCATTCCCGATTTAATCATTGCTCAAAATTCCATGCAATCTGGCTGTAAGGTTTATTCACTTGATAAGCATTTTCGTTTGCTAAAACAAATTTTGAAAATGGATCTTTATGAGTAAAATACTCACAGCATGACAACACAATATATCCCCTTTTACGAAGGAAACTATAGGGTACCTCGATATAAACACTCAGGGGTGACGGTGAAATGAAAAACTGCTCGCATGAAGGCGTAGCGGTAAACCAATTTCTGAACGGCTATAGCATGAACTACTTTCCTTATGCAGTCGTTAATGTTGGTCAATGAAGGAGTCATAAAAATGTCCCAATCAGAAACAAAATGCCTTTGTGGTGCTGTAAAAATAGTTGCAGAGAGTATTAACCCGAAGTTTACAGTATGTCATTGCCAATCATGTCGAACTTGGGGAGGAGCCCCATTCTTTGCTGTTAAGTGTGGTACTAAAGTAAAAATTAAAGGTGGTGATAAAGTTAAAATATATGAATCATCATCTTATGCCAGTAGGTATGTTTCCAAACTTGAAAGGGTTGGAGATGGATATGCAGTATTTTAGTGATATGCGACCTAGCTATTATTGTTTTTCAAATGAAACAAAAGAGATGACATCTGCTGAAATTATGGCTTATTTTGCATCAGATATGTAAGCAAACATATAACAAGCCGTCCAATGTGACCGCTATCTATATTTAGATTAGAAACTGGAGTATTTGATGATTAAGGGAAGTTGTTTGTGTGGTGAAGTTACCTATGGAAGCTCTGAACAAGTCATGAACTCGCACTTTGCGTCCAGAGCACCCAAACTCTGCGTTGTGAGTTTGAGCAATAGCCTTGCTATTCCATGCAACTCACGCCTTGATTTTGAATGTTCTGAATCACAACTTGCTTCATCCAGACTTATTCAGAGCTTCCCTATGAAATATCGAGTGAAATGGAGCATATCACGCATTGCCACTGTATATCATGCAGAAAAGCGCATGGCGCTGCCTTTTCTTCTGTTTCTGCCGTTCCAATCAAACATTTTCATATCCTATCAGGCGAAAAAACACTCAAATCCTACGAGTCTTCGCCCAATAAGAGCAGATATTTCTGTTCAAACTGTGGCTCTCAAATCTATGCCCATAGAAAGCCTCAAGAGCATTATATCGTTCGCTTGGGCACCTTGGATGATGATCCAATGGTAAGACCAGTAAATCATATATGGGTGAGCCTAAAAGCTCCTTGGTATGATATTGAACATGACGGAGAATTAAAGAAATTTGAAACGTGGCCAGATAATAGGGGTTAAACAAATGAATGAGCATGAAAAAATAAATTATATTGAATTCCCTGCCAAGGATATAAAAATCGCCAAATCATTTTTTCAATCGGCTTTTGACTGGTCTTTTATTGATTATGGCGATGAATATACAGCTTTCTCTGATGCGGGTATCAACGGTGGTTTCTTCAAATCAGATTTATCCACCCTAACGTCTCATGGCAGCGCCCTTGTTGTTTTATACAGTGAGAACTTAGAGGAAACGCAATTAAAAATAGAGCATGCTGGTGGTTCAATCATAAAAGAAATTTTCTCTTTCCCTGGTGGTCATCGTTTTCATTTTTGTGACCCAAATGGTAATGAGCTTGCTGTGTGGTCAGATAAAAATGTATAGGATAATATTGTGAAGTTATCCATTTTTCAAATTGATGCATTTGCTGAAAAGTTATTTCAGGGAAATCCTGCGGCGGTCATTCCCCTTGAAGAATGGTTACCCGATGAGCTGTTGCAAGCGATCGCGCAAGAAAACAATCTATCTGAAACGGTATACTTTGTGAAACAAGGCGATGATTATCATATTCGATGGTTCACCCCAACGATTGAGGTTGATTTATGTGGTCATGCCACCCTTGCTGCTGCCTATGTTATATTTGAAATGTTGGGTTTTCAGGGTAATCAAATAGTATTTCACTCAAAAAGTGGTGAGCTTAACGTTGCGAAAAGNAAATGATTTGATAGAACTTGATTTTCCAGTGTCCACTATCTATAAATGTGAAATTCCCATTGAGATTACACGAGCTTTTGGCAACGAACCTATCGAGGTATGGAAATCCGATGATTATATCGCAGTCTATGAAAGTGAATCGAATATTGTATCGCTATCACCTGATTTCAGCATATTAAACAAGCTGGAATGTCGCGGCATTATTGCCACTGCACGGGGTAAAGAAACAGACTTTGTGAGCCGCTTCTTTGCGCCAAGATGTGGTATTAACGAAGACCCTGTCACAGGCTCCGCTCATTGCGAGTTAACACCATACTGGGCAAAACAACTTGGCAAAAACAAACTATCAGCTGCTCAGTTATCCCAAAGAGGCGGTAAACTTCAATGCGAGTTGMWYGGCAASCGWGTKTTGATAGCTGGRAARGCRRTMASATACCTKSARGGTAGCATAGAGRTATAAGMGNTTTTTNAAGGCGTKRCARGCYTATCTGCGCTCACCCAACCAAATCATGTGTTTRCTGCCACGTTTGCCATGCGCCCGCGCTCGAATTTCTTCRACTTTAAAGCCAGCTTGCTGCATACGYTTGCTAAAACGCGCATCAGGAAAGGTTGACCAAACACCATAGACTCCACCATCTCGCAACCCTGCCAAACCAAGCTTTAATCCTGCAAGACTATAAAGCGCATCATTTTCTTTGCGTGTTAGGCCCTCTGGACCATTATCAACATCCAGCAAAATCGCATCAAAGCCGCCCTTCTCAGCGCGAATCAAGTTCCCCACATCACCTTGATGTACCCTTACCCGCTTATCTTTCAGTGGATGCCCTGCCAATGCCGATAAATATGTCTTATTCCACTGAATCACGGCTGGAACAAGCTCTGCAACGATGACTTCCGCATCATCGGCCACATGCTTTAATGTTTCAGCAAGTGTAAAACCCATACCCAAACCACCAATCAATACCCGCACATGGGGCTTTTTATCAAGGTGTTTGCAGCCAAGTTCTGCCAACGCATCCTCAGAACCATGCATGCGACTGTTCATCAATTCGGAATAGCCTGTTTTAATGGAATACTCATCACCACGCCGATGAAGACTCATTTTTTCAGCCTCACCAACAACGTTGCTGCTATCTAATAGTTCCCAAGGTATCATATTTCCTCACTAACCCGCACGATTCACAAATACAGTCGCGTCCTTGCTTGCCCCTTTGTTCGCAACAAATCTCTCATCAATCGTTCGTAAGCACGGCGACGAGCGATTTCTTCAAAATTCGTTACAAACAAAGCTTCTGCGCAATCACCATGACGATTCATGAATCATGCGGGATAAAAAGCTCTGCACAGGGTTATATAGATTTTACCCTTTCAAGCAAGTTCAAGGATGTTTAGCATGCGACCATGTCTAATACACCCTCTTTTGTATCACGCCGTACTGCGATGAAAGTCAGTCTTGCTGGAATTGCTGCACTCGCAGCATCGCCAAGCCTACTCTGGGCACAACAATCTGATAACACACGACAAATACTGATTGACCAACTGGTGAAAGAAACTGGTTTGGCTCGTGCAAGCGTTGCCGAAGCGGTTAACCATGCCGTGTATGATGAAAGCATTATCACACGCATGAAAACACCCTATGAGTCACGCAGTTATGCTGAATACAGACCATTATTTGTACATCCAAAGTTGGCAGCGAAGGGGCGTGATTATTTAAAGAAGCATGCGGCTATTTTTAGCGCTTCGGAAAAGAAATATGGTGTGCAAAAAGAAATTATTGCGGCGATTCTAGGCATGGAAACCCGTTATGGTACTTATCGTGGTAAAGACCCTGTGGTTAGCTCACTTTATACCTTGGCAACAGGCTACCCTCGTCGGGCAAAATTCTTTCGTAGAGAGCTGGGTGAATTACTGCTTCTCTGCCAAGAAGAAGGACTAAATCCCAACGAATTTAAAGGCTCTTATGCTGGGGCATTTGGTACCACGCAATTTATCCCATCATCCTACCGTGCCTATGCCGTGGATGCAGATGGCGATGGCAAACGTGATGTTTGGCACTCCCCTACCGATATTATTAACAGTGTTGCCAACTACTTTAGCAAACATGGCTGGGATGGTTCACGTCCTGTGGCGCATTGGTTGGGCAAAGCAAGCAGTCATAAACAACTCGCTGCACATGCCAAAAAAGGTTTTAAAGGTTGGGTGAAATTAAGCGAAATTCGTCATCAATTACCAAAACTGGATAAGCGCTGGCAAGATGATGATAAGGTTACTTTGATTGAAATGACCACCAAAAAAGGCAACGAAATAGCTCTAGTGCATTATAACTTCTATGTCATAACACGTTGGAATCGTTCATACAACTATGCTATGGCCATCACTGAGTTGGCAGAATTAATGGATTGTAAGGCTTGCAATACCCATGCATAAAAAATCATTTATTACACTTGCACTTATCATTTTTCTGTCATTTATGCTGAATGGCTGCAAATCCTATGTTAATTATTCACCCTTACCAGGCGTTAGTATTGGTGTGCCTATAAGCGTGCCGAACACTCAAAAGTCTGCACCGCTACCATCTGGAAAAGGTGGGTATGTTAAAACAGGCAAACCTTATAAAGTCAGAGGGCAATGGTATTATCCTCTAGCATCTGCCAATGGTTACGACAAAACAGGCGTTGCATCTTGGTATGGTGATAAATTTCATGGCAAAAAAACCGCCAATGGCGAACGTTATGATATGCATGCCATGTCTGCAGCTCATAAAACATTACCCATGCCTACCATGGTTCGTGTGACCAACCTTGATAATGGACGCTCAGTTGTTGTGCGCGTGAATGATCGTGGTCCTTTTGTAAAAAGCCGTGTGATTGATTTGTCCTATGCCGCAGCGAGAGCGCTGGGTTATGACAAAAAAGGTACGGCACGTGTACGTGTTCAAACACTGGATGGTAGTTCAAGCAGTGCGCGTAACACCCCTGTAAAACCCAAGCCTGCCGCGCACATATCCAAGAGAGCGAGTCATAATACAACGCCTATGCAAGATGGCAGTATTTATGTGCAATTGGGCGCATTTTCAGCACGCAGCAATGCAGATCAATTGCGCCAAGAACTTGTTACTAGCTTTCCGAGTATTCGCATTCACCATGTAAGTAGACCTGATTTATACCGTGTTCGTATTGGTCCATTCAATGAGGTTTCTGAAACTGAAAATATTATTTTATCGCTGCAAGAGCAAGGCTATCATAATACGATTGTGGTGATTGAATAAATATGGGAAATTCTGAACAAATCATGAATTCGCATTTTTCGTCCAGAGTATCCAAACTCAGCGTTGTGAATCTTTGTCTGAGACTTGTTATTACATGCGGTTCACGCCTTGATTTTGAATATTCTGAATCACAATCTACTTCATCCAGACTTATTCAGAGCTTCCCATGACTACACAGCGTCGCCGCATTACCGCATTTGGTTCATCTCGTATTGCCGTGGATGACCCACGTTTTCATGATGTTGAAGCGCTTTGCAAAAAGCTTGCTGAGCATGGCTATGATGGGCTAACGGGTGGACATCAAGGTATGATGGCGGCTTTTTCACAGGGTATTCGTGCAGGTGGTGGTCATGTTCGCGGCATTACCTTGGAATGCTTTCCCACACCGCCTGATAATACCTTTTCAGAAGAAATTCGTGCCCATGATTTTTTCTCGCGCATGCAGCATTTGATTGAAGATTGTGATGCTTGGTTGGTATTGCCTGGTGGTTTGGGTACGCTTTCTGAATTGGCGATGAGTTGGGATTTGCGTGCCATTAATATTCTTAAAAATCGCCCATTGATTCTTTATGGGGATATGTGGCCAGGCATTATATCCACGCTACAAGACTCATTGATTATGTCGGTAGATCATGGCTTTGATATGCTAACTTTATGCGCACACCATGATGATGTTTTAAACGCTTTAGAGGCCCAATAATGCAAGATTATCATTTTATATTTCAAGGCAAAGAGCCGACCCGCCTTGATAGTGCATTGGCTGAATTAAGCCGTGATATTCCTTTATCACGCCGCCGTATTCGCCGTGCTATTGATGAAGGTAGCATCTATGTGAACAAGAAGCGTTGCCGCAAAGCAGGAACCATGCTGCAAGGTGGTGAACATTTACGGATGGTGACGATTGATGATGAAAAACTCACGCCATTTTGCGCTGAACAATTGGTTTGGCAGCATCGAACATTGTATTTAATTGATAAACGCAGTGGACAATATTCTCAAGAAGCACTGCACCGTAGTAAAGGCTGTATTCCTGATGAATTGGCAAAACACCTCGGCATGATACCGCGAGAAGCAAAATTCTTGCGCCCTGTACATCGTTTGGATCGTGATACATCGGGTTTGATGTTGTTATCATCCAACCCCAAACAACTGCAACGCTTGCAAGAGCTTTGGCATAGCCATGTGCAGAAATCATATCTGGCAGTGGTCTCCCCTGCCCCTGAATGGGAAACCCAACGTATCACTTTAGCCATTGATAAGAAAAAAGATCGCCTTGGTCGCTTCCATGTGAGTGCCGATGGTCGCGCTTGTGATACCGAAGTAGAAGTGCTTGAAAGGCATGGTAATACAGCATTATTGCGCTTGATTCCGCATACAGGACGCACCCATCAATTGCGTGTTCATTTATCACACATAGGATGCCCGATTTTAGGGGATCGACGGTATCAAGGTAAAAAACATGTGCGTTTAATGTTACACGCGCATACTTTGCGCATTGAAAAACCCGCATTACCCCAATCCATACAATGGACTGCTGAAGCAGATAAACTATTTTTTAATACAAACGAAGAATAGTTCCGTTGTTTTACAATTATAACCACGCCCGAGGAGAGTTGGCCATGGCCTTTCTGAAAACCATTATTTTTATCGCAATCGCATTATTCAGTTGCACTGTATATGCATCCAACTGGCCTACCCCGCCGACCTTGGAAGCCAAATCATGGGCATTGATTGATGCGCGCTCTGGGCAAGTTGTGGTCGAGCATAATGCCGATGAAGAACTTCCACCTGCAAGCCTTACCAAAATGATGACGCTTTACCTTATCTTTGAAGATTTAAAACTTGGTCGTCTGCATAAAGATGAGCTACTAACAGTCAGTAAAAAAGCCTGGAAGATTGGTGGCAGCACGATGTTTTTAGAGCCTCGCATGCACCCCAAAGTAGATGATCTTATTCATGGTATTGCGACATTTTCTGGTAATGATGCCTGTATTGTAATGGCAGAGCATTTGGCAGGTAGTGAATCTGCATTTGCACAACGTATGAATGAAAAAGCCAAAGAATTGGGCATGAAACATAGTCACTTTATCAATGCCACAGGGTTTCCTGCAAAGGGGCATTATAGCTCTGCCATGGACATGGCGATATTGGCAGCGGATTTATGGCGTAATTTCCCCGAGCATTATAAAGTATTCGCAGAAAAAAGCTTTACCTATGATGGTCGCAAACAGCCCAATCGCAACCGTTTATTGTGGAGCATGCCAGAAGTCGATGGTTTAAAAACAGGTCATACACAAGCTGCGGGTTATTGCCTTGTTTCATCAGCTGAGCGCGGTCAAACACGCTTTGTATCAGCTGTATTTGGCACCAAATCAGATCATCAACGTGCCAAACAATCAAAAGTTTTGCTTACCCATGGTTTTCGTAATTTTGTAACCCTGCGTCCGTTGGAGCGCGATATTCGCCGTCAAATCGATGTTTACGGTGGCACATCTGAACATGTATGGCTCAAACCCGCTGCGCCTGTATGGGTCACTGTACCCAAAGGACTTGAAAAACAATTAAGCTTTCGCCTACGTTATGATTCACCCATGCATGCTCCCATCAGCAAAGGTCAAGAAATTGGCAGTATTGATGCTGTTTTAGGTAAGGGTGGTAGTAAACCTGCCAATATTTTGGTGCATATTCCTATGCAAGCAGCGCGTGATGTGCCTGAAGCATCATGGTTTGGCCGCCAGTGGGACACCCTACGTCTATGGTGGAAAGAAAAAGACGATAACAAAATAAGTGATGAGACACATTCATGACTTCACCCGCACCGCAACAAGACCTCACTGCCTATGTAAATGGTGCATTTATAGCTCTTGAAGATGCCACCATTCATATTGAAGACCGTGGTTTTCAATTTGCCGATGGTATTTATGAAGTTGTAGCATGTTTTGCAGGTAATTTTCTTGATTTACAAGCGCATTTGGATCGTTTGCAACGCTCATGTGAAGGTGTACGTATTCCATTGCCATGTAGCTTGGATAAAATGGCTGCATTGGTGCAGGAAACCTATGAGCGCAACCCCTTTGAAGATGCCATGGTGTATATTCAAATCACCCGTGGTGCGGCTCCCCGCTCACACTTACCACAAGGTGAGCTAACACCAACATTGATCATCACATCTCGTTTGTTACCCAAACCAACCGATGCCAAATTAGCATCGGGTGTCAAAGCCATCACGCTGCAAGATATTCGCTGGAAACATTGYGAAATCAAATCCATWGCTTTGYTKGCMAGTGTATTGGGYAARCAGGAAGCGGCATTAAAAGGTGCCGATGAAGCATTTTGGCTGGATGAAGAAAATCATGTATTGGAAGGTTGCGCAACCAATATCCTTGCTATCATTGATGGCATTTTGGTTACCCACCCGCTTGATCATCAAGTATTGGGCGGTATTACCCGTGATATGGCGATTCGTGTAGCAAAAGARCATGGTCTTACTGTCGAAGAGCGTCCTTGGCGTTTGGATGAGTCRGGCTTAACTGAAACCATGATGAGTAGTACCACCAATGCTGTGATGCCGATTCATTGTATCAATGATCAAATCATGGGTGATGGCAAACCTGGTAAGCTCACCATGCAAATCCGTAGCTGGATGATTGAAGCCATGGATACACTGCGTCGTGCTTAATTTTTATGAGAAATAATATTCAAGCTGTTTTATTGGATATGGATGGCACATTGGTGGATGCCTTTGCCCCCATTGTCCGCGCCATGAATCAAACACTACAAGAGTTCGGYTTGGCTCAAATGTCTGATGCTGATATTCGCCGCCATACAGGYAAAGGTGATTGCAGTATGACTGCGCTATTTGGCGAGCAAAAAGAGGCRGCGGGCAAACGTTTCTTAGASATTCACGATGAAGATTATTTTACGGGAATTTTTCCGCTTATAGGTGCAGGTGAGCTATTGAATTGGCTACAAGAGAAACATATTCCTGTCGCAATTGTTACCAGCAAAGGGCAACACCGCGCAGAGGAGCAGTTGGCACATTTGGGTTGGTCAGATAAGGTGCATACAGTGGTTGGGAAGTTAGAGGGTCGTGCCAACAAACCTGACCCTGAAAGTCTATTTATCGCTTGYAATGCATTGCACACAAAACCTGAAAATACGATYATGGTTGGTGATGGCATTGCCGATATGAAAGCTGCCAAGCGTGCTGGAAGTGCAGGCATTGGCATCACAGTATCTTTCTCTTCTGATGAGCTTAACGAAGCTGGCGCAACACAGACTTTTTCAACCCTTATTGAGGTTTATACATGGCTGAAAACACAGATACACTGATTCGTTTTTTATTRCCCRRAGCGCATACCCGTGGTGCCATTATTCGTGGYACGCATATTGTTGAAAAAGCCATAGCTATGCACGGATTRAGTGGCACRCCCGCAGAAATGATGGGCARAACACTRTTGGCATCCATYGTTTTATTAAGTRTCAGTAAAGGCGGTGTRCGTCAGGTCTTGCAACTTGATAGCCATCCTAGCCAACCCCATGCGCCCATTCGTCGTATTTTGGCAGAAGCGCGCCCAGGTCATGTGCGTGGTTACTTGAGTTGGCAAGAAGATCATGCTGGTCATCGTAATGATCAGGAAACAGGTATTTCTGCATGGATGGGTCGCCCTCTGCATATTTCCACAGTGCGCGATATGGGTTTTGGTACGCCGTATGTGTCTACCATTGAGCATGATTCGGAATACCTTGCCGATCATATCCTGCATTACCTGAATCAATCAGTACAAATACAAGCAGATATTATTCTAACACCCAATTTGGCATTATTTATTGAAGCGATGCCAGGCTGCCAAGAAAATGATTGGTTTGAGGCTGTAAAAGCCATGGCGGCTATTAGCGATGATGCGTTACTGCATGATGATCCAGAAACATTGTTACATGGATTTGATCATTTGAAGTGCAAAATCGTCGGGCATGATGATTACAGCTACAAATGCGGTTGTAGTATCGAAAAAATGGCTAACGCATTGACGGGTATTACATACGAAGAACTACAAGATTTAGCCGATGAAAAAGGTAATATCACGGTTTCCTGCCAATATTGCAGCAGCCATTACACTGTTCCACTCGACGATATTCAGACAACCCATAACTAGCGCTTCCTCAGAAACTCGATATTTTTTATTTTTTCACCACAGAGACACAGAGAAAAACCAAGTGTGGCGGACTCCTTTCCCTGTCTAGCTGCGCCGTAACGTCAGCTATGAAAAGGAAAAGCGCAGTAACACGCGCCCTTTTCA
>NVTQ01000064.1 GCA_002401635.1 Pseudomonadota bacterium
ATCTTGGCATAATGGGGATATTATCAGTTCATGCTCTTCGCTCATCAGGACTCCTTAATTAAACTATGCTGAACATTAATATCACTTTTCTCAAAGGCAACGGATAGAGCCTTTAGTATCCATCCACCACTGGTGCTTTTTAAGTGAAGCAACACTCCTAAAGGCATCTTATAAAAGCTATGCCTTTATTTTGCGTTTACGAAAAATACTTGACCAATCACCCCTAATAATATAATGTAAACTCATATTCGTTGCAGAGGTTAAATGGCTAGTAAGTTTGAGCCGATATCCACTGAACGGGAGCTTAACTACCCTTGCTGTGTGAATCCTTTTCTGGATACCTAATGYGAGGTCGTGGCACCCACCTTGAGAAAAGGGTTCAGTCTTTACTGGCCGCTGCAACGATAAGTTTCCAAAGGTCTGCCGCCTCTCCCTCCCCTTCGGCAGGTCTTTTTATTTTTACAATTTATAACTAATAAATCCTTATATACTCAACAGGTAATGATGTAGATGTTTCTACACATTCAATTTCATCTTTATCGAATACCTGTCCTGTACCGCTATTATTGATGTTGTAGAGTTTCCTTTTCTATGGGAGTAGGCAACCTCCTAAATTGAGTATAATAAGGTCGAAAGTGACTTGTTGATTATGAAGAAGCGTACCGAAACAAGTATCGCCAGATAAACGAAGCCTAAAAAACTCAAAGACAAAAATGGTTCGATAACCGGTCTCATACATAATTTTATTGGCAACAACTTACTCTGAGATTAAAACAACATTGCGATGGTATTGGAATCATATTGGTTTTGGACTACCCACAAAACAGTAGACACAAATCAACTTCCAAAGTTTATTTACAATATCAGCTAGCCTCTTGAGTCAACTTTTTTGATATTTTCATCATACGATCTTGAATGATAACTATGCGAGCCTGACTGGCTGCATCCGTAGATAAATGCCCAGGTAGCGCATCCTGAAATTCATCATGATTTATCAGCTTATTAAACTCTGCCGCCAAATAACTACGTAAAAGCTCGGAGCTATTAAAAACTTCACCTACAACAGATGCCCTACCATCTAAAACAGCGATTAAATCCTCAAGGTCATGACTAGCCATATAGTCACCATTACCTCTGCCATAAAAGGCTTCTAATTTTGTCGCTAAGAAAAGTGGGGCTGAAACTATTTGGATTTTAAGCCCGTTAGGAAGCGTCATAATTTCAGAAGTTTGCAATGCTTCTGGATACCATAGGTTGCTAAAGCCAAGTATATCTTCGTTGGTCGGCATCACATCAATAACTACAGATTCAAACAACCAACGACACATAGGAGCATCATCCCCCGTATCTTCACGAAACCCTCGTTCACGTAATTTCGTTGCTAAATCGTGATAACCATGAGTAGTTGTAATCTCAACAATCACATCTACATCATTTGTTTCTCTAGGTGCTGATGATGCTGGGTCTGTTACAAGCAAGCCAGCAGCGCACCCTCCGATGAAAACCACATCATCGAGAAGAGAGCCAAGACCAACTGCCGCTATTTGTAGAATTTCAATATTTGGATCATTTGGTTTCATTTCGATGATAACCTATGATTAACTTGATCTATAGCCATATTTCTTTCTCGTGCCCGCCCACCACGAATAGCATCCACCAAGGCCAGAAGCTCATAAAGTTCTTTATCATTCCGAGCTCCTTTAGGTGCTGCTTTATGTAATGGTGAGAATGAAATACCRCGCACATCTCCTTCTGGGTCAGGCCATACATAGGGAAGCTCATTTGAATCAACAAACTCTTTATTCAATGGTGGCGCAAAAGATGCAGTAGCCACACCTCGACATGGCTCAGCAATATCAGGGATAAATACAAACCGGATACCATGTACTAAAAATTCTCTCAAGTTTGCAGAAATCACCTTATGCCCCTTATCCTTGCGAACCAGCCTAGCCTTTAACAATTTCTGAATAGACCCATGCACTATTGATGAACTTAACCCCAATGATTCTCCAATCCTCTGCATKGAGCATGGTTCATTCCTAAGAGCMACCAGTTTCAAAGCGACATATATATCTTGTGATTTTAGTTCCATAGTAACACCTCTAATATTCTGCATTCTAGAATCACGAATAAAGAACGTCAACACACATTAGATATCAGGGACTCTCAGTTTATTCAAAACACCAAGTGGGTTACCCCTCCCCGGACAAACTATGCAATAAAGAGTAAAGCCCTTCAAAGTGCCTCACAAGTCACTTCAAATCCAATCCCAACCCTTTTCAGAAAACACACACCAAAGAAAGTAACTTACAAGTACCCTACAGGGCACTTACAACCCACAACACTATTTCCCAGCCACTCTAGAGGTTCATTTTCTGTGGGGTATGGGGCAATCTCTTAAATTGAGTATAATAAGGTCGAAAGTGACTTGTTGATTATGAAGAAGCGTGCCGAAACAAGTATCGCCATTATTATCGCTACTTATATTACATTGAATAATATTAACTATTTGTTTTACAAAAGGAATTATCGCTACTATTATCGCTACCATGAGCATATCTTCCATGGAACCAATGATGCCTAAAATCTGCCGCAAGCTAGAGGATAAAGCTGTTGAATTGATTGAAAAATCCAGCTTGTTTGCAGGCATGATAAACCCTGATGTCACACTTGCCGTAGGTGACTTGGTTCGCTCAATGAACTGCTACTATAGCAATTTTATTGAGGGCCACGATACGCACCCTAGGGACATTGAACGTGCTTTATCTGAAGACTTTGATTCATCTGAAGATAAGCGAGACCTTCAGCTAGAGGCGAAAGCACATATTGAAGTTCAGAGCATGATTGATTCTGATGTGTCGCCTCGCAATGCTTTGTCGAAGGACTTTGCATTATGGACTCATAAAGAGTTTTGTGAACGGTTACCTGAAAGCATGTTATGGGCTAAAAATCCTGATACAGGTAAAATGATTCAGGTCATACCTGGATGCTTACGCGAAGATTTTGTAAAGGTTGGAAAGCATATCGCACCAGCACATGAAGACTTGGAAAAGTTTATGGCTCGATTTGAACAAGCATATGATTCGACTCGGCATTCAAAGGTTCAGAAAATCATATCTGTGGCTGCAGCTCATCATCGTTTTGCATGGATACATCCATTTCTAGATGGTAACGGTCGTGTGGCGAGGCTTATGTCTCACGCATACCTGAAACAGCTTGGTATCGGCAGCCGTTTATGGTCAGTATCTAGAGGCTTAGCGCGAACATCCAGTGATTACAAAAGTCTTCTTCAAGCTGCAGACTCACCTCGGAGAGGAGAGCTTGATGGTCGTGGAGCATTGTCTGAAAAAGCACTTGCAGCATTCTGTGAATACTTTTTAGATGTGTGCATCGACCAGGTTGAGTTTATGAGTAAAAGTCTAGATCTTAAAGGCTTACAAATACGAATAGAGCGATATTGTACCTATGAGATAGATGCTAAAAACCTGTTACCAGGTTCATGGCACCTTCTACGCGAGGCTTTGTTATCTGGAGAGTTTAAACGTGGTAAGGCCGCTGACTTGACGAGCAAGAGCCCCGCGCAGGCAAGGAAGGTCCTAAGTAAGCTAGTTGAGAAGGGTTTGCTTGTTTCAGAGACTGAGAGGGGACCAGTGCGGCTTGCGCTTCCTCTCAATGTCTTAGACGAATGGATGCCAGGCCTATATTATCGGTGAGCGGCAGAGGAAACCTGTTTATTCGCCCCTACGACTGGTGACTAACGAAATCTAAAAATATCAAAGACAAAAAAGGTTCGATAATCGATCCCATAACATACGTTTATTGGCAACAGTTTACCCTGGTATTAAAACAACATTGGAATCGTATTGGTTTGTCTTTGGTTAACTGATTGGCAGGACTTTGGTTTGTGATTGACATCGCAATGGGAGTAAAAATAGCCTTTACGTTCAAGGGTTAAAGTGGGCTAAAATGCATTTTATTGGAAAATAATTTGGATGCCCGAAGGTCATAAAAATACCATATAACATAAGGTATTTTCATTCAACACCAGTTAACACCAACAGCCCATTACAATCTCATAACCCGAAGGTCGTTGGTTCAAGTCCAGCCCCCCGCAACCAAACATCCAAAAGGGTTCGTAGTTTTCGCTACGAACCCTTTTTCTTTTCAGTTCTTTAAGTAGTATAAATTAGCAATTTCAACTCACATTCATGCTATCTATATGTCACAATTATATGTTACGATTTGGRTTCATGRATAAAAATTCAYCATATTCAGTTCTCCTGCTTGAAGATGAGAAGCCAACACGCCAACACCTTGTTAGCGTGATTGAAAAAACACCCCATCTKACKSTRTTTKCTGAAGCTKCAARCTGTRSYGAAGCAAAAGCWGCCCTAAAGCTTGGTAAACCAGAYATTCTCATWGCAGAYATTAATTTRCCCGATGGCTGTGGYATTGATGTGATTCGTTATGCMCTCGATAAATATTCAGACTTAGARGCAATGRTYCTYACAATYTSTGGYGATGAAGARAATGTCGTCAATGCRCTTGARGCAGGTGCAACAGGCTACCTACTCAAAGAACAAGCCCTTGAAGGCATYGGYGATGCYRTTTTTGCACTCATGCGYGGTGAAACWGCYATYAGCTCTAAAGTYGCACGYTTTCTTCTTAAACGTTTYAAAAAAGAGCCTCMAAAAACAARCTTGAAYAMSCATCATKNNNCTMKWAWMAMWRCTGRNTNACNTTCTCTTACCWCRCGTGAACATGARGTGYTGGAGCTTATTTCGAAAGGSTTTCGTTATAACGAAATCGCTGATTCCTTRGGTATTTCTGCCAATACRATTCGYGCKCATATTCGYAATATTTACCGTAAAATGGCTGTTAAATCACGYTCYGAGGCTGTTTTTGARGCKRCAAARATGGGKATTATTTCTTTATAARCWMGTCGRRTTTMGAYTTWCTRYAARYYTTTCTKYTKGGCTTTTTCAGCAATCGCCTTAAACATCGCCATAGCATCATCCACTTCTTCTTTTGCCTCTTCTGAATYCAAATCTTTATCCACCCAGCGCATGACCGATTGATCWGGCTCTTTTAAAAACAAYGAWGGKGTGGTYTTTTCTTTCACGCCATAACGCGAGCGAACACGTACATACGCCATGGTTAAGCGATAACGTGCCCGYGTCATTGCCACATACATCAAACGTCGTTCTTCTTCCAAACGCTTCTCTTCCAAGGCATTTTTATGCGGAAAAAGCCCATCTTCAACACCAATGATATAAACATGATCAAATTCCAAGCCTTTGGCTGCATGCACAGTCATCAAGCGCACCTGCCCTTCTGGATCGTCATCATCTTTGTTCGATGCCAAAAAAACATGCTGCAAGAAACTTGTTAAGTCACCGCCATCTTCACGATGACGCAACCACCAGCGACGTAATTCCATAACATTATTCATGCGTCGCTCAGCTTCATCTTCGTCTGCTGCTTCGGCTCGAATCGCAGCTTCCAACTGTGTACGCTCAAGCAGCGCATCAAAAGCATCATCAGGCTCACCATGAACCAAAAGGTGTTCAATACCAGTCACCATCTCACCAAACTCTCGCAAGGTATGGCTCAAGCGATGTTCCAGTTCATCATGTAAACAGGCTTCAAGCAACGAACATTTATGTTGCCAAGAAAACTCCCCTAACAAACCAAGAGCCTTCGCACCTACCCCACGACGCGGCCTTGCAATAGCCCGCATAAATGCCAAATCATCCGCAGGATTTGCCATCAAGCGCAAATAAGCCAAGGTATCTTGGATTTCAGCCCTATCAAAAAAAGATAACCCGCCACTCACATGATAAGGGATACT
Source organism: Pseudomonadota bacterium (assembly GCA_002401635.1). Taxonomy (GTDB): domain Bacteria; phylum Pseudomonadota; class Zetaproteobacteria; order Mariprofundales; family Mariprofundaceae. Next base: position 5,852 of record NVTQ01000064.1, read on the forward strand.
CGCTTCACGCAAGGCTATTTCAACAGGGCGCGATAAAAATGAAGCACGGTACAAAATACAGAAGTCATCCCAACCTTTGGCCTCCGCAGTCGCGCGGTGAGCTTTAATGTCTGCGGCTACACGATGTCCTTCTTCATCACCATTGGGCGATTCCCAAACACGCACTGCTTTACCCTGTCCTAAATTTGAACGCAATGTTTTACCCAAACGTTCACCATTATGGGCAATCAATGTATTGGCAGCCGTTAAAATCGAATTGGTTGAGCGGTAATTCTCTTCCAGTCGCACCGTATGCAAAGAAGGGAAATCCTGTTCAAGCTGAAATAGATTTTTTACTTCTGCCCCACGCCAGCCATAAATCGACTGATCATCATCACCCACAACCGTTAAGTTACCTTTTACTTCAGTAAGTAAACTAATAAAAGCATATTGTACACGACTCGAATCCTGGTATTCATCCACCAAAAGATGCCTACAACGTGATTGCCATAAAGCTTGCACATCACGGTGTTCTGAAAGTAAACGAATTGGCAAAATCATCAAATCATCAAAATCCACTGCATTCATACGGGTTAACAAAGCATCATAAGCTTCACGCACCACGGACAACTGATTTTCAGCAGCATCCAACAAGCCATTTTTTAATAATGACACACGCCCCAACAAACGCTCTACCTGATCACCATCACTGGGTAGTTTCATATCAGATAATACCGAGCGCATCGCAGATTTTTGTTCTGATATGGAAAAAATCGATACATTACTTTTACGCTCTAAAAGAGCCGCATGCTCACGCAGCATYGACAAACCCAAAGCATGGAAGGTACAAATACGCAATGTCTTAGCAGTATCGCCCAAGCGTTTAAACAAACGCTCACGCATTTCTTTGGCMGCTTTRTTGGTAAATGTYACGGCGGTAATCGCATCATGTGGMACATCYCGCTCWACCAATGCCGCAATACGCTCCGTAATCACCCGTGTTTTACCCGAACCTGCGCCCGCTAGAACCAACATTGGACCGCCACGGTAAAAGACAGCTTCATATTGTGCTTGGTTAAGTTGGTTATCAGACATGGCGGCAGCATAAACGGGGGCTTTCTTATCGCAAGCATAGGTTTTACCCTTGCCCGCATGTTGTGTTTTATAATTACCATTCAATGAGCTCATAYTCAGAGCATACATTTCCACACCATGTGTTCCGCGAATATGATATTCGYGGCATCGCAGGAGAGGAAATCAATGAAGAGCTGGCTTACCGTTTAGGCAAAGCCTTTGCCGCGACATTGCCAGAGCACGATAGYCGTGCTGTGAGTGTCGCCCGTGATGTGCGTCTTTCAGGGRAAATGCTRCAAGCAGCCGTCATGCGCGGTTTAAATGATGCAGGCAAAGATGTGATTGATCTTGGCATGATTCCAACCCCGCTCGCCTACTATTCTGTTTTTCACATGCATGCTGCTGGTTGCATTATGGTAACTGCCAGTCACAACCCCAGCGAAGACAATGGTTTTAAGCTTATGAAYGGTCAAAAAAGTCTGCATGGGCAAGATATTCAACAGCTTAAAAAGCTTATTCAGCAAGATTTAGARGRCKCGCCYATACAYGGCACAATAAAARMRCAYCAAATYCAAARTGATTATGAAGATTTTGTCGTTGCAGACTGCCCGCTTTCYAGCCWKCKATCWCGMCCATTAAAGGTTGTWATTGATGCWGGYAATGGACCYTCTGGCATCATTGCCGCACCACTSTATCGCMGMATGGGYTGTGARGTTWTTGAGCTTTAYTGYCAACCMGATGGCACATTYCCCAACCATCATCCCGACCCWACMATYGAAGAAAAYATGCAGGATCTTGCYMAAAAAGTTCGTGAAACACATAGCGATCTTGGYATTGCTTTTGATGGTGATGGTGATCGYATTGGTATTGTCGATGAGYRTGGCAATATGATATGGGGTGATATGYTGCTTCTTTTGCTRGCKCGYCASTTRTTAAAAGAGCATCCGAACGCCACCATTATTTCTGAAATAAAGTCATCCCAGCATCTATATTCAGGCATTCATAAAGCTGGTGGAAAAACCATTATGTGGCGCACAGGGCACTCGCTGATTAAAGCCAAAATGAAAGAGACTGGTGCATTGCTGGCTGGTGAAATGTCTGGACATATCTTTTTTGCAGACCGCTTTTATGGCTTTGATGATGCGGTATATGCAGGGGCGCGTGTCATGCAAATCTTGGCAGAAAACAAACAACCCATCTCAGCATTTTTCCATGATATTCCACACTCAGAAATCACACCCGAAATACGCATCCCATGCCCAGATAAACTTAAATTTCAGTGTATTGAAGATGCTATCAAACACTTTTCAACACAGGGTTATACAATCATTGATATTGATGGCATGCGTATCGAATTTGGCGATGCTTGGGCTCTTTTACGCGCCTCAAATACCCAGTCCGCTGTCGTATTGCGTTTTGAAGCACCCAATAAAATACGTTTGAATGAAATACAAACAATGATTGAAGGCTGGCTGCACGTCTATATTGAATCCAAGTCTCTATGAAGGTATTTGTAAATCATTCTCTACAAATTCAGTCATATAACGGGCTTTATTCAACCCCTTTTCCACATACTGTAAATCTTCATTCACCCGCTGCATATGCTGATTTAACTGTCGCATAACACGGCGGTGCTGCAACGATAATTGCATCAAGTCATCTTGTATGACCGGCTCCACAATACCCTGTCCTAAATGACTTCGTAGTGTGTCGGATGCTTGATCCAATAATGCTTGGCTTTTCGGCAAGGCATCCCATTTTTTAGACTCAATATTCTTTTGAAGCATATCAAGCGCATGGCGATACGTTTGTATCGCCATGTTTAAATTATCTTGCATAAGCCATTGCCATTTGTGGCGCTTGTACGGTTCTAGCAGGAGTATTTTGATGTAGTTGCACTTGCTGCTGACGATCAGGTGATAAAGCTTCCCAGCCCTCACGAAGGGTCAATACCAAGCGCATGACTTCTACCACAGCATCGGTGGAGCATGAACACATACCTTCATTCAAACGCCGCATCATATATGCATAGAGGCTGGCTAAATCATAGGCAACATCGCCGCCAAGCTCAATGTTCAAACTGCCTGAAAGCTCAATCAGTGCTTCCAAAGCACGACCCGTATGATCCGCTTCGGCAGCCAAATCACCACCTTCAATAGCATGTTCTGCACGCGCCAATGCTTTATATAGCGCATCATAACTCAATATAATGAGCCCCAATGGACTTGCTGTATTTACTTGGTTTCCTTGATATGCCTTGTAACCACCCATAACTGCCTCCTTGCTTTTTTGCTGCGGTAGCGCATTCCTCGCACTACTTCTATGACCCTTATATCTATCGCAAAATAAGCCGCCAACTAAAGTGAAAATCAAAGAAAAGTTAAGGGCTAAGTAGAGCTTCCTCAGAAACTCGATATTTTTTTATTTTTTCACCACAGAGGCACAGAGAAAAACCAAGTGTGGCGGACTCCTTTCCCTGTTTAGCTGCGCCGTAACGTCAGCTATGAAAATGAAAAGCGCAGTAACACGCGCCCTTTTCATAGCTGTAAGTGAAGGAAACAAGCAGGTTGCTAGGGTTCCCTTCTTTGGTTCTTTCTTGGGAACGCAWGAAAGAACAGGAATCGTCTGCAAGCTTTTGGGCTCACATTCGTGTAAAAACTTACACCAAACACTATTCAAATAATCATTTCTTGTTRATATTTATAATCATTTTAGTTTCTGAGGAGAGTCTAACTAGCGCATAAAAAAAGCGGCCTGAGAACCAACTCAGACCGCTTACATATTACAGAGACCTTATTAAAGGTGACTATTCAGCATAATGATAAATTCGATGTGACTGTTCAGGTTGMCACTAATTTGTTCGAGACCAAGGTGGAAAAACGGAGCTTACTACTGTAAGTGAGTATTTTCTAACGCAGRTATCRGACAAATCAGAGGTGAACTGGATAGTTACAATTAAAGCTTGTCTGMTTCAGAAGCCAAGTAAGAWGCCACACCAGCAGCATCAGCWACCATAGCTTTATCGCCTTTATTCCAACCAGCTGGRCAAACTTCRCCATGTTCTTCATGGAATTGCAGCGCATCAATCATACGCAACATTTCATCCACATTACGGCCCAATGGTAAATCGTTTACGACTTGATGACGTACTACGCCATTCTTATCAATCAAGAATGAACCACGGTATGCAACAGAACCACCCAATAGGTGAATCATCTCACCGTCATCATCTTGAAGGCTTTCATTACCAATCAATACATCATAATTGGCTGCAATTTCTTTTGTTACATCTGCAACCAATGGATAAGCCACTTCACCAATACCACCATCGTTTACAGCAGTGTTGCGCCATGCTGCATGGGTAAATTGTGAATCAATTGAGCAACCGATCACTTGTACACCACGCGCTTCAAATTCTTTGATACGATGATCAAATGCAATCAATTCTGATGGACATACAAATGTGAAATCCAAAGGATAGAAAAACAATACTACTTCTTTGCCTTTATAATCAGATAAAGAAAAATTCTCATTCATCGAGCCATCTGCCATTACTGCTGTTGCAGTAAACTCAGGGGCTTGCTTACCAACCAATACACTCATAAAAACTCCTTTTTTCGCTTATAAGGCACCTCGAAAAAACTCCTTGCTTCGCCATACTTGCGCTTTTCACCCCTAGCTGCGTTGAATAAAATGGGTAATAGCGTTGCTATTATTCATTTCATTACACCTTGCTATGAATGAAAATCAACGTCGTTTGACTCGCGTGAGGTTTTTCGAGATGCCCTATAGCATTCCAGTCAAATCGTATGACCGACAGTTTAGGCAAACTCAAGCTTTGATACCACCCTTTGTTCTATAAGGTTGTAACAAGCTTGCCTTACACAATCACCAAACAACGTTATTCAGCCTGATATTTATCTTGGGGTGAAGCAAATTCAATGAAAATATGCTTGGCTTCTGGAGCAACACGMGCTACATCTTCCTCTAATGAGCGGCGAATGGCATTAAGCTTATGCATAAAACGAATCGCCTGTGCAATTTCTTCCTCGGACATATCGGCAAAAATTGCTTCTTCACGCAACTCAACTTCTGCCATCAACAGCGTTTCTTCTGGTGATAACACAATGCTATTGACGCGTTGCACTGTTTGCACTTGCTCATCAGCACGCCACAACTTGCTGGCAACTTCATTCACTTCATCATCGGAATGATTTAATAAATATTTACGATTGGTGGCAGCCAAAAAGTATGCCAAAGCGCCCATTAACAGACCAATACAAATGGCTGCAATACCATCAAAGATTGCTGAACCCGTCCAAAATGACAAACCAATACCCACCAAGGCAAATACYAGCCCCAACATTGCCACACTATCTTCAATCAAGACTGCCAATGTGGTTGGGTCTCGGGTCTCTACTAGGTACTCACGAAATGTTTTTCCYGCATGTTCGCTTTGACGAAGAAACTCTTTTAAAGCCACAAAAAAGGAATATCCCTCGACCACAAAGGCTATGCCAATAACAACAAAAGGAATCCAAGATATTTCGGGGTTATGACCATGTCGAATCTGCTCAACTGCATGCATAATGGTGTACGCACAGCCCAAGAAAAATATTGTGACCGCTGATATTAAATTCCAAAAGTAACGCTCTTGCCCATAACCAAAGTGATGATGGGTATCGGCTTTACGTTGAGAGCGCTTCAATCCTAAATATAAAAGGCATTGATTCGCTGTATCTGCTAATGAATGCACAGCTTCCGCGAGTAGCGCACTGGAGCCTGAAAAAGCAAAGCCTATAAACTTTGCAACTGTCACGATGCTATTACCAAAAATTGCTGTAACAACTGCTTTGCTCGAACCGTCTGACATAACTACCTTTACCTTTTTTATTAACAACTTACAGGAGCATAAATTATTTACATGGTTTCATCTTCAGGGTACCTCAAAAAACCTTATGCGAGTCAAACGCCGTTGATTTTCGTTTATGGTAAGGCGTGATAAAATGAGCAATAGCTTGGCTATTTCACTTTTCATCCAGCCCTGCCAAGGGTGAAAAAAACAAGCTTGGCAAAACAACTATTTTTTTCGAGGTGCCCTTCAATCTGTTTTCAATTTGGGGTAGCATAGCCTGCTATGTGGTCTTATCAACATCAACACTTTACGGTGCATCAACTCCCTGCCCTCAATGATAATTATATTTATCTTATTGAAGCAAACGATAGTGATATTTTAGCCGTGGTTGACCCTGCCGATGCCAGTGTGGTGAACCAAGCCTGTGCCAGCTTGGGTAAATCATTAACGCATATCTTAAACACCCACCATCATTGGGATCATACCGATGGTAATAAAGCACTCAAACAACGCTGGCATTGCACAGTGGTTGGTGCGGCTGACGATGCCGCACGTATTCCATATATTGATACACAGGTTTCAGAAGAAGTGCCGCCCAAGCTTGATGGGCTCGCTATTCAGGTATTGGACGTAAGCGGACATACACTCGGGCATATTGCTTATGTGATGGATGATGCGCTTTTTTGTGGGGACACACTGTTTGGTGCAGGTTGCGGACGTTTATTTGAAGGCTCGCCCAAACAAATGTGGCAAAGCCTGCAAAAGCTTGCTGCGTTACCTGATTCTACACAAGTTTATTGCGGTCATGAATATACCCTACCAA
>NVTQ01000065.1 GCA_002401635.1 Pseudomonadota bacterium
AGTCAATCAATAATCAAAGATTAAGGAAGACTCGATGCGGCCACAGCTCAAATAAAAATTACAAATTGTAAAGAACAATGCCGCTGCCAAACTGCCTAAGCCGTCTCGCTGCGGGCGGCGAACTTTATCGCCAAATGTTACAGTGTCAATCACTTTGTTTTAACCAACTCTCTAACCAACAGAAACTCAATCAAACAAACCAAAAACAGTACAACAACCTTCAACCAAACAACTGCTCTTTCGAGTCGATACCCCGTCGAAGGGAGGCGAAACATAGCGAGTGAATTCAAACCGTCAACACCTTTGTTTGAAATTACTTCAACAACATATAAAACACCTTTGTTTCATGTGAATTTCTATATCCATAGCGCGCAAGCATCCCGTAAATACGGGCAAGTATATATCCCCAGTAGCATCAAAACTCATTCATTTATCCTTCTCCTCAGAAACACCCTTAACATGTAAATATTCGACATCGCCCAAACTCACTTCTAATATCCGCCTTCCTATGAAACAAAAAAACACGCCCCTCACATCACTCGACACCCTTTTCATCAAAACCTACGGCTGCCAAATGAATGAATATGATTCATCACGCATGCTYGATCTTATGCARGATGCCTATGGCATGAARCTGGTAGCCAAYCCAGAAGATGCTGATGTTATATTAATGAACACCTGCTCTATTCGCGAAAAAGCCGAAGAYAAAGTCTATTCTGAATTGGGWCGYTATCGYAAAYTMAAAGARMAAMGACCAGGCATGATYATTGGTGTMGGCGGCTGTGTYGGRCAACAAGAAGGCAAGCGCATTCAGCAACGTGCGCCGTATGTGGATGCAGTGTTTGGTCCGCAGAGTTATCATAAATTACCAGAGATGATTAACAAAATTCGCCGTGAGCGTGTCAATGTAACCGCCACCGAAATGCCTGAAATTGAGAAATTTGATCATTTGCCCGCCCCCAAAGGCAATGGCATGTCTGCTTTTGTTACTATTATGGAAGGCTGTGATAAGTTTTGTACGTTTTGTGTTGTACCTTACACACGTGGCTCAGAGCTATCACGTCCAGTCGAAGATGTTTTGGAAGAATGCCGCAAACTATTGGCGACGGGCACCACTGAAATCAGTCTTTTGGGACAAAATGTTAATGCTTATCGGGGTTTGGCAGCAGATGAAGAAGAATGGGATTTCACCATGCTTTTGTATGCCGTGGCTAAGCTTGAAGGACTAAAACGCCTGCGCTTTAGCACCTCGCACCCCATGGAAATGACCGAGGAACTGGCTATCGCTTTTGGTGAGTTGCCCGTATTGATGCCTTATTTACATCTGCCTGTACAATCAGGCTCCGACACCATCCTTAAAGCCATGCATCGTGGTCATACGCGCGATGACTATTTCCCGCTCATTGATAGCCTGCGTAAACATTGCCCGGATATTGCTTTGTCGTCGGACTTTATCGTTGGTTACCCAGGCGAAACAGATGAAGACTTTGAGCAGACACTCGATTTGGTGCGGCGTGTGAATTACGATTTTTCCTATTGTTTTAAGTATTCACCACGCCCTGGCACACCTGCGGCACAATCGGATGACAATATCTCTGAAGAAGTAAAAGACGAACGTTTACAACGACTGCTTACACTAACCCGTTTGCAGACACGCGAAGCCATGAATAAACAAATTGGTCGCGTTGTGAATGTATTGGTTGAAAAAGAAAGTAAAACCGATGGAGAAATGCAAGGTCGCACTGCTGACTACCGCATTGTTCATTTTGAAGGGCAAATCCGCCAGATTGGGCAAACCATGCCTGTACGCATCACCAAGGCCTATGGTCAATCCTTACGTGGAGAACTTGTTCTTGCCTAATCTTACGCTCGACCTTCCCGATTTAACGCCACAAACACTGCATAACCTCTGCGGTGCAAATAACCAAACCTTAAAACGCATCGAAGAAGCCTTGGCTATCCAACTGTCAGGGCAGGCTGGTGCTTGGCATATTCGTGGTGAAAATGCAGCGATTGCCAAGCGTGTCTTGCGAAACCTCGCAACTACCGCACAAACTGAAGTGCCTAGTCTAGCCCACATTGAGCTTCTACTGCGCAGCCAACTCAAAAGCTCACCCCAAGACGAAGATAAACACCAGAAAAACATTATTCTCAAGGCTGGTCGGCGCAATGTGCAAGGCAAAACACCCAACCAGCGTAGTTATTTGCAAATAATGCAGAATAAAACACTGACCATATCCGTTGGTCCTGCGGGTTGCGGCAAAACATATTTGGCAGTGGCCGCAGCAGTCGTTGCTTTAACTAGCCATCAGGTCGAGCGCATTATTTTAACACGTCCTGCTGTTGAAGCGGGTGAAAAGCTCGGTTTTCTACCCGGCGACTTACAACAAAAGGTTGACCCTTATTTACGCCCACTGTGTGATGCTTTAACCGACATGCTGGGTGTCGAAAAAATGAATAATTTGATGGAACAAGGGCTTATCGAGATTGCGCCACTGGCTTATATGCGTGGGCGCACCTTAAACGATGCTTTTGTTATTCTTGATGAAGCGCAAAACACCACCCGCGCGCAAATGAAGATGTTTCTCACGCGCCTTGGTTTTTCGTCCAGGATGGTTGTGACAGGTGATACCACACAAATCGACTTGCCACACCATCAACAAAGTGGCCTGCTRCAYGCCTTRCAAGTGCTTGCMGAYRTTGAWGCCATYGGCATTTGCAARCTATCGACCCATGAYGTGGTTCGYCATCAGYTGGTTGAAAGYATTGTRCARGCTTATGAGTCACATGAATCAGATTGATGCCGCGATTGATGTCATCATGGATGATGATGTCGACGCAGATTTGCCAAATCAGCAAAACATTGAGTCTGCTGTTCGCCTTGCATGCAAGACCGCTACAAAAAACATTCTAGCACCACATGTTTGCATTCGTTTTGCCCATGATAAAGCCGTACAAGAGCTTAATGCCCAGTGGCGGAATAAAGACAGCGTCACTGATGTGTTGTCTTTCCCGATGCAGGAAGGCGATATGTATACCGCCGATGAGCCTTTGGGTGATATTGTTTTGGCCGTGCCATTTATCCTGCATGAAGCTCAACGTTTGCAGCGTGAACCGCATGCGCATATCTTGCACCTTATCATTCACGGCATGCTACATTTACTTGGTCATGACCACATTCATGATGATGAAGCGCACACTATGCAGAGCCTTGAATCCCGAATTATGAAAGAACTTCATTTACATCAGCCYTATCCTGATGAAATATCCGACCATGCTTAAACGCCTTCAACAACGAATTCGTCAATATTTTATCTGCACGTTACGTCCAGGTCAGAATTATAAAGAACTACTAGCGGTTATCGGACGCGCTGAGGCGATTCATTCCGATGAACAACGACGTATGCTTGAAGGCATTGTTGAGTTTCACGATACCCGTGTCCGCGAAGTGATGATTCCACGCTCTGGAATCAAAGCCATTGATATATCCATGCCCTTGAGCAGCGCTGCCAAAGTCATTGCAGAAAGTGGTGTAACACGGCTGCCCGTCATGGATCATGATTTGGATCATATTCTTGGTGTGATCCACATTTGGGACTTGGTGCATGCCCAAACACATCAAGTAGAAAGCAGCATTAAAGCATTGATGCGCCCCGCCTTAACGGTATCTGAACTGGAGTATATTCCAGGCTTACTGACTGAAATGCGCGATAGTAAGAATCATATTGCTMTGGTTCTGGATGAATATGGTGGCACCGCAGGGCTGGTCACGCTCTCGGATTTATTGGAAGAAATCGTCGGCTCCATGGATGAAGGCGCGAACGAAGATTCTACTGAGTACACACGTGGTGAGCATGGCTTGGAAGTACAAGCGCGCATGCATGTTGAGGATTTGGAAGACCTCTTAAACATTACCCTGCCCAAAGGTGATTTTGATACCGTTGGCGGGCTTATCATCACTGAATTGGGGCGCATTCCCGTACGTGGTGAACGGATTCTCGTAGGTGGCTTGGACATGCATATTCAAGAGGCAGATCCGCGTCGTGTCATTCGCATTCTCATTAAATCGCTACCCGATTCACAATAAATCAATAGTGAACAAGCAACGCTCTTTATCACGCCCTAGCCTTATGTTTTTGGCATTGATTTGTGGTGCAGCGATGCCCTTTGCTTTTGCCCCCTATCATTATATTTGGCTGGCACTCGCAAGCCTGGCAGGGCTAACGTGGCTGATACAATCCAAACACCCTTTTATCACAGGCTATAGTTTCGGTTTTGGCTGGTTTGGTTTCGGTGCATGGTGGCTTGCCCCAACGGTCCACGAGTATGGTGGGTTACCTTGGATGGCTGCTATATTGGTTCCCATCCTTATGGGACTTATCATGGGTCTATTCCCTGCCGTTTGGGCTTGGTCTTGCATAAAAATTGCCCGCTTTAATGGTAAGCCATATGCATTATTATTGCTCTTGCCATTCACTGCCATCATCATGGAATGGTCGCGTGGTCATGTGTTTACAGGGCTGCCATGGACATCGATGGGCAACCTTATTTTGGATACACCAGCCTCCGCATGGTTAAGTATCTTTGGTGTATATGGCATGGCATTTCTGCCTGTTCTATTGGCTGTATCTTTGGCTTTGTTATGGCAAAATAAACAACGTACATATGCCGCCGCTGCCAGCATATTGTGTGTAATATTTATTTTCTTTGCCCCCTCCATAGCGAAACTAGAAACACCTGAGTCTCGCGTTGCACTCATTCAACCCAATATCCCGCAAGATCAAAGGTGGGATGCCCAATTTCTCCAACAAAGCTTGCAGCGCTTGGCTGACCTCTCCAAGCAAGAAGCTGCAAATGTTGATTTAATCATCTGGCCTGAAGCGGCTGTGCCATTCTATCTTGAACGCAACCCCAATTGGCAACGTTGGCTGGATGAACAAATGCATAGCTGGGAAACGCCCGTATTATTCGGCGCTTTAAAACTATTCCCCAATACAGGCGCTTCCCAAAATGGCTTATATCTATTTGAGCCCAAAGAAACGGCTGCGAAACAATTTACAGGTAAACATCACCTTGTGCCATTCGGCGAATATATTCCATCTTGGTTGCCTTGGTTGCGCAAAATCGGGCCTGATATTGCTGATTTCCAAGCTGCAAGCGATAACGGCATCTTAACAACAAACACATCCCAATTTGGCAGCCTTATTTGCTATGAATCACTTTTCCCTGAACAAGCTCGGCAACGTGTACAAGCTGGCGCAAATGTATTGGTTGTTGTCACCAATGATGCTTGGTATGGGCATAGCCCTGCTGCTTGGCAACATTTTCAAGCTTCTCAAGCCCGCGCCATTGAGACTGGACGTTATGTGTTACGTGTAGGAAATACGGGTATTTCAGCAATTATCGCACCCGATGGCAGCATCACGGCTACAACACCATGGTGGACGGTCGCTACAGTCACAGGCACATATCAGACTTCAAATATCACCACGGTTTATCAAATTTGGGGMGATARTCYCGCYYTTATGTTTGCTGGTTTTTTACTCATCTACTTGTTGGTATTTAGAAAAAGGAGTGATCACATATGAAACAAGATTCAGTCTGCGTTTTAGGTGCTGGTTCATGGGGYACCGCTTTGGCGATGGTTTTGGCTCGACAATCTCGCCCCGTAACATTAATTGCCCGCAATCCTGAAACGGCTGAGTTGATGCAGCAATCACGTGAAAACAAGCGTTATTTGCCCAATATMCGTTTTCCTGACTCACTCACCGTCAGCAGCAGTCATTCGCCTACTTTGGAACAGGCATCTGCCATTGTYTTGGCTYTGCCTTGCAGTGCAATACTTGAAATTCTTCCTCAATTATCAGGCTTAAACAAACCCATTATTGCCGCCTGTAAAGGCTTGAATCCGCAAACTCTTGAGCGCATGGATGAAACATTATTGCATCATATTGGCAGCGCGAACGCAGCCCTTTTATCGGGGCCTTCTTTTGCCATCGAAGTTGCGCAAGGCATGCCAACAGCCATCACTATGGCAGCAAGCTCTGAAAGTTTGGCACGTCATGCCGCATCATTTTTTGATGACCCATCCTTTCGCATTTATACCAGTACCGACATGACGGGCGTTGCCATGGGCGGCGCATTAAAAAATATTATCGCCATCGCCGCAGGAGTCGCAGAAGGGCTAAATCTTGGGCACAACACCACTGCGGCATTGATTACACGTGGTATTAGCGAGATTTCTCGCTTGGCAGTGGCATGTGGCGGTAAGCCTGAAACACTTAGCGGGTTATCTGGGTTGGGGGATTTGGTACTGACTTGCACAGGCTCATTATCTCGCAACCGACAAATGGGTATTGCCCTAGCTTCAGGCATGGATACCAATGCCGCACGCGCCCATGTTGGGCAAGTCGTGGAGGGTGAGCGYTCTGCTCTYGCWGCTTGYCGTTTGGCAGAAAAAATGGGCATTGATATGCCTATATCACAAGCTGTGCAAGCTCTACTGTCTGGGAAAATTTCAGCACAAGCTGTGGTTCAGGCTTTGCTTGCACGCCCTGAAAAAAATGAGTCATGAGCAACAAAAACGATGACTTATTTACGGATTTGTTTGCAGAGGCGATGCAACAAGTTCAACCCATCGAAAAAAAAGTTAAAATAACATCTTCCACCACCGTTAAAAAAAAGCTTCGTAAAGATATTCACCAGCGAGCAAATCATGCACCCCACCAGCATATTTCGCTACCCAAAAGCTCCCTTAAAAAAGGTGATGCTTCATGGGTATTGCGCGCCAATGGTGTTTCATCCGAGCTATTAAAAAAGCTCTCCAATGGGCAAATTCCTATTGATTATAGCATTGATTTACACGGCATGACTCGCGACAAGTCCATCGCAGTCCTTGAGGAAACCATACAATCAAGCCTGCAAGCATCTGAACGGGTTCTATGCATCATTCATGGGCGCGGCTTGCATTCGCCTGATGGCAGACCTGTTTTAAAGCATAGCGTTTATCAATGGCTAAAAGATAGTTCTATGTCTGCTCATATTTTGGCGGTTACACCCGCACCCAATACGGCGGGCGGATCATGTTTGGTGCTACTTAGGCGAGACAAACACAAATAGTTTCGGCTATACTTGCAGCTATGCAAACTATCATTCGACTTACACTTCTTTGTTCTTTATCTCTAGGCTTGGTATGGGCGCAATTCGCCCATGCAGGTGACGATGTGCCACCTCCTCCCAAGCATGATGCAGCATCAGCCCATAAACATGCTGCAACAGCAGAGCATTCCAATGAAGAAAGCGACTTCAATTTAAACAAAGATTTGGCGCCACCAACAGCCAGTGATGGTGTGGATGTTCGCACTTATTTGCGTGAGAATGACAAAGCACAAATTACCGAATACTCCTCTCATGGGCGTGTATTTAGTATAAAAGTTCAACCACCTGGTGGCCTGCCTGCTTATTATTTAGAAGATGATAATGGCGATGGCACATTCAACAAACGTTTACCCGGTGGATACAAACGCATTAGCCCGCCTATGTGGGTTATCAAACGCTTTTAGTCAACGAACAACGCATTGAAACTACCCGAACTCACCCTAATCACGCATAGCGAGAACAAGCCCAGTAGCGACTTATTCAACATATTCGATGCCGCACTTGCTGGCGGTGTAGGGCAAATCATTATTCGTGAAAAAGCTATGGATTCGGCACGGCTATTGGCTTTTGCATCACGCCTGCGTGATATAACAAACCAATACCAAGCCAAACTTATCATTCATAGCCAAGCCGACATCGCCAAAGCAGTAAATGCTGATGGCGTACATCTTGCCAGCTCCGATATAGCAGAAATACCCAGCATGCGTGCTTGGCTCGATATGCCAAACATGACCCTATCCACCTCCTGCCATGATTTAGAAGAATTGCAGCAATCTCATCAATTTGGTGCTGATTTCGCGATGCTTTCACCTGTATTTCCTACACAAAGTCACCCTGATGCCCCAGCGTTGGGTATGGATACATTTAAAAAAATCGCCACAGCATCACCTTTACCCATCATTGCCTTGGGTGGCATTGATGCCAATAACCGCTCACAACTTAAAGGTTTTAGCGTTGCCACAATTCGAGCCATTCTTGATGCTCAAGATCCCAAGCAAGCCAGCCAAACATTGCTGTCCGCGTAAAATTACTTAAACTATCAACATGTCAGCCACAACTTCCTTACATCAAAGTGCTGCTATTTTGGTCATTGGCAACGAGGTTCTTTCGGGTCGAACCCGTGAAGCCAATGCATATTTAGCTGCACAAAAATTATTTGAACGGGGCTGTAAACTTAGTGAAATTGTTGTCGTTCCAGATATAAAAAATGAAATTATTGATGGGCTCAATCGGCTGCGACATCGTTATGATGCAGTCATTACATCTGGCGGCATTGGCCCCACCCATGATGATATTACCATGGATGCGATTGCTGAAAGCTTTGATGTTTCTTTACTCGAACACCAAGAAACCATCGCTAAATTACATGTGCATTATGGTGATGATATAAATGTAGGCCGAAGGCGCATGGCACGCTTGCCAGAAACTGCAAAGCCGATTATTTGCGAAAAATCGTTTATGCCTGGTGCCCATATTGATAATGTCTATGTGCTTGCAGGTGTGCCTGAAATCTTTGCATCACAATTAGAAACCTTTCTCAATCACTTTGGTGGCAAACCCTATATCCGCCATGAAATTGAGGTGAACGTTCCTGAAAGTCTGTTCGCCGAGGCATTAGAAAACATTCAGGCGCAATTCCCTGATGTTGAAATCGGCTCATACCCAAGGCTTTGTGGCAAGAAGGCTTGTGGTAAAATTTGCCTGTCTGCAAAAGATGCTATACTGCTTGAGAAAGCTACGAATAAAGTCAGTCAAATGCTTAGTAACATTTGCGGTTCATAGGTACTTCAAAGCGTTCTACTTTTGTTTTTTTTGCATTGCCACTTTTATACCAAGCATCTATAATGAAAATTACACCACATTGGCATACTACCTGCTTATTTTACATGTTTTTAAAAAAACAACTGCAAAGGAAGCCTCATGAAAGAAATCTCCCAGCTCGCCCTTCTTGGGCTGATGGCAATCATATTAGCAGCATGCTCTAACAATGAACCACAGCCATTGCTAAAAATAGGGAGTAACCAGTGGATTGGCTATCAGCCGATGTTTTTAGCGCGCGACCTTGGGCTTTACGATAAAAAACAGGTTAAACTGGTGGAGCTACCATCAACAACGGATATACTTCATTTTCTTCATACTGGAGAACTGGATGCTGCCGCCCTTACCTTGGATGAAACATTACTGGCAATTGATCAAGGCACGCCACTTTCGGTAATCCTCGTATTTGACTTCTCAAATGGTGCCGATGCTTTGATCGTAAAACCAAGTATCAAACACCTACAAGACCTTAAAGGCAAGCGCGTTGGTGTGGAAAGCACTGCTGTTGGCAGCATCATGATTTATTCTGCATTGAAGCTAGCCAAACTCAATACGGAAGATATTCATATTGTTTATTTGCCTGCGGATGAACACCTATCAGCTTATCAAAGTGGGAAAGTCGATGCCATTGTAACATTTGAACCCTTAAGGACTCAACTATTAAAGAAACGATGTAAGGAGCTATTTACAAGCAGCATGATTCCAGGTCTTATTGTTGATGTGCTGGCTGTTCGTACAGAGCTTCTTGAAAATCAACGTGTGAATATTCAAGCATTGGTTGATGGTTATTATAAGGCTCGCCATTACATGGCAATCAATGAGAAGGATGCCATGCAACGTATGGCTCTAGGCTTGAGCATCACACCAATAGAGTTACAAGCCTCTTTTAAAGGCTTAAAACTACCCACCTTAGCTGAAACCAAGGTCTCCTTTTCTGATACTCCATCCTCATTTGACAACACTGCTCACCGCGTATTGAAGGTACTTAAAGATACTGGTGGAATCGGAGCATCATTGAATTTTAAATCGCTGAAAAACAATACGTTTCTAAATGCTGTTCAACCATGAATTTTCTAAAAAACATCTCACTCAAGAGTCTTATTCCATTACTGGTCATCATACTCATGTTGCCATTTGGTACGATTGTCATCATCACATCCAATATTGATGTCAAAAAACAACTTACAGCCACACATATGCAAATTTTTCAAGAGAGTATCTCCCATCTAGCGATTGAGCTCAATCGCTATGGTGAAAAACACGACAGTAAGGCAATACAGCGCGCTATCTCACTCGCGGGTGTCAATAAATCGCAAACCCATTTATGTTTGATTAATAAACAGGGTGTCATTATATCTTCAACGCGCTCGGCATGGGTTGGGCTCAAAGCCAAGAAGGTTATAAAAGAGTTTGATACAAATATTTCCAACACCGTCATCGGGGGTGGTAAACGCCAATTTGTACCCGATGAAAAGTCTGGTCATATCTATGCTTATTACCCCATAACAACACATCAGCATATTCAACAGCACAATCAACATAACCATCAGTATGCTGTATTATACAGTGAATATGATTATAACAAACAAATCCATGCGCTACAGAGAAACCAACAAAACAAGCTCATCATCTTTCTCATCGGCTTAATTTTAACCTCACTGATCCTTATCATTGTACTACAACAATGGCTGCACAAACCTTTAAAAGAAATTCTAAATTTTATCGATAACATTCAACTTCACGGCGAAACCCGCAAGCTAACAGTGAAAGGCACACGTGATATGGTTCATCTAGCCGATACGCTATCCAATATGCACCACTCACTGCAAACATCTCAAACTGAATTAGGCCATACACATTTATTACTTGAAAACCTGCTGAACTCTGTGCCCGACCTTATCTTCTATAAGGATCACAACGGGGTTTACCTTGGTTGCAATCGCGCTTTCTGTGATTTTGTGGGTAAAGAATCGGAAGATGATATTATTGGTTTTACCGATTTTAACTTGTTCGATAAAGCCTTGGCAGAGCTTTTCTACCAAAAGGATCAGTCCATGCTTCGCAAAGGCAAGGAGCAGCGCAATGAGGAGTGGGTAACGTACCCCGATGGTCAACAAGTATTGCTCGATACGCTGAAAACCCCCTATTACAACAAAAACAAAGAAATCATTGGTGTGATTGGTATATCCCGCGATATTACTATAACCAAAGAGTTGGAAGAAAAGCTCAATCAAGCACAAAAAATGGAAGCCGTTGGCACGCTCGTGGGTGGCATCGCGCATGATTTCAATAATGTTCTAGCGGGCATCACAGGCAATTTATACCTTGCCAAGAAAAGGCTTGTTGATAATCCTGATGTCGCAAAAAAACTTGTTAATATCGAAACTCTTTCTTTGCGCGCTGCCGATATGATCAAGCAATTGCTTACTTTTGCTCGCAAAGATACCGTACGCATACAAGAATTATCACTCACCTCGTTTATCAAAGAAACCATAAAACTTCTCCATACATCGGTGCCTGAAAATATTACATTTGAAGAGAATATTTGCTCAGAGCCACTGCTTATCAATGGCGATGCGACCCAGCTTCAGCAAGTGCTTATGAATCTCATTAATAATGCCCGTGATGCCGTTGAGGATACTGACCAACCACGCATCAGCATGACGATTGAGTCATTTCAACCAGACCTTGAATTTCTCGAATATCACGCCGAAGCAAATGCTCAATCCTATGCTCATATTATGATTCAAGATAATGGCTGTGGCATCCCTCAAGCCTCACTTGAGCATATCCTTGAGCCTTTTTTCACCACCAAACCACCAGGTAAAGGTACAGGGCTTGGTTTATCTCAAGTGTTTGGTGCAGTCCAAACGCACCATGGCATTTTGGACATTGAAAGCATTGAAGGTGATGGTTCAACCTTCCACATTTATATCCCCCTGCTTCAAGAAAAATATTCTACACAAGTAACACCAAAAAACTTGCTTGAAAGCAACGCACATGGCGAACTCATTTTATTGGTTGATGATGAAGAATATGTTCGAGAGACAACCGCTGAAGTATTGGAAGCATTTGGCTACAAGATATTACAAGCAGAAGATGGGCTACAAGCCATCGATGTATTCAAAAAACATCAGCATGATATTGATATTGTCATACTGGATGTTGTCATGCCCAAACTGGGCGGTGTTGAAGCGGCTGCACATATCAGAATGATCAATGCCAACATCCCAGTCATCTTTGTCACTGGCTATGATAAAGAGCAAATGCTTAACCTTGATGGTCAAGCATCCAACAGTGCTGTTCTTGGCAAGCCTATTCAGTTCGATACGCTACACAACATTATTCATCAAAAAATAAGTGGAAAAGGCTCTAATTATGACTAAAGCAAACGACTTAACACCGTCAATGCTGCGTACCATGTGTGATACATTACCTGATATGATATGGGCAAAAGCACTACTGTCCGACGAAATTCAGCATAGCGCAAGCCGCAACTGATTCACATGAATTTCTGGTGGCTTTTCAGGTTCTTTTTGCAGGAGTAAA
>NVTQ01000066.1 GCA_002401635.1 Pseudomonadota bacterium
GTAGAATTGCACCTCTTTTATACATCCTTTTTATGAATAAAAATGGCTTAAGTTAGTGCCATTAGGGTCAGAGCCCTTTATTTGTAACATGCTGTTATAAAACGATAAATTATAGTTAAGCTAGCTTTTAATCTCCTGCTTTCAATCAGAAGACACTTATATTTCCAAAAATCGGGACAGTATACTAATTCACCAAACCCTATTGATGTCGTAAGCATCCATCGTCGTATCACATCCTAAAATGGTTAGATTTTCCAGTTGGCTTTGAGCCATAATTAAACGGTCAAATGGGTCTCGGTGATGCCATGGTAATGTACTTACGGCTAAGGCGTGCGCTGTTTCGATGTTGATAAGCTGCAAGCCATTGGTTTGGAGATAACGGGGTCTACCATTGGAAAATCGGGGACAGTATACTAATTCACCAAACCCTTTTGATGTCGTAAGCATCCATCGCCGTATCACAGCCTAAAATAGTTAGATTTTCCAGTTGGCTTTGAGCCATAATTAAACGGTCAAATGGGTCTCGATGATGCCATGGTAATGTACTTACGGCTAAAGCATGTGCAGCTTCGATGCTGATAAGCTGTAAGCCATTGGTTTGCACTTGTTGATTGATAATCTGTTCAATAGGCTGTTGTAACATCAGTTTGCCAAGGCTTGCTTTGATAGACATTTCCCAAATGCTGGCAACGCTGAGAAACAATTCGTTATCCGTGTCTAAGATGAGTGATTTGGCTTTTTCGCTGAGTTTATCATCCTGCGATGCCATCCAAATCAAGGTATGTGTGTCTAATAATAAACGCATGATTACATATACGCCGAGAAATCATCCAGAGGCGCATCAAAGTCATCTGTCATGGTGATTTTTCCTTTCGCCAAACCAAGTTGACGCTTCACTTTTTGCTGTTGTAACGGTACAGGGAAAAGGGGTCAGAGCCATTTATCTGTAACATACTGTTTTTAAATGACAAAATAGAGGCGGCATACTAATTCACCAAAGTCTTTTGATGTCGTAAGCATCCATCGCTGTATCACAGCCTAAAATGGTTAGGTTTTCCAATTGGCTTTGAGCCATAATTAAACGGTCAAATGGGTCTCGATGATGCCAAGGTAGTGAAGCCACAGCTAGGGCGTGAGCGGATTCGATATTGATAAGCTGTAAGCCATTGGTTTGCACTTGTTGATTGATAATCTGTTCAATAGGCTGTTGTAGAATAAGTTTGCCAAGGCTTGCTTTGATAGACATTTCCCAAATGCTGGCAACGCTTAGAAATAATTCGTTATCCGTATCTAAGATGAGTGACTTGGCTTTTTCGCTGAGTTTATCATCAAGCGATGCCATCCAAATCAATGTATGTGTGTCTAATAATAAACGCATGATTACATATATGCCGTAAAATCATCCAAAGGCGCATCAAAATCATCTGTCATGGTGATTTTTCCTTTTGCTAAACCAAGCTTTCGTTCTTTCTTTTCTTGCTGTAAAGGCACAAGTTTGACCACAGGTTTATTGCCCTTGGCGATAATCACTTCTTCGCCATTTAAGGCTTCTTGAATCAGCTTGGACAAGTTGGTTTTCGCTTCATGGATATTGATTTGATGCATGATACACTCCTATGACAAGGATTAAGTTAGTCCACCTAGTTAGCTAAGTCAATATGTTTGAATGGCGTTCGGGGGTCAGGTCTTGTTTCGCGCATTTTTAGGGGTAAATTCAAGTTGTAAGTGTGCCATTTCTATTGGTTATGAAAAACAGGCTATTTTTGTTAGATGTCTTCGTATAATCTTTGCCACACAAGTATGCATATGAACAAACACATAGTTCAACTAGCGCACCTTCATTCCCTTCTGGCATGGTCATAAAACACATGAATAATATAACAATAGCAACGCACAACGGCAATTTCCACGCAGATGATGTTTTCAGCATCGCTGTGTTCAAAAATATATTACCTTCTTTTGAGCTGATTCGTACCCGCGATTTAAGCATTATCGCCAAGGCAGATATTGTGGTGGATGTGGGTGGTGAATATGACCCTGAAACAGGTCGCTTTGATCATCATCAGCGCGGCGGTGCGGGTGAGCGCGAGAATGGTATTCCTTATTCCTCTTTTGGTCTTATTTGGCAGAAATATGGCGTTGAAATGTGTCAAGGCTCTCAAGAGGTTGCCAATGCGGTGRATGGTGGCTTGGTATCCACGATTGATGCCATTGATTGCGGGCATGTTTCAGGCGTTCAAGAAGGCATTAGCCTGAGCCAAACCATTGGTATGTTTAATCCTACATGGGAAGAAGATGTCAATATTGATGAGTGCTTTGATGAAGCGGTGGAATTTGCATCGCGTTTACTCAATCGCTTTATTGCAGCGGCAAGCGGCGGGCTTAGTGCCAAAGCCATTGTTGCCCAAGCGATTGAAGATGCAGAAGACCCAAGGGTGATTGTGTTGGAGAAATATACGCCGTGGAAAAAGACGGTGGTCAATTTATCCGAGGAAGCTTTGTTTGTCGTCTATCCATCGCAAACAGGCGAGTGGCGCATTCAGACCGTACCTTCAGCATTAGGCACATTTGAAAACAGAAAAGAATTGCCGAAAGCTTGGGCAGGTTTATCCGATGAAGCGCTGCAAGAAGTGACAGGGCTTGATGATGCGATGTTTTGTCATAATGGTTTGTTTATTGCAGGCGCAAAATCCTTTGAGAGCACCATGAAAATGGCAGTTATGGCGGTTGAAGAAGGCTCATAAGCATAAACTTGATAGTTTTTTTATCTTCATTACTTACCAATGGCTGAAATATAGTCTATGCTGAGACGAATATAGATAATGCTGAAGCAAGTCAGCGTATGCAAAGGATGCTGTTCGCAGTGAGTTAGAGTAGCATCGGTTGTTGGCAAAGTATGGATGATTTAGTGGAAGGAGAAAGCACGTTAGCGGAATTGGAAGGGGCACGGAAAAAACTTCAAGCTTTGTAGGTGGCAGTGATATTGCTATAAATCTGGGTATGTTCTCCCATATTGATTTATGTGCAGTTAGAAAAAATACGGTCGCGAGAAAAGTAAAAAGTTTTTGTATGGTTGTAATGATATTTTTGAGTTTGCCTGTTTCGGCACAAGCTCTGGGTATGGGTGTGCCTGTATTAAAAAGTCACCTTAATGAGCGATTAGATGTGCGCGTGCCACTGTTGTTGGCCAAAGGTGAAAGCCTAAATAGTTTGTTTATCGAGTTTGCCAAGCCCAATGAATACCGCTTGGTAGGTTTAGAGCCGTATACTGATTTATCGAGCTTGCGTATTTCTGTGGAACATATGCAGCATGGCGAGCTTTACATATTTCTAAGCTCTGTATCTGCGGTGCAGTCACCGATTGTTTCATTATTGCTGAAAGCGCGTATTGGGCACAATACCTATTATAAACAGGTGCAATTACTCCTTGATACGATGGAGTTAGGGGCTGGAACGCATGCGGTTAAAGCTCGCCCGAACAACCTGTTACCCCGTTTGGATGATGTTGAAAAAGACGCATCTGATGTTGAAARMAAKCAGGGMTGGGCAAGAACATGGCGTTATGGGCCAGTRCGTTCAGGRGATAGYYTGAGYACGATTGCTTATCGTTTRCGCCGAGAYAARCAGTGGTCAAAYCATGATGTSATGTTGGCTTTGTAYCGATTTAAYCCCAATGCATTYATTGAGCATGATATRAAYAGRTTAAAATCAGGTGTTTGGTTAGAGATACCTCGTGAAAAAGCTTTAAAAGAATTGCTCAAACAAGCGCCTAAACCATATGAAGAGCTTAAGCGAAAGTCATCTTCTATACCCAAGAAGCYAGTCAAACCAAAGGTTAAGCCTGAAACAGTAGCTCCCGAAGCGAAAAAATCTTCGCAGTTACGTTATGTTGGACGCATCGCTTTGGGCAATGATGAGCCTGTCATTGCTTTAGCTGCGGCTACCCGTTCTTCGAAGGATTCATTGCAGTTGCAAAAACAGTTGGATCAATWGTATCAGCAAGCTATGGATGATCACTTACAAATGGCAAGTTTGGATCAGAATTTAATCGCGATTCGCAATGAAATTGGTAAGCTGAGTAGCGATATTGTGGCTTTGAAAGAACAACAAAATGTGATGCAACAACAGATGGTTGACTCGCCGGGTGTGCATTATTGGATGCTGGGTTTCTTATTACTATGCCTACTTAATATTATTCTTCTGGGTGCANTCTTATACCGTAGATACTCTTTAAAACAGAAAGAAAAATATGATATTGAGGAAGTATATTTTAAGAAGAAAATCAAAGAACCCGTACTTATTGAAGAGCCTGTAGCTGCCCCTGTCGAAAAGAAACCGCATAAAAAACATACACTTGAAAATAAAATATATGATCTTGAAAATCATTTAAACCTTAGAGATYATGATGCAGCAGAAACTGTTTTAGAACAGTTAAGTCAAACAGAGCGAGATCATTTTTGTATATGTGCCTTAAAGACGCGATTGTATCATGAAACAGSTCGTCTGGATGAGCGTAATAGCTTTATTCGAAATAAGCAGGCTTTGCTGAATGATCAACAGTGGCATTTACTCTGTGATCGCTTACCACTTAATATATGGCATGCGTTGCATGAATCAGGTGTTATTAAAGGTAAYGGGACGCTGCTGCATGTTGAAGAGGAGCAGTTAGATCATACGGGTGATGGTGAATCATTACCTGAAAAAGATGCGGTGTCGATACAGAAAGAGAACTTAGAAAAATTACAAGCAGATACCATGATTATGGATTTTGAACCAAAACCAGTATTAGAAAATACGAAAAATAATGACAAAGAATTGAGTTTGGAATCGCATGATAATTTTTTGGAACTGAATGATATTGACCTGCAAGGCACAGATAAGCATGATGCAGAATTTGTGCCTGAGGATGAATTTGTTAGTACAGTGTTTATTAATACACAAGATGGTAAATCAAAGACCTCTTAGCCCGAACTATTCATGAATATTGCTGCGTCCTCGCTGGTTCATTCGTTCGCAACGAATCTTTTTTACCCTAGGGCACTCTCTCTGCCGCAAGCGGCATTCACCTTGTCAATCGTCCGTAAGCATAGCTACGGTCTCAATCKAAAAAAWCCGTTGCAAACAAATGTCCTGCGCGATCATCACACCGATTCATGAATAGTTCGGGYTAGGAAAGTGCTGATCAATTCAGTGAATGGTAAATTAAAAAAGCCTGCAAGTATAAAACTTACAGGCATTGGATAAGACTTTCACAAAGTCATAAATGGTACCGAGGGCCGGAGTCGAACCGGCACGACCGAAGCCACTGGATTTTGAATCCAGCGTGTCTACCAATTTCACCACCCCGGCATATNNTANCWTTAGAACAGCRTCGGTAAGACGCGGCGAACTTTGTCATGAGTTTTTTTAGAGTCAAGACTTGTGATGTGTTTTTATTCTATCAGTATTGCTTCATGGTGGGTAGGAATATGAATCAACAACAAAAAGATTTCGATGTAGTGATTGTCGGTGGCGGCGTGATTGGTGGTGTATTGGCACTACAGCTTGCCCAACAAGGTCATCGTATTGCCATTATTGAGGCGTTATTTCATGGCATGGGCAAGGCTGATCCAGAGCGTGTGGTGGCATTATCGCATGGCTCACGATGTTACCTTGAAGAACTTGGACTTTGGCARGAYRTTGCAGYGGCTGGGGCGGGCATGATTCGKCATATTGARGTGCGCGAGCCGAATAACCRTGGTTTGGTGCAGATGGATGCGGCAGAAGCRGGTGTTGATGCACTCGGTTATGTGGTTGAAATTGCCGAYGTRGTGCGTCCRRTTTATGCGGCATTGGAAGGCAAGGTAACATGGTTTCGCCCTGCGCGTGTTGTRTCTTTTGAGTATAAGCATGATGGCGTTTCTGTTTCTTTATCCCATGATGGTGAAAC
This sequence comes from Pseudomonadota bacterium, assembly GCA_002401635.1. Lineage (GTDB taxonomy): Bacteria > Pseudomonadota > Zetaproteobacteria > Mariprofundales > Mariprofundaceae. The sequence goes on from NVTQ01000066.1 coordinate 5,930, forward strand.
ACAAAACATCACGGCTTCGTTATTGATTGGTGCCGATGGTACCCATTCACAAATTCGCCGTATGGCAGGCATTGGCACACATGGCTGGGATCATAATCGTTTTGGTTTGGTGGCATCGGTGCGCTGCGAACGTGGGCATGGCGATACTGCCTATGAATGTTTTCGCAGTTCAGGGCCCTTGGCATTTCTGCCTCTATCCGATGATAGATTTTCCATTGTTTGGGCGTTGGCTCCACAAGAAGCAGTACGCATGATGGATTTACCTGACCGCATGTTTTTGAAACGCTTGCAACGCGCCGCCGATGAGTCGGTCTTGCCACGTTCAGGGCGTTTTGAATCATTGGGCAAACGTGCATGCTTTCCGTTGGAGCTACGCATTGCCAAAGAATATGCCCGCTCACGTATTGCCTTGGTGGGTAATGCCGCACATACCGTACATCCAGTGGCAGGGCAGGGCATGAATCTGGGCTTGCGGGATGTGATTGATTTGGTCGCGGTATTAGATAGTTCATTGGCGAAAAAAGATGCAGGCAACCCACTTTTATTAAGTGCGTATGCTGAAAAACGCCGTGCTGATATTTTATCTGTGGGTGGTTTTACAGAATCGATGTTAGCGAGCTTTGGCAATGATTTGGATGTGATGCGGTTGTTGCGCGCTCAGATTTTGGGGCTGATGCAAACATGTAAGCCGCTAAAAGATGAGCTTTTACAACATGCAGCGGGATTAACTCATTTGCGCAAATTATCAAAAACACATATGAAGCAATCGGAGGCAGGGCTATGACTGCACGTATCGATAAAGAATTAAATGGGCATGTCGAACAAGTCGATGTGCTGGTGGTCGGTGCTGGCATGGTCGGTTTGGCATTTGCATGTGCCTTAAAAGATTCGGGGTTACGCGTCACACTGATTGAACGTGGCGAGCCACAGGTATTTGAATCGTTGGGCATGGACTGCCGCGTATCAGCGATTGTGTTGGGTAATCAGCAAATACTAGAAGGCTTGGGCGCATGGAAACACCTGCATGGTGAGGCAATGCGAACCATGCGTATTTGGGATGATCAACAGCCTGGCGGTATTCGCTTTGATGCCGATGAGATTGAAGCTGATGCTTTGGGTTATTTGGTTCAAAATTCACATTTGCAAGCGGCATTAAAGAAAACACTTTTGCCCTACGATAATATTGAAATCTTATGCCCTGCAACCATAACCAAGGTCGAATGGTTGAGTGGGCATGTTCAAATTGAGTTAGAAGATGGGCATAAACTCGCCGCCCCATTGATTGTTGGAGCCGATGGTGGACGTTCATGGCTACGTGAACAGGCAGATATAGGCATCTATTCGCGTGATTACAAACAGAGCGGCATTGTAGCGAATGTGCGCCCCATGATGCCGCATCATGGCACAGCTTTTCAGCGTTTTACGGCATCAGGACCTTTGGCAATGTTGCCGATGAAGGATGGTCTTTGTTCTATTGTATGGAGTCAGTTTCATGATGATGTTGAGCGTTTGATGGCATTGGATGATATTGGTTTCTTAGAAGAGTTGAACTTAACTTTCGGCCCTATGTTGGGTCGCATTGAAGAGGTGGGTAAACGTGCCGCATTTCCGCTTAAAGCCAGACTTGCTATGCATCTTGTACGTCCACGTTTGGCACTGATTGGTGATGCCGCACATACCATTCACCCATTGGCGGGGCTTGGTGTGAATTTAGGGCTTCGTGATGCCATGGTTTTGGCGCAAGAAATTGTCGATGCCAAGAAATATGATGAGGATTGGGGTGATATGTCCGTGCTTAATCGCTATATGAAGTTGCGTATGCCAGACATCTTGAGCGTCATGGGTTCAATGGAAGGTCTGCACCGCATTTTCACCAGCCAGTTTCCAGGTTTGCCTGTTGTCAGAGGGCTAGGCATGAAAGTCATGGGCAATGCCAGCGTGATTAAGAGCTTATTGATGAAAAACTCGACAGGTTTAACACTACCAGTGCCTAAGCAGGTTGGATAATTGATATGAAAAGCAATGTGATACTGAAGGGCACCTCAAAAAACATCACTATTTCGTCAAACTTGCTCTTTTTTCCCCTGCCCGCGTTGGATAAAAAGAGCAATAGCGTTGCTATTACTCATTTCATCACGCCTTGTCATGAACGAAAAATAGCAGCGCTTGACTCGTGTGAGGTTTTTCGAGGTGCCCTGAAATAAACGAATCTTGAATATTGTCTATTTCATTAAAGGTACTATAATAAGCACTATATTTAGTGCCAGAGGTGATACCTATGAATACCATATCTGCCCTTGAAATTAAGCGTCGAGGGATTTCCGTTGTCGATACCCAGATTGAATCGGGGCCTGTCCATATCATTAAGAATAATCGTCCTCAATATGTGGTGATGACTGAGGATAGGTATCAGCAAATGATGGATGAGATGGATGATGCATGGGAGTTGCGCATCAAAGCCTCGCTTGAAGAAGTATCGGCTGGGCAAGTGCAAAAGGGCACTGCGGACACATTGATTCGTGAAATATTTTCCGCAGATTGATGTTTGAGCTTGAATGGACACCCTCTTTTATCAAATCAGCCAAACGGTTTGCCAAGCAACATCCTGAATTGAAAAAGAAAATAGCCACTGCTCTGTTGGCATTGGAACAAGACCCTTTTCAATCATCGTTAAAATTGCATGGGCTTAGTGGCAGCATGAAAGGTCTGCATGCTATCCGTATCACATACAGTTATCGTATTACACTGGTGCTAAAAATAAGTGAGCATGTGATTACACTGTTGGATATTGGTGATCATGATGGTGTGTATCGCTGATTCATGTTTGGCATAGGCATTCCGCTAATTGATGCGGTGGATTCTGAAGAGAAAAAGGGGGAAGAGAGTTTTTTTTACACAGAAAGGTAATGTGACATTAAACATCTCTAAATCGAATGTAATTTCTGAATTCAGTCAATATGCGGATACGCAGAGTGTTTGAATGAGTTTATTGAGAGTTTTTAGCCTCCTAAGGTGTGTAGTGGTTCGGTNAAAGTATAGACATCAAAAGGGTTATGCTGCTTGTGACAGCGCTTGCTGAACGCTTTCATATTCGTTCGGACTAAAGGAAAAGGGCTTGATTCGCGGTTTTCTGGTTTGCTAAAGTGTTATTTTATAGGCATTGTTTAACATATGTTGACTGTAAAAGATAATGATAAATCCGCGAATCAAGCCCTGACCTCTACTCTTGACCCCTTTTCCCCTGTTGATGAAAAATTCGACAGGGTTAACACTGCCAGTGCCGAAGCAGGTTGGGTGATACGTCCATTGCTCGACTTTTTAAAATATGAATGCTCTGAAGTRAATGACGGAACTTAATAATCAAAATACAATTAACTTTTCTTTTTTAAGCCAAAATGGGAATGTTGGTTTTTATAATAAATGTGAGGTCATACAAGTATTTGGCTTTAATAATGATAAACGCAAAGTATTTAATATCTTTACACTCGTAATATTTGAAGATACAAAACAAGAAAACACTGATGAAATACTTACCGAAAAGCTTCAGTCCTTCCCCACTATAAAGGGAATTAAATGGGGCGTTAAACGCTTTGTGATTGGTTTGGAAAAAGCTAAAGCTTTATTTGAACAGTTCCAAGACGAGCAAACCTTTAAAATTACTGATAAAATAGAAGTTGGTACCTTTGAATTTATTCAACCTCAATATGTCCAGCCATCTGACACATTTATTCAACCTCAAATAAATAATATTCTCAAAAACAACTTCCATTGCGGCTCTTATCTTATTGAAGGTTTTGACACTTCCAAAAAAGATGTGCGATTTTTATTAGACGCTCCCATTATACTTGATAAATTTAGTGAGCAATTAAGTGAAATCATTCCGATACATATTGGCACAGTATCAGACCGCTTAGGCAGTGTCATATTCCAGTTTCCCATCAATATCTTAAAAATAGAAACATTAACTGTTGGACAAGACCAAGGGCTTCAGTTTGAAATTTGTTATCATCCCAAATTACAAGACAAACCTAACCTTCAAGCAATTATACAAAATAGCTTTGATGACACGTTATTAGCTCATGCTGTTCAGGATATTACTCAAGGTAGCACTGTACCCATTAACACATCCGACCTTGTTAAGTTAAAAATTATCAATAAAAACAATAATGTGGTTTTGTTTAAGCAATCCCTTGTAACGGTAAAAAATATTTCAGTTTGCACAAATATTATGAGCCCTCAAGATAGATTCTTCATGCTTGGTAATACTAAACAGCGTGTTTCAGTATCCCAGCAAAATATCGGAACGAACATTGGTGAACAAAAACAAATTTACGATGACTGGGTTCGCACAAGAATATACCAATATGAACTTGCAACACTAGAAGAATCATTGTCATTCATTCAATATAAAGGACTTCCTTATGAGCGTGAGAAGGCACTTAATGATATTCGTACGCTAATCAACAAGCATAACCAAAATGGCGTTTACTTATGGGACCCATACTTAAATGCAGAAGACATAAAGAATACTCTCTACTTCTCAAATAACACCCAACCTTTGAAAGCTATCACCAATATAGAAAGTAGCGATATTTCAAGTGCAGTTAACGAGTTTGACTCTGATGAAAAAGACTATCTGTTTCTGAACTTAGAAGTAAGAAGAAAGTTTAAAAATCATGGCAGTCCTTTTCACGACCGCTTTTTAATTTTCCCGCTAGAACGCCCTAAAGTTTGGTCTCTAGGTATTTCTGTCAACAGCCTTGGAAAATCACACCATATTTTACAAGAAGTTAAACATGCACAACATATTCTAAACGCATTCAATACAATGTGGGATGACTTAAACCATGAGGAGTGCTTAGTATGGAAGAGTATGTAACCAAGCTTTCAAAGCTACTTGAGCGTAATCCTCAAGGTGTTGAGTCCATAAACTTAGATTATTATTTTGATAGTGTGAACGAGCGCAATTTTTTAGAAATTCTTGGAAACAATGATTTATGGAATAAAGTATTTTACAAGGTAGAAAAGCACTACAATTCTAACAAATTCTTAGCCCCACATGACGAGTCTGTGTGTGATAATATCTTCAAGCTTATTGTTGCCATACAAAACACTGAAGATAAACAACAGAAAGTCTTGTTACTTCTACTTATTGTATACCTTGATGATACTTTGCTATTAACCCAACACCTTATACACAAAGGCTTCTTTACAAACGTTTTAGATAAAATATTTTCCATATTAGGAAACATAAATCTCAATGCGAGCATATCCACTTCAGATTTACATTGGGAATCCGAAATGTTTAAGAAGTACCAGTCAGGCATAAAGAATAATAATATAGTAGACATTTATGGTTTTATTTTTGCATATGAGCGTGGATATAATTTCATTCCTGATTCTTTTATAAATGTTTGCATGCTCTCCTTGTCTCAGTTATCCACTAAAAAGGCAACAGAGCTGCTAGAAAACAAAAACAATGTGCTCTTAATGCGACAGCTTATTATAGGTCTTCCGAATGAAATAAAGCTTCAACTTGCAAATTGTTCAAACAACCAACTTCTAAAATTTGAAGCCCTTCGAGAAGTTGTTTATTTTCAGAGAACTGCACGCTCTCTCTCCTACAAAGAGCAGGGGTTTATTTCAGATATTATTTTATCTTTTTCTGATGATGATATTTTTTGGGCTCAATTTCTTACGTTTTATTTAGAATATCCTTCGAGAGCGCCTTTATTATTTCAACCGCTTGGCAACGTTTTAAACCAATTAAATGAGAAACATTGGAGAACTTTTGCATCTAAAGTACACATAAGCAAATACAATGACCCTGATTCTAAACAAGCTTTAAACATTTTCTTTAATGACATTCAGGATGAAAAAGCCAGTACAATGGTTAGTAAGATGGTTTTTCAGGAGTGGGAAATATTTATTGATAACCATAGCGGCTTCTTAAATAATATATTAACCACAGATGTCATTGATATAGTAATCTATCATATAATCAACAACCTTAGCAAAAAAGAAGTCGAATCTACTTTAATGGCTAATCTTGATATCATACATGAAATAAATAATAGATGGTTTAAAAGTGAATTGGAACAAACTGCACTTTTTTATAAAAGCATGAGTAAGATTTTTGTTTATGGAATGGCAATTGAAAAGCATAGCCTCAATAAATTCAAGAAATTAATTTTGGTCACTCTAAATGAATGTACAGCATGCAATAAGGGCGGTCATCAATACGAAAATAACACATGCGATTTATTTAATAAATATATCCTCAAAAATATATGAGAAGCGATATGAGGAAAAGGAAAAGAAGGAAAAGAGGTCAGGGCTTGATTCGCGGTTTTCTAGTTTGCTAAAGTGTTATTTTATAGGCATTGTTTAACATATGTTGACTGTAAAAGATAATGGGTGAATTCAAGTTCCAAGCGCACCACTTTTAGCAGCATTGAAGACTTCGTGAGGCGTTCGATAGTGGCACTTTCTGGGTCGATGATTAATCTTTCGTA
>NVTQ01000067.1 GCA_002401635.1 Pseudomonadota bacterium
GGGCTCACATTCGTGTAAAAACTTACACCAAACACTATTCAAATAATCATTTCTTGTTGATATTTATAATCATTTTAGTTTCTGAGGAGAGTCTAAATACCCGACCACGAAAAAACTTGAACTTCGGATGCCCTGCTGAAATATTTATGCTTAAGCCCTTCGGCGTTCATAAATATTTTACGCATATGACACTTGGRACTTGAAACGCCTTATTCAAAACTTCCTTAAATCAGCAGCAAACCCAGCAACACAATTTCCGAGCATTCAATAGCTGCACCCAAACAATCACCATTCATACCCTTTACGTGATATTTTAAGAAGGCATAACAAAGATATATAACTACACCCGCAAGGCATAAAGTTGGGGCAAGCCATAGGCTAACCACTAACAGTCCCACAAAGATAATATTAGCTTGAAGTGATATATCCACTGCTTGCAAATATGCGCCAAAACCTTCCGTTAAAGCTGGTAAACGGCACCAAAAAAGCACGCCCAATCGCGCCCAAATAGGAATAAGCAGCAGTCCCCACCAAACCTCTGCATCAATCAGAAGTTTTAATAAGACAAGCTTGCTTACCACGGTAAAAATAAGCGCCAACRTGCCAAAGCTGCCAATATGAGGGTCTTTTAATACAGTAATAAAACGTTCTTTATCAGTGTGCCTTGCACCCAAAGCATCACTTAAATCCGCCAGACCATCGGCATGCAAACCACCCGTGATTAAAAACCATGCAAACACGCCCAACAAAGCCCCCAACCAAGGATCAAACAAAGCTCCGAGATAACACGCGAAAACAACAAGGAACCCCACAACCAAGCCTGTTGCAGGAAGCCATGGTAATATGCTTTGCATATCACCCTCTTCTACCTGTTTGGGCATGGGCAAGACCGTCATCCAGCGTAGTGCTGCAATCAAACCTTGCATATCRCCCYTGCATCACGATTCACAAACATCACACGCGGCTTTTCACCCTGCAAACACGATACACGCGTCCAGCCWGCWGGATCAATSACMAGGTTCCAAAARTTCTTGCTCGGTATATCCAATAAATGCGCCAGAATAACCCGAATGACGCAACCATGCGCCAGCAAGATYCGATGCTCTGCGTTGCCACTTGCCAACCACGTCTGCCATGCAAGAAGAACGCGTTTGGAAAACACATCAAAGGCTTCGCCTTGGGGCGCTTGAAAATCACAAGGGTTATCAAAAAAGCATTCTAACAAAGCCTTGTCTTCAACCTCATCGGCTGACTTATCTTCCCAATCACCAAAATTAATTTCCTGCATATCTTCTATAATTAACACAGGTTCATCACATGATTCGGCAAACAAGCGACACCGCTTTAACGGCGATGTGGCAATCTGATCAACCCTTCCAATACGCTCTTTTACCGCACAGAGCTGCTGCCAGCCTTCATTCGACAATGGATTGTCTGTACGCCCACGAGCGACATGTTTGCGCCCTGCCACTTCACCATGGCGAATCAAATCAATAACAATGAGGCTCACTACATTTTTTTTAACCACAGCTAAACGCCGATGAACACAGATATATTCTGCGGGTTTCGTAAGTTGCTAGGGAAGTGCTGATGAACTCTGGAGCATAGGCATTGCTTGCTGAAAAAGTACAGGGCAAGGCGTGAATTGCGGGCAATAGCTAGGCTATTGGCAATATTCACAACGTAGGYATGTGCTTYTTCAGGTGCGAGGACATGCTTCATGAGTTAATCAGCACTCCCTAGGCATCCATGTTTATCCGTGCGCATCTGTGGCTTCAACTTTTTTCTTCATCTTTAACACTGATACCCGCACTTTCAAAGGTTGCCATATCTCTATGCAGCGCAATCGCTGATTGCAATAAGGGTAGTGTTAGAACTGCCCCACTGCCTTCACCCAAACGCATTTCCATATCCAAAAATGGCTCCAAGCCCAGTGCTTTTARTGCCAAAGCATGWCCTTTTTCCTGCGATAYATGTGTTGCYARCATCCAACCTGAAATACGCGCATCCCAWGCCACCGCAGCCAAAGCYGCAGCCGCYGAAATAAAACCATCAAGCAAAACAGGCACGCCCAAACGTGCCGCAGCACGRTAATAGCCTGCCATTGCAGCAATTTCCAAACCACCCAAYTCACGCATCGCATCCTTGGATGGTGTGTGTTGCGCGCGGTGTAATGCACGCCGAACAGCCTTTAATTTCAATTGGTAGGACGCATCATCAACGCCCGTACCTCGTCCAACCACTTCTTCAGGGGTGCGCAATGCCAACTCACAAATTAGCGCCGCACTGGCTGTGGTATTCCCAATCCCCATATCACCCGCAATCAATACATTTGCACCATCAGCAATCGCCTGTTCTGCTTCTTCCTCACCCACCGCCACAGCTTGCCAATATTCCCATTCTGTCATCGCAGCTTCTTTGGCAATATTACCCGTTCCAGAGCGCACCTTTACATGTTTAATACCTTCAATAGCCGACACATCCGCTTGCACACCCACATCCACCACACTTAAACTTGCACCACATTGTTTTGCCAAAACATTGATTGCCGCACCACCTGCTGCAAAATTCTTAAGCATTTCACTCGTAACCACCGATGGAAAAGCCGAAACACCCTCTTCTACCACRCCGTGATCTCCGGCAAAGACACACACATGGGGGCGTAAYATATCAGGAATCRYTTTCCCCTGACGCGCCGCAAACCAACAGGCAATATCCTCTAAATTTCCCAATGAGCCTTGCGGCTTGGTCAAGCTATCTTGACGGTTTCGTGCCGCATCCAATGCCGCTGTGTCAATCCTTGCTACACTCATAATTTCTCCTTCAATAGCATGGGAATACCAGCAACCACAAGCTCAACGTTACTCGCAACCTTCGCYACGGCTTGATTCAAACGGCCTTGTGCATCGCGAAAATCTCTACCCAGTTTTTGTTCTGGAACAAGACCCATGCCAAGTTCGTTTGAGACCAAAAACACCTGTTGGTCAAGTTTGTCCAAGCAAGTACACAAACGCTCTGTTTCCGATTCAATATTCCGCCCATCAGACATGATATTAAACAGCCATAAGGTCAAACAATCCACCAATGCACACTGATCTGACTTAAGCCCATTCAAAGCTCCACACAAATCAAGTGGCTCTTCCAGTGTTTGCCAATGCTTGGGTCGCCCTTGCTGATGCTTTTGAATGCGCCGTTGCCACTCGCTATCATCTTGCATCTGTGGTGATGTGGCAATATACACCACATCAAGCAAGCTTTGTTCAGCCAGTGCTTCAGCACGCCCTGATTTGCCCGAGCGCGCACCACCCAAAATAAGTGTTACAGACATAAAGCTTCCTCCAAACGTTGCCAATCATCATCACTATGCGGCAAACCGAAACGCACCCAGCCTTGAAGTTGAGGCCACTCAGGAAACTCACGAACCAATATTTTCTTTGCCGCAAAATCAGGCATTACCACAGGCGGACGAGCCAATACAAATGAAGCATGCGATTGATTATATTGCCAATCATATTTTTGCAATAATTTTAGCAGTCGCTGGCGCGCAGATTCAACCTGTAAATCTCGTTTATCTGCCTCTGGCAAAAGCTTGGGTAAAAGATGCAGTGCCAATGTCGATGCCACCCATGGTGGCAGCCATGCTTTTAATTTATCAATGACTGTACTATCCRCAATCACATAACCCAGCCTCAAACCAGGAATACAAAATGTTTTGGTTAAGGAACCCAAACGAATCACCTCTGACATCAGCCCTAATTTCCGCCGTTCAGAAAACAGCATGTATGATTCATCCAACACACCATTAAAACCATCAGGAAATGCCTCAATATTACCAAAGGGGTTGTTTGGAGAAGTCCACCAAAGKGCATCCACAGCAGGAAAGGCATCGCCACTTTCAATAGCATGCACCAAACAGCCTGATCGCTTGGCACAGCGAATCGGCTCATTATAACACGGCACACACACACCCATAGATTGCCATTTCATCGCCTGAAAAATCACTTCAATCACYGCCTGTGCRCCCGCAGTAATCAATACYTCTTCTGSTTYAACASCAAACTCTTTCGCCAAGATACTGCGTGCAGGTTCACCATCCACATCGGGGTAATGTGCTGCCAAATCAGCATGCTCATGCAGCCATTCACCCAACCAGCCTGGCTGTCCAGCAGGATGCAAGCCTGTGGATAAGTCCAACACATCGGATACATCACAGCCCCAAGCTTTTGCCGCAGCTTCCACACCACCACCATGCGGAAAATCATTCGGTATGGCTATAGGCTTACTTAACTGAATAATATCAGAAGACAAGMCTTACTCCAAAAGCCAATAATGCGGCCAGTATAAGCGTATTTCGCACAACGTTCAGAGCCTCACGCGCCGCAATCGCATGCACATCACGCGCATCCTCCGCACCATAAAAAGGTCGTTCATCAAGCTTGCCATCACGCAATACCGAACCGCCCAAGCGCACATCCGCGGCATAAGCCAAAGCCACTTCAGGGTAGCCCGCATTGGGTGAAGCATGGGTTGCTGCTTGTTTTTTTACTTGCTGCCAATCCGTCGACTCACCCACCCACAACATGAGCCGAGCTGTGATTCTGGCAGGCAACCAATTAACCATATCATCCACCTTGGCAGCGCAAAAGCCAAACTGTTTATAGCGCGCATTGCGATAGCCCCACATGGCATCAAGGGTATTGATGATGCGGTATAATGCCGCTCCGAGTGGCCCCAGCACAACAAACCAAAACAACGGTGCAATCACTGCATCCGAAGCATTTTCTGCCAACGACTCCAAAGCTGAACGTCGTGTATCTTCCCGTTTCATGTTTTTTACATCTCGRCTAACAATCAAAGCCAATGCTTGGCGTGCTTCTTTGACTATTTTAGCATCCAAAACCTTTTTCACATGCTCAAACAATGATTTCCAACCTATAGAAAACCATAAAAGCAGCACATCAAATAGCCAACCAAATAGCACATGCCCCAACCACAACAGTACGAAGGCTGCAAGCACCACAAACAACCATGTCACGACACCTGCTTGCCGACTATTGCCATATAAAAAAGACTCACACCACACAGCCCAACGCCCAAACCAAGCCACGGGATGCCATCGATTGGATGGGTCACCAATAAAGTATTCCAATAACAAAGCAATCGCTAAAGTCATCTCAACAGACCTTGTATGACATAGGCACCATACCCCACATCATTCACAATGCATTCTCATTCATAAGCTTCATTAAGTTTCGTTTCGCCCGATGCCGCATACGAATATCCTGCGCCCAATGTTCAAAAGCATTTCCCTTATCAGTTTGCCTCATCCACTTTCCAACATTCTGCATCACCCGCACGGCTTCAGCATAAGCACCCTTATTCTTACGGTCGATAAGCGGTTCAACCAGCCGTTGCCAACAAAATGCTGCCTTTAATGGCTCAGTATTGCCCAACTTTTCACCCAATATCTGCCATAATGTATCATCACAACCACCAGAATCGGCCTCCAGCCATGCCGACTCAATATCTTTTTCATGTAAAAACACTTGTACCAGCAAAGAGTGATCTGTTTGATGCCAACGCGTAGCCCCTCTTCTCTTTTCCTTAGCAATCTGATGGCGAATATATTCCAACGCAGATGGTCGCCATTCACTATCCCAATTTTTTGCCTGTTTTGAACATTGCTTCAATGTATCCCAGCTATGCACTGATGGCTGACGCTTAAATGATTTCCATACCAAAGCGACAGCTTTATCAAAATCCTTACGCTGCGTATATAGCTTTGCTAGGTAGGCTTCCAAACGGGAGTCTGGTTTATTCTCAAAAACTACAAGCCCCTTCTCTGCCCACACTACTGCTTCATCAAATCGTTCTGCCGTACCCAGCAACTCTGCAATCTGAAGAAATGCATACGGTGAAGATAAATCTCGTACTTTAACCGCTAGCTGCGCATCCACATCACCACTTAATTTTGCCAATCTTTCCATCATGGATGTAAGCTTAAAACGACTTCCTTGGTAGCCTCCTTCATGACCAGGCGACAAAACAGGCAACTTCTCCCAAAGCTCTCCTGCCAAACGCCGAAACGCTGCCAAGCCAGCCTCACCTAGAAGTGTTGCATATGTTTCCGCACAACCATAAAACTCATCCCACTCAGCATTCAACTCCCGTCCAAACAACATATTAGCAAGCTCTTCCCGCTGTTCATCCGTTTGAGGAGGAAGAGCCTCACAAGCTTGCAAGTGAATAGACTGCCAACATWGCATCTCATAGCCTGCACCACCATTCGAATCATCAATACTCTCATATGCTTCCCCCATACAGTCCAAGGCATGTAACGACAGCGCCTGCACCTCAATCGCATGTCCATCAACCAGCAAGGATTCCAGCATTTTTGTGACATCACCCAATTCTTTCTCATAATCACGCATCGCATAATAATCAACATAATCCGTTTCAATAGTATCGCTAATGGACTGTTTTAAAGCTGTCACATTAAGCGATGAGGCAGATGCCAATAATGACAAACGTTTGAACAATGACTCATCTGTCTCACTTGCTGCCATAATGATGTGAATTAACTGCTGCTTTTTTTTGTCTTTCAACCAAGCACGAATGCATGCATCTTCATTTGCAACGCCACTATCCGACTGCTTATCCTGATGCARCCATGTCAGCCCAACAGCCACACAATGTTTACAGCARTCCCCTTGCTCCCCCATAGGGCAATTGCATTGATAATCAAAGCCGTCCTTCCAAGTTAAACGCACCTCATAGACACGCTGCCCAGATACCTTTGCCTGCACGCCATGCTTTTGAAGGCGCAAACGCCCCACCCTATCACAATAATCTTCGCCGCGACCAAACGCGGCTGTTCCTGCCAGTGATTTTAATTTTTTACGGCTAATCACAAGCTACTCCCTCCCCAAATGTAAACCTTTTGCATACCTATCTATTCCAAATATTTTTTTAGAATGGCTTCTTTCTGTGCTGGAATCGCACTAGTTTCTTTTTCTAAACTTTCAATTTTAGCTTCAATCGTTTCAATCTTTGTAACGATTTTTTGCTGTTCAGATAGTGGTGGAAGTGGAACTTTTATATTATGTAAATTCTTCTGATTTAACTTTGGTTGAGCCTGCCCTGTAATATGTTCTGATATATCCATTCTATTTAGAAGCAACTCAATTATTTTGTGGGTAACCTTGCTATCAAATTTCAAAATATGTGCATGATTGTTTACCCATATTTTCCCTTGCACAGTAAAAGCAATAGGGCTAACTCTTGCTTTTAAGTTCGCACCATCCTCTGAAACCAAGAGGACATAATCATCCAATAAAAAGTCAGCTACATAATCAACAACACCAGAAGCTCCATAATATGGAATATTTCCTTTTTCTCGATGACCTTTTGTGACTGGTTCCCTTAAGTTATCCAAGTTTTCAGACACACTTCCCAAATCAACAACATCAAAAATCTTTAATGCCGCTATTATGGAATCAACTTCTTGCTTTGCCTTTCTCAACATATCATTAATATCTTTTTCTCTATTCTCAAGCACCTCAAATTCAGCAACAATCTTTTCTTGTATTGCTTTGGGAGGAAGGGGGATCTTAATATTTTCAATGGTGTCAATTGTCATTTCAATTTGACCACTTTGCCCAAGAGCAAGATTTTCAAGGTTTTTAAATCCAATGACCGCGAAGCATGATAAAGCATACTCAGGTAGAACTTGAGAACGATCCAGCCGCAAAATTGTAATATGGTTATCAGCAACAAAAATACCATTTAACTCAAAGAGGGTTACCCGACCAGCCGTACCAACTCCAGATGAGTTAATAAGCAAATCACCTTTTTCTAACTTTCTTTCATCAAGAGAAAAACCTTCTGCAACAAAATGCTTTTCTTTAAACTCAAACTTCTTAAGTCCTCGCGCCTGCCCTGACTTAATAATTTGGATATCAGATTTTCCGTACTTCGCAGACTTTCCTCGTTTTATAAGTGTTGCCAAACTTTCTAACTTCGTTTGTTTCCACTTACTCTCAAGCGTTACTTTTTTTTTAACAATCAAGGACAGATTTTTTTCAAAATCCACACGGTCAAAAGTCATCATATCCACCAAGTTGATACGAGTGACATTATTTTTTAAGCTTTCATCAATAGGAAAATCAAACTCACCTTCAAACGCTTTGTAGATATAAGTGCTGGCCTTTTCAGGGTTATCAAATACTTCGGAATCAAAAAGGCTGGTGCATGCATCAATGCTTTTACCGCGTTGTATGGGGTGAATTCCCTCGCTGCCACGGCGGTTGCTGAATTCATAACCCAAGAACTGTTTCTCTTCTTTTTTCTGTCCAGTTTTGACCAAAACAAGTTTTTGCGGATAAGCGCTGATAAAATAAAGTAATTTCTCTGCTTCAAGATCTAACATTATCTGCCATTTATCTGCTTCTTTCTTGGCTTTAATTTTCTTTTGATATTCTTGATAAATTTCATGTTCTTTTATAGCTTGATTGGGTGATTTTTGTAGTAATGTTTTATAATCATCAAGGGTAATGCCTTCCCAAACATGTGCTACATATTTAGAGACTGGGTTTTCAATACCATGAAGTGTCACATCCTGTAAATTTGTAAAGAAATTCTCGACTGATTTTTTCAGGTTAATGCTGACATAATTATTTCTTCTTCGTAGAAACAGGGTGACCGTGTTGGTGCCTGTCGCCATAAAGGTATTGGAGCCTAATTCAGCAATAGCAATGATCTCAAAGTTTTGTAAAATAATTTCTCGGGCTTTGCTGTAGATACCTGAATTACTCAAAATTGAGCTTGGCAAAATAATGCCTGCAATGCCACCATCCTTAAGCAGTTGCTTGGTACGTTCGATAAACAGACATTCAATTTCTGAGCTGTTATCGGTTAAGCTTGAATAAAGATCAAAGTCATTTTCATTGTAATACTCCCTTGCCGCATTCTTAAATGATGAGACAGAATATGGCGGATTGGAAATCACAATATCAAACTGCTTATTTTCTTTAGGAAAATCCTTATCAGATTTTTTAAGCACACCTTTATAGGCTTGTTCATTCTCAAAATTGGCTAAGCCATCACTTAAAATAACATTCGCTAAACCATCACCATGCAAATAGCAGCCAACTTTACCTACTTTGACCAATCGATAATCCTTCTCAATGCCATAAACATATTGGGTCGCCCAATCAAAGTGATCATCCTGCCATGTTTTAATCTTTTTGCCTGTACCAGAGATATAGTCATTGGATTGTTTTTGATCCAGAAGACGCTGAATTTCATGCATACTTTCAGTCAGGAAGTGACCACTTCCCGCTGCATAATCCATAATATATGGCAAAAGATGATTGCGCTCACCTTTCTCTAGTCTCTCATTAACCATCGTGTCCAAGGGAAGGCTTTTGATGATGAATTGAGCAATAGGCACAGGGGTGAAAAACTGTCCTGATTCCTGTTTTAAACCTGTCGTTAACAGCAACTCAAAAAAGTCAGAAAGGTATTGCTGTCTTTTATTGTACCGAATACGGAAACCCTGTAATAACTCTACAACTTCTTTAACGATCTTTGCATTCTCAGTAAATGATTGTTTATCAAATACTTCCTTGATGGCAAATTCATTGTTCTTTTCGAGGCGAAGCTTAAAGAAATCCGCTAACAGATCTTTTTTGATGCTTTCATCAAGATGTTTGTATTTTTTATCAAATTCTTCAGTTGAAAAATCGGTAACCTCTTTTTCCAAGAACTCAAGCATGCCATTCTTGTATAAGTCAGCAAGACGCAGTTGAAATGAAACGTCATCATCTTTGCCTTCAAGCCATTGAAATTTTAATTCCTCATCAGATCTGGTTGATTTTTCATCATAAACTTTACACAAAAACAGCGTGAAAATTTTGTTAAAAGCATTGGGCTTATCTGAGACAACATTGTGACGTAGGATTTCAAGGAAACGATTGAAAATGAAACCGCTGTCTTCTTGCTTTATTGGCTCTAAAAGTTTTGGCGTGAGTGCTTTACTTATGAAATGGTAAGGAGCCACCCAATCGTCGAAAACACCGTTATCTTTGGTGATTTTATTCCACTTATCATAAAAGTCTTTAACGTCACCCGTACGATAATCATCTTCAATTTTGATAATTTCATTGCGATAAAGCACGTCACCATTCAATTGGGAAGCATAAAGCATGATCACATCAGCTTTGTTACTGAATTTGAAGTAGGTAAACAGTTGACCTCCATCTTTTTTCATCTTGGCGAGTTCTTTTTCAAACTCTTTGCCCCAAGTTTTACACTCAATGAGCAGATATTCACTGCCATCATCATGGATCACACAAACATCTAAACGTCCAGATGTTCCGTGACCACTCGCCCAAGTTTTTTCAAGAATGATATTTTCAGGTTTGTAGCCTTGCTCTAAGAGGCGATTTACACATTCCAAAACCACCCAGTTTTCAGCTTGAGAAAAATTTTGAGTCGTTTTGCTTTCGGCTGTGATTCTATCACCATAGTTGATAAGCTCTTTTTCAAAATCTAATTCAACGGCATAATCATCGGTATATTTTTTAATAAATATACCTGATGTATTTTCCTTTGGTAAAAAACCCAACTTCTGAATAAGATTCTTGTTTTTCATCACTAAAACAACCGCCCTGCACCCTTTATCATATCAATTTGCAAGTATGGCACAGTTTTAGAATTTTTTAAGTTTTTTCCATAAAAAAACCAGATAATAAATGTGGGGAAATCTCTTTTTCCAAAGCATCCGCCAACAAATCCAGCGAAGCCAATGTTCGCTCTTGCTGATTCACGCCATCACTCTCTGAAAAACCAACAGACTCAAGCCAAGCCCTACGAAATACGCCTTGCTCAAACAGCCCATGCACATACGTGCCCCAAACTTGTTTGTCTTTTGAACATTGCGCAAAAGGAAACAAGCTTTCATCACTATTCGATACCCCATGATGAATTTCATAACCTGTCATACGCATTTTACTGGGGTAATTTGCCATACAGTCCACTTTTCGCAATGTCTTCTCTGACTGCATTTGGGTGGATAATGGCAGCCAACCCAAGCCCTTCATCGAAGTGCCTTCAACAGCATCATCCTTAATCATCTGCCCTAATATTTGCATGCCGCCACAAATACCCAGCACCTTGCCCCCATAACGCAGATGTTTTTCCAACACCTCGGCAAAGCCATGCTCTTTGAGCCATTGCAAATCTGAACTGACATGTTTCGAGCCAGGTAAAACAATCATATCTGCGGGCTGAAGCTCATCTGCTGTGCGAATAAAACGAACAGCTACACCCGATTCTGCCGCCAAAGGATCAATATCGTCATGGTTGGACATACGTGGGTAGGCAATCACCGCAATATTAAATTTTGTAGGCTCTGCCGAGCTTAAAGCATGCCGAAAAGGGCTATCTTCTTCTGGCAAATCCAGATTTAGCCACGGAATCACCCCCGCTACAATTTTCCCTGACTCCTTTTCCATCCATATCAAAGCATCATCAAGCAGGCTTCGTGAACCACGAAAACCATTAATAATTAACGCCTGCACACGGTTTCGTTCAGAATCAGATAAAATATCCAAGCTGCCTTTCAAGGCTGCAAACACACCACCACGATTAATGTCGCCCACCAACCATACGGGCACATCTGCGACCTCGGCAAAACCCATGTTGGCAATATCGCCTTCGCGCAAATTTGGTTCCGCAGGACTGCCTGCCCCCTCCACAATCACCACATCATACTCAGACTTTAAAGTCTCAAAAGATTCCAACACTGTATCAAGCAATACAATACGATCTTGGCGGAAGCGTTTTGCCTGTAAACGCCCCGTCACCTTGCCTCGCACAATCAATTGCGCCTGATGATCTGCTTCAGGTTTAATCAGCACAGGATTCATATCCACAGTCGCTTCAATGCCACACGCCAATGCCTGTAATGCCTGCGCTCTACCAATTTCACCGCCATCTATTGTCACGGCGGCATTATTACTCATATTCTGTGGTTTAAACGGTGCAACCTTCACACCATTGCGCGCCAATAATCGACA
>NVTQ01000002.1 GCA_002401635.1 Pseudomonadota bacterium
CAAAAGCGTACCGCCAAAGCCTTCCAGAGCTTCTTTCACCGTCACAAGAAAACCAACGGCTTCTTTACCATCAATCAAACGATGATCATACGACAATGCTAAATACATCATCGGGCGAATAACCATTTGATCATTTTCCACAACCACGCGTTTTTGAATCGTATGCATACCCAAAATTGCTGATTGCGGTGTGTTTAAAATCGGGGTCGAAAGCATAGAACCAAACACCCCGCCATTGGTAATGGAGAATGTGCCTCCTTTTAAATCATCAGGCATCAGCCCGCCCTCACGAGCCTTTGTTGCCAAACTCACAATACCCAGCTCAATCTCTGAGAAGCTCATCAAACCCGCATCTCTTAATACAGGAACCACCAATCCATTCTTCGTAGAAACAGCAACACCCACATCCATATAATTGTGATACACCACATCTTCACCATCAATATAAGCATTGATTGCTGGATATTTGGATGCCGCATACACGCATGCTTTGACAAAAAATGACATAAAACCAAGTTTTGCACCATATTTATCCATAAATGCATCTTTGTGATGATTCCGCATATCCATCACATACTGCATATTCACTTCATTGAACGTGGTCAGCATTGCCGCCGTGTTTTGCGCCTCTTTCAAACGTGCCGCAATGCGTTTGCGCAAACGCGTCATAGGCACACGCTCCACACTGCGTTCATGCACAGCACCAGTTTCTACGGCAACCGCCACCTGAGCTTTTACCTTTTCAACCACAGCCTGAGCCTTTTGTTGCGCTTCTGCTTTCGCATCTGGTTTTGTGGCAGCTTTACTTTGTTTTACAGGTGTCTTTTCAGTTTCCTGCACAATTTCTTTCTTTGCAACGCCTTTTTTTGCAATAACTTGCGCCGCAGGTTTTGCACTAACTTTTACAGATGTATCCAATACACCAATGACTTCGCCTGGCTCCACCATGCTATCGGCTTCTTTTAAGATGGATTTCAAGACCCCTTCTTCAAAAGCAGTAATTTCCATGGTTATTTTATCACTTTCAATTTCAGCCAACACATCATCGATCAACACTTCATCGCCCTCTGATTTTAACCATGAAACCAGTGTTGCTTCGCTTTCAGATTCACCCAAACTTGGTACTTTGATTTCAATATCCATAATTTCCCTCACCCCGATTATGTTCAGTATATAGCATATAATTATTCCGCAGGAACATCTTTTGCAAATGCCTTATCCAGCAAATCACGCAACTCTGCTTTATGCCGTGCCATCGAACCTACTGCTGGCGCAGCCAAGGCAGGTCGACTCACACGATAAAGCTTCTGTGCATCCAAAAGAATACGTCGTATTTCACTGTTTATCTGCATCCATGCACCTTGATTTGCAGGTTCTTCTTGTACCCAAAACACTTCTTTTGCGGCACTATAAGCATACACAGTTTTGCGCAATAACTCAGCTGGAAATGGATACAAACGCTCAACACGAACAATCGCGATATTTTTCATAGCCAATGCTTCGCGCTCCGCCAACAAGTCATAATAAACTTTGCCAGAGCACAATAACAAACGCTGGCAAGCAGCCGCTTTTATCTTTCCATCACTTTCAGCAATAACAGGCTGAAAATGTCCTGATGTGAAATCCTCTAAGGGTGAAAATGATGCTTTCAAACGCAACATGCTCTTCGGACTCATGACCACCAATGGTTTACGTGTAGCAATCATTGATTGGCGGCGCAGTAAATGGAACACCTGCGCAGGTGTGGTTGGGCAAACCACCTGCATATTATCTTCGGCACAAAGTTGCAGGAAACGTTCAAGGCGTGCCGATGAATGTTCCGCACCCTGCCCCTCATAACCATGCGGCAACCAAAGCACCAAGCCCGACATACGACTCCACTTGGATTCGCCTGCCGCAATAAATTGATCCATCACAACCTGTGCGCCGTTGGCAAAATCACCATATTGCGCTTCCCAAATCACCAAAGCTCTTGGTTCCGCAACTGAATAACCATATTCAAATGCCATCACTGCCAATTCAGATAGCATACTATCAATAACAATAAAATGGCTCATATCACCATTTTCCACTTGTTTTAAAGGCACAAAACTTTTGCCTGTTTTCTCATCATATACAGTCGCATGGCGATGAAAGAATGTTCCGCGTCCAGAATCTTCACCTGATAAGCGAATCCAACCACCCTCGGCAACCAAAGTCGCATAAGCCATGACTTCGCCACAGCCCCAATCTGCAAATGTTTGACCTTGCATCATTTGCAGCCGCGCATCATAAATTTTTTCGACCCTTGGACTTAAACTAAATGCATCAGGTACTGCATGTGCACGCCGTGCTAAATCTTCCAAAACATCTGCTGCAACGGCTGTTTTAGGTTCGCTTGCACCACTACGCACATAACCTTGCCAGCGACCTCCCAAACTATTCACACCATGCGGTTGCGTAACACCTTCTTTGCGAAACTTATCCAAGCATGCAATGTATGACTGTTTCATCTCTTCCGCAGCATCAGCGCTCATAACCCCATCATCAATTAATTGCTGCCGATAAATTTGCTCAACTGTGGCGTGCTTGCCAATTTCGCGGTACATCACAGGTTGCGTTACTTCGGGTGAATCAGCCTCATTGTGCCCATGACGGCGATAACACACCAAATCAATCACCACATCACTGCGAAACTGGTTGCGATACTCCATCGCTAAATCCATCACCAAACAGCAAGCATCTGGATCATCTCCATTCACATGTAAAATCGGTGCCTGCACCATTTTAGCAATATCTGTACAATACAACGTTGATCGTGAGTCATAGGTATTGGTGGTAAAACCAATCTGGTTGTTGACCACAATATGAATCGTGCCACCTGTACGRAAACCACCCAGCTCACCCAAATTCAAGGATTCAGCGACTACACCTTGCCCTGCAAATGCCGCATCACCATGCACCAAAACACCCAAAACCTGGCGGCGAGCTTTATCTTTACGTCGGCACTGCCTTGCGCGCACACTTCCCAAAACCACGGGTGTGATAATTTCCAGATGTGACGGATTAAAACCCAGCGATAAATGCACCACACCACCAGCCGTCTCAATATCTGATGAAAAACCCAAATGATATTTCACATCACCYGAMCCMGTYGGTGTTTCATCTTGTAATTGTGTGCCTTCAAATTCGGCRAAAATTTCTGTTAATGATTTACCCAAAATRTTGGCWARYACATTCAAACGMCCRCGATGMGCCATRCCRAGAATAATYTCTTTYACRCCTGTTAYACCACTTTTYTGAATCAAACGATCCAACATCGGAATYAGGCTTTCRCCACCTTCCAAAGAAAAACGTTTTTGCCCCATATAGCGGGTATGCAAAAAATGCTCAAAAGCATCGGCATGCATCACATGCTCAAACGTACGCTGYCGARYTTYAGYATYTTGATTTTGRCTRCCTTGCATGCTCTCCAATCTTTCAAACAACCAATGCTTCTTAGCCGAATTGGAAATATGCATCAATTCAGGGCCAATGCTTCCAGCATATGTGCGCTGCAAGCGCCTTAAAATATCACGCAATGGCAAACGATCTTCACCCGCCATATCACCTGTCGGAAATTCATGATTTAAATCTGCATCCGAAAGACCATAATAACTAAGTTCCAATTCAGGTCTGGCTGGTAAAGGATTCAAACGCAAAGGATCGAGGTTGGCTTGCGTATGCCCATAAACACGCCAAGCATGAATCAAATATATCGCACGCGAAGGGTATTCGACAGGATAACTGTCACATGCCGTATGGGTCTGTGGGTTTGATGCACCACTTAAGCGTGCTGTGGATGACATCTTTCTCAAAATATCGCGATGATCAACAGCATCTTTAACCTTGCCATCTGCTTCAAAAACAGCCTGCCAATGCGCTGAAACTTGATTCGGTGAGTCTAGCCATTGCCCATATAAAGCCTCAAGCCATGCTCCTCCAGCTGCAAAAAGTTCTTCCGAGTCATTCAACAATATTTCAGACTTTTCTTCAGGCTTTTTGCTCACATATCCCCCCTGATTTCACCGCTTCGTTCATACTCTCTCATTGTTTTATAGCCAACACCACCAAGATAGCAATCTTGATGCCTAAATATAAAGAGTCTAGCTTATACAATGAAGCTTACACAGGGAAATACTTTAGCCATACTTTAAGTGGTACCAAAACAAACCCAAATACTCATGCAAAGCCAACCCTGAATCAGCAAACGTTGTCCAACGCGGCATGAAACTAAGTATTGTATAATCCTGCTGTGATGTAATGTAACCCGTGGGCGCAGAAATAACGCTAAAACCCTGCGATTCAAAACACCACACCGAACGCGGCATATGCCATGCAGATGTCACCAAAATAATATGATCAATACCCTTCTCAGCCAACAGCTTTTTCATATATGTAGCATTTTGCCAAGTATTATTTGCATACGATTCTGCAAACACTTTATCTTCAGGCACACCCAAGYCKATCAACCAGCGCCGCATCACATCACCTTCCGCATCATCACCCTGTGCAAGYGGCTTKCCACCTGTGGCATAAAYRYTCAACCCTGTCTGTTTGGCAACATGKGCWGCATAYAARGTRCGCATCATGGCATAACTGGCTAATTCATCCGAACCACCATATTCAGGCGCATTGGCATAAATACCACCACCCAACAAGACAATCGCACTGTGCTTAAATGCTGGGTTATTTAACTGCAATGGGGGGTATTTAAATTCCAATGGTTTCGTTAAAGCATCCCGAACAGGCTCTGTTGATAAGCCCCAGAATGCCAATAAAACCACCATGACAAGGCCTCTCCCCCAATATCGCTTCCAAAACACAACGCCCAACATTGCCAATAGAATTAGCCCGCCTGGTGGCAGCAATAGCTGTGCAACAAGCTTCGATGTTAATAACATAAACCCTCCATCATATGCCTCTACCCTGCCCAAACAAAGAACTCTCTTCAAACTGGAATACCTTACAATAACACTATGCTATTTATTAGTATTGCTCAAATACAAGAGAAGCGTATCATGCCGTTTCATCAAATATCTACGGAGTCACCATGTTTCATTTTAGACGCTTTTCTGACGCTTCAATCAGCGAAAAAATTCTCGATACCATGTTTTTAATCACSATTGGCATTGGCTATTTGGCCGCCATCGCAAATTTATACTATACCCACCAAGGGCGTGATGGTGAGCCTGGGCTATCCGTTCAAGATGTAACACTGGCTTATTATGGCAGTCACAACCAAACACGTTTGGGCGCGGCTATCAATGGGCCGATGGAGCCAAACCTTCCCAACCTTGCTGCTAAAACTACAATTTTAGACTGGATTCAGAATGGCACGACAGAAGAAGAGTTTGATGCCAAAATTAAACCTATTTTACAAAACAACTGTGTCATGTGCCATTCAGCAGAAAGCGGCATGAGCATCCCGCATTTTGAAACCTATGCGCAGGTTCTTGAAGTCACAGGGACGGATACTGGAGCGACCATTCCAGCCTTGGTTCGTGTTTCACACATTCATTTGTTTGGCATCGCATTTATTCTCTTTTTAATTGGGCGTATTTTTATCTTATGCGAGCTGCCTGTGATGTTCAAACGGGTTCTTGTCGCGGCACCATTTCTATTTTTACTTTTGGATATTAGCTCATGGTTTATCACCAAGATCATCCCTGATTTCGCCTACGTTGTAATTGCTGCGGGGGCTTTTGTTGGTATCACTTTCAGCCTCCAGCTATTCATTAGTATTTATCAAATGTGGATCTACAAGCGTAAGACTAAGGATGATATGTAATAAACACCCGTATGACGTAAAAATTCCACATTGTACGAAGTATCAAGAAAGTCTTAAATGGACTCATTCAAGGAGAAGGAAATGACAAAAACAATCTTAGCATCTATCACACTTGCAGTGTTCTCGATGACATCACAAACAGCCATGGCAAACAGTGATATTAACGTTGAGAAAATCTTTAGTAAAAAGTGCAAAATGTGCCATAGCCTTACAAAAAAGAAAATGGGTCCTGCATTTAAAGATATGACCAATGACTCTGAAGTGCTTTTAAGTGCGATCACCAGTGGTCGTAAAGCCATGCCAAAATTCAATAAAAAACTTTCCAGTGATGAAATTACTGCTATGGTGAGCTTTATTCAGGCGCAAAAGGTTGCAAACCCTTGCGCAAAATAGTTTCTGGGGAGGAATGATATGTTGAAAAAAATTCTAGTCGCGGCAGCGCTTATAGCCCTGCCACTTGGTTCTGCACAAGCATCAAGCGACATACCTGATGGCAAAAGTATTTATGCCAATCATTGCGCAAGCTGTCATGGTGTTGATGGTACTGTTAGCAAATTTGGTAAAGATCTAAAACCATTTCCRGCACGCAACCATCGTGCTATGGCACAGGTGGTTAGCCGYGATGAAATGCGTCGTATCATTACTTACGGTGTACGTGGTAYAGGTATGACATCTAAAAAATATGCTTTGGATCCRCTGGAAATTGAAGCTGTCATTGATTACATCAAGACATTTGACTACAAACCAAACCGTGCCAATGGCAAGAAACGTTTTGARCAAGTTTGTATCAGTTGTCATGGCATTGATGGGCGCTCTCAAACAGGTTTGGGTGCTGCCAATCTTGTGTATTCCAAGCTCGACTTAGACGCTATTGTTCATACCATGCGTCATGGTCGCCCTGGCACATTGATGAAAGCCAATGAACACCAATTAAGCAATGCTGATATCAATGATATTGCGCATCACGTTTTATCATTGCGTTACAAGGCTGACTTTAAAAATGGAGCGAAGATCTATGCCAAGAATTGTAAATCATGCCATAGCTCACCAAGTAAAATTAAACTCATTGGTAATGCAGCACAAAAACGCAGTATCTCTGATTTAAGTGATCAATTGCTTGATTTACGTATTCGTCATGGTCGGCATGTCAAACGTGCAGGCAAAGGCATTACAAAACTATCATCCGATGATCTTAAAGATCTTTTGGCTTATATTCGCCAATAAATTTATGTCGCAGTAAATTTAAAAAGGCTCCTGATTATTTAAAATCAGGAGCCNTTTTTATTTGGCAAGAAACCTCTGGTGCGTTAAGCCGTTGCTAAAACTATAAGATGTAATCGGAAATATGCTTGGTAAGCCCTTCGCCAACCTGCAACATCAGAGACTCGCTTTCTGCCTCTACCATCACACGTAATTTTGGCTCCGTTCCCGACATGCGAACACTCACGCGCCCTGATGCCCCCAACGCCAATTCTGCATCATACAACAAATCTTGAATGACTTTATCTGCCATCAAATCCTTTCTTTCTGGCAAAACAATATTCCATAGCTTTTGCGGGAATAATGTCATTGAGTTTGCCATATCCTGAATTGGTTTGTCCTGTTCTTTCATCGCACAAAGCAACTGTAAAGCACTCATCAAACCATCGCCTGTGGTATTACTATCTAGCATAATCACATGTCCTGACTGCTCACCACCAAGGTTACAGCCTTTCTCACGCATCATCTCAAGCACATAACGATCGCCCACCGCCGCACGGTGCATATCAAGACCTATATCGTTTAAGTAACGTTCCAAGCCCATATTACTCATCAATGTCGTCACAACAGCGCCACCAC
The DNA here is from genome assembly GCA_002401635.1 of Pseudomonadota bacterium. Taxonomy (GTDB): domain Bacteria; phylum Pseudomonadota; class Zetaproteobacteria; order Mariprofundales; family Mariprofundaceae. The sequence goes on from NVTQ01000002.1 coordinate 7,649, forward strand.
GAAGCTTGCCATGCCTATTGGCATGCTCTGCCAAAATCGCAATCACACGATCCCCATCGACAACAACCCCATTCGCATCACAAGCAATCAAACGATCCGCATCGCCATCCAAAGCCAAGCCCAAATCGGCTCCAACCTCAATCACCTTGGCACACATAGACTCAGGATAAGTCGAACCACAGTCACGGTTAATATTATAACCATCAGGCTCTGCAAACATGCTCACCACATCACAGCCTAACTCTTGCAGCATGCGTGGTGCTACGTCATAGGCTGCACCATTGGCACAATCAACCACCACTTTCATACCATCCAAGCGCAAGCCTCGCGGCAATGAGGCTTTTAAAAATTCAATATAACGCCCTCGCGCATCATCCACACGCACCGCTTTGCCAATATCAAGTGCTGGTGGCAGTGCTGGTAAATCATCCAAACATTGTTCAATGTCTAATTCCACTGCATCTGGAAGTTTAAACCCATCTGCCGCAAAGAATTTAATACCATTATCACCAGCAGGATTGTGTGAAGCAGATAACATCACGCCCGCATCAGCACGCAAGCTACGTGTTAAATATGCCACCGCAGGTGTAGGTACTGGCCCAACCAACTGCACATTCATACCTTGCGCCGTCAAACCTGCACACAATGCCGACTCAATCATATAACCTGATAAACGGGTATCTTTACCAATAAGAATATACGGTTTATGTGGCAAGTGTTTGGTAAGTACATGCCCCGCTGCACGCCCCAAACGTAGCGCAAATTCCGCTGTCATAGGATCCTGATTAACAGTACCTCGCACGCCATCCGTGCCAAAATATTTACGCATTATTGTCCCGCTCCTTGTAGTTCCAAAACATCACCCGCATTCGGCTCAATAACATCTTTAAACAACGCTCCACGAACCACAAAACCACCTTTATTTTTTTCCAAATGCACCGCTTTCCCTGCGGGCGTTGCAATATCAGCTTTTAATTCAAATGCGCCCGATTTCAACTCTAATCTTATCGGTACTGTCTCAACAGCATTGAGAAGCTCCAGCCAAACCTCAGGGCCCTGCAAGCGCGCTAAAACAGGTTCAACCGATACAGCTTTAACATGCCAACCTTGCGGCAAATCAAACTGAGGCTGTACTGTGACTGTACGTGTCACAATACGATCCACCTGTAATTCCACCAAATCGGGCTGAATACTTTCCACCACCAAACCTGCTGGTAAGCGAATATCCTCTGGGTTAAGCGGGCGTTCAATCACCCCTGGTTTAGATAGATCCCGCGCATTCAACGGTACAAAAATATCTCCCGCCTGCAACACCTTCAAACGCGCCTGCAAACCCTTTACAGTCAATCGAACTTGGTTCGGTAAATTATTCACAATCACCATATCCTCAGGTAAACCCTGAACTTGCAAAGCTACTTCCATACTTAAAGAACCTTCACCTTCTCCATGCACTTGCACCCATAAAATCACAGCAATCAATAGTGCCCAAGCATACAAAGCAAGTGGTTTTAATGTTGCTAACACCTTATGCATGTTTTGAACCCCACTGAAAACTCTGCACTTGCAATCGCTTCTTTAACTCTTTCCTCAACTGCTCCGAATCCATTGCTGCGCTTAGTTGTCCTTCTTCTGCCAAATGAATTTCACCCCGTTCCTCAGATATAATCACCACGAGGGCATCACTTTCTTCACTAATACCAACACCCGCCCGATGACGTGTACCAAAACCGCCAGGTAAAGCATCTGCTTCCACCAAGGGTAATAAAACCCTTGCCGCAATAATACATGCGCCATTTGCACCATGACGAACAACAACTGCACCATCATGCATGGGTGCTTTGGGGCAAAATAATGTTTGAATAACATCCGAACGAAGCGCAATTTCCATTTCAACACCTGACTCCATCAAATGCTTTAAACCAGTATCACGCTCAATAACAATGAGACCACCCCAACCTCGATGTACCAATGCATTGGCAGACTCCACCAAGTGTTCAACCATATCTTCCATAGGCTTAGCCGCTGGTGCCAATGGATTCACTGCCACACGCATCAAACCACGGCGTATTTCATGTTGAAACAATACCACCAAAATAATAATAAATGCCGAGAAAAACTGAGAAAACATCCACTCTACAGTTAGCAAGCCAAACATCCGCGCCAACTCATAAATCAAAAACAATACAGCCAAACCAATCAACATTTGCTCAGCTCTTGTACCGCGCATCAAACGTAAGGCAAAATAAACCACCACTGCAACCACAAGGATATCAATCATATCCAACACGCCTATCTGCCAAATGGGCCAAATACTCCAATTCATATCAATGCCAAACATATTCACACACCATCTCCATAGTTACCTTTAACATCAAGCAAAGCAGAGGCTATCTGACAGGCTCGATACTGCGATGCCACATCATGCACACGCACACCATCAACACCCTGAAAAATACCAATACTACCAGCTACGGCAGTCTCCAATTCACGCTCACCTATAAGYGCYCCTGTTAACGAGCCTATAAATGATTTTCGTGATACCCCTAATAATATAGGTAGACCAAAACGCTCTTTTAGTACACCTATATTGGCAATCAACACCAAATTATCTTCTACTGATTTTCCAAATCCAATACCTGGATCAAGCAATAATGATGATTCTTCTAAACCAGAAGACACGCAACGCTCAAGACAAGCTTCAAAAAAAACCAACACCTCAGATAGGACATCATGATACTTTGGAGACTGCTGCATTGTCTCAGGTGTGCCTTTCATATGCATCAAACATACACCCACATTTGCATCTTTTGCGGCATGAACAGCCACATCCAAACTCTTATCATCAAACAATAATGCGCTCACATCATTGATCATACAGGCTCCCGCCTGAACAGCCTTCTGCATGACGGTGGCATGTCGTGTATCAATCGAAATCCTGCAACCTTGCTCGAGTAAAGCCTCAACCACAGGCATCACACGGCGCAACTCTTCATCTTCCCCAACAGCCTTCGCGCCTGGGCGTGTGGACTCTCCGCCTACATCAATGATTGATGCGCCTGCTTTCCACATAGCCAAACCATGTTGAACAGCCTTATCAACACCTACAAATTGCCCACCATCCGAAAATGAATCGGGGGTGCAATTTAGCACCCCCATAATCCATGCTGGTTGCCCAGCCTGACGTAGCCACCCAGATGGCTGTTGACCTTTACGGTCAGCCATTAGTGCGGTTGACCTGCCTCATCGCCAGAAGCCTTGGTTTCATCATCCAGTGTAACGTCCTCATCTTCAATGATATCATCAGCACTTTTAGTGTTTGAATCATCCGATACAGACCCATCGTTTTTAGTACGTATGGGTTTGCCTGCCAAAATTTTGTTAATTTCATCACCCGACAGCGTTTCATATTCCAGAGCAGCTTCAGCCAATTTATGCAGCTCATCAATATTGTCTGTAAGGATTTTTTTCGCCCGCTCATACCCATCATCAACAAAACGTCTCACCTCACTATCAATAAGACGTGATGTTTCATCTGAAATATTTTGATGCTGGGTAATCGAGCGACCAAGAAATACTTCCTGCTCATTCTCACCATACACCAAAGGTCCTAATTTATCCGACAAGCCCCACTTGGTAACCATATTTTTTGCCAAACTGGTTGCCATCTGAATATCACTGGAAGCACCCGAAGTCACTTTATCATAACCGAAAATCAACTCTTCAGCCACGCGTCCGCCCATAGCAATCGCCAGATTATCATGCATTTTTTCACGTGACTGCGAATATTCATCTCTTTCTGGCAAACGCATCACCATACCCAATGCGCGACCACGCGGAATAATAGTCATCTTATGAATCGGGTCTGAGGCAGGGCAATGAATTGCCACCAAAGCATGACCACCCTCATGGTATGCTGTTAGTTTTTTCTCATCTTCCGTCATCGCCATCGAGCGACGCTCAGTACCCATCATTACCTTATCTTTGGCTTCATCAAAATCAGCCGCAAATACTTTATCTTTGTTAAAACGAGCCGCGTTAAGCGCAGCTTCATTGACAAGATTCGCAAGTTCCGCGCCTGAAAAACCAGGYGTACCACGTGCAATAACCTYTAAATCAACATCCGATGCCAAAGGTACATTTTTTATATGTACTTTAAGAATTTGAACACGRCCATTCAAATCAGCATTGCCAACCACKACCTGACGGTCAAAACGCCCTGGACGCGTCAATGCTGGATCCAACACATCTGGTCGGTTGGTTGCAGCYACAATGATCACACTCTCATTGGCCTCAAAACCATCCATTTCAACCAACATTTGGTTCAATGTCTGCTCACGCTCATCATTACCACCACCCACACCAGCACCACGATGACGACCCATRGCATCAATTTCATCGACAAAGACAATACATGGCGCATGTTTTTTGGCTTGTTCAAACATATCACGCACACGTGATGCGCCCACACCGACAAACATTTCCACAAAATCTGAACCTGAAATTGAAAAGAACGGCACATCCGCCTCGCCTGCAATGGCTCGCCCTAAAAGGGTTTTACCTGTACCAGGAGGCCCTAYCAACAAYACACCTTTGGGTATTTTACCACCCAAACGTGTGAATTTTGAAGGATCACGTAAGAACTCAATCACTTCCGTTACTTCTTGTTTGGCCTCGTCACAACCCGCAACATCTTCAAAGGTCACACGGTTRGCATTTTCAGTSAGCAACTTGGCTTTRCTCTTACCAAAGCCCATCGCCCCACCTTTGCCACCACCTTGCATTTGACGCATGAAGAAAATCCATACACCAATCAACAATAACATTGGAAACCATGAAATAAGAATAGATAGTAGGAATGGAACTTCTGTAGGTGCTTTCACATCCACTTCKACCTGATTATCCAACAAACGCTGCATCAAGTTTGGATCATTGGGAACTTGTAAGGTAAAGCTTTTCATCTCACCTGATAAATCACGAAACTGCCCTGAAACTTGTTTGTCACTGATGGTCACTTGCTCAACCATGCCCTGCTCAACATGCTCAATAAACGCGGAATAAGTCATYGCTTCCTGCTTMGCAGAAGGCACCGTAAACATATTAAACACACTCATCATGGTCAGACCGATGACAACCCACAATAATAAATTCTTACCCATAAATTCAAACTCCAATTTTCATTCAAAAACAATGATGCCCCATACAAGATGAAACCAACATTAATTCTCAAACACTAATAACTACAGCATTAAGCGCGGGAGATTGCCTTCCTGCTCTCAAGATGCAAGCAACYACCTTGCCKTGATAGRCGGCARGCTGACAAATCCAAACCACCRCGCCCACCTTTTCCCCGCCAACATTCAATCAATTCAATATGCCTACGCCCAAAAACTACACCTTCACCTAGCACAGATGATGCCATACGTTGCAAAACCTGCGCTCGTACTGCTTGCGATAGATTTTGCCAATCRTACCATAAAATGGAACAAGCCGAAGCGGTTGTATTCAAATTGATATTATCCGCCCCAATATCTATCATCTTCGCCAATATTACCGCCTGCTTTTGCCAACGCATAAACAACGTATAAGGATCAACACCCAACAATAGCATGCTAGGAAAAAGCTCTAAACGAATACGATTTCTCCATAAACTCAAATCATTGTTACTCACATCGTGCAAGCATTCAACATCTTTCTTATGTAGCGCAGCCTCCAAAGAAGCCCGTCGCACATGCAGTAAAGGTCGATAAACATCCAAACCATCACGACAACTTTGCGGACGAATACCTCGACAGCCCATCACACCAGCTCCCTGYAACATCCGCATACAAATGGTTTCTGCCTGATCATCAGCATGGTGCCCCAGAGCAATCGCCCATACRCCTGTTTCCTCAGCCATCGACTGAAAAGCTTGATAGCGCCCTTGTCTCGCATGCGCTTCGCGATTGGATGTGGGTGTTTCGGTCAACCGTCGTGATAAAAAAGGAATATTCCAAGATTCTGCTAATTTCGATAACTGCTGCGCATCATCCGAAGATTTTTTATGCCAAGCATGATCAATATGCCAAGCTTGCACTTGCAATCCAGCGCCATGCAAAGCCAACAGCAAGGCTGTTGAATCCACACCGCCAGACCAGCCCACCGCAATCGATAACGGTAAATTGTGTTTCAAACTTGATGTTTTCAACCAGCCTTCTGCTTGTAATAAGTGTGGAGTACGAATCGCTAAATTCCAGCCCAAGTGGTTAGCACTTCCGATTGTATCATGTGCGCAGCTTCTGTCGCAGGATCTAGCAATTCATATAAACTCACCGAACTACCATTCAAGGGTGGCGAACCCACTTTAACAAACAATGATATGTTTTCACCCCCATCACGAGGAATCACAGCCACAAGCTCAAAGGTATCACTGGACAAACGGTATGTTGAAAAAAGCAACGCTGCTTTATGGCGATCCAAATAAAAYTTCTTCACACTTGCTTTYGCACGCACCACCGAYAAATATTCTGCAAGTGCCGCCTCACTAAGCGCAAACCCTTGATTATACARCACACTYGCCGATTGACCTGTCCCTGAATCGATACTTTCAACCCGCACGCCACCCAAAGCCTTTTGCCCCGCATGATGATCACGCCATGCAATAATTTGAGCAATGCCTGCATCATGTGCAATACCTGCATCTGCCTGTGCCACAGCCAAACCACTGGCTATACGAACATCCCCAAATTTCTTGTGCTGATAATCAACAACCGTCCATTCACCCATCATGGTCATACACATTGATGCCGCAGGTATACGTCCCCGCCCGTCACCTTCAATCGCATTCATATAGAATTGGCGCAATAAATTTTGAATCGCAGAACCCATTTCCACCAATGCTTGACTGCTGCCACGAAACGAACATCCCGATGCTTGCAGGGTGTCCAAAAACACGTTATTACTATCCTCAACCTTTGCCARCAATGCAGGTAAAAATATAGTTTCTAAAAAATTCTCATAATCAACTTGGGTCGCATACATACGYGCCAAATAATCTGCCCATTCGACCCTTAAACAYGCCTGATTTGAAGACAGCGAGGTTCCACTATGCAGCGACTTCTCTGCATTTTGAAAGTACACCAACTGACCATCTTCCCATGCCGAAAGCAACGCTTTATCCACCTCCGCGCCGCGCCCTTTACCAGTCAATACCTGACGACGATCCAGCCATACTTTTTCAGCCTGACGACGCGTACGCTCAACCACGACATCTTCTTCAAAAACACGAAATGCATTTAACACACGGTCATCTTTTAACCATGGTGTAGCAGATGCTCCTTTAGAATTTTTATCGTCGCGCCGCGCCAAAACCCAACTTACCAAAGGATAGTCCGTGTGTGAGCCTAATAATTTCACGGCACTTTCAGGCAATAATTCAGGCTTGGCTAAGAACTGATCCAATTTTTTGGCATCAAGCACCCACTGCATCCAAATRCCCTGCCCMGTCTTTTCAGCCAAYTCCCACAAAGCCAAACGCGCCCAMGTACGYTTTAACATRTGCTCGCCCATGCGRTCTTGTGCCAATAACGCTARAATTCCAGCCTCATGTTTGGCAGCAACTTTGGCGCGTAGTTTGCGCAAMCGAGGCACAATATCAGSCTCCAAACCGTAGGCCATMATCACAAAACGATCATCTCCCAACAGYGAWTCATCKGGYTGRCGRTACAAAAAAGCAATCGGTGTYGCGGGAATCATCATCGCTTCATACGTAGCAATACGTGTGACTTCTACYGCTCCTTCAAGGTGTTKTTTTAAGAARCCTCGTAAGGCCCACTCATAYAAACCACCTGCAACACAYACCAATATATGATCYGTATGAGCMGCATGYTCGTCTGGCAACTTRGCAATCGCCTCWCGAATAAGYTTCAAAATTAAGATRTTTACGCTAGCRACCCACGGCGCATTATCCGCYTGATCCTGYTTCCAYGATTGTTGCCACATTGCYTGCCACATCGCCAACAATGCCAAACCACCCTTCTCATCAGCACACCAATGGTGCAATAACATTTGAGGYAAATGTGGGTAACGTTTGTGCAAATGCAGYACCATTTTCCGAGATRCAGGTGTCATTGTTGGCAACTTATGGGCAGAAACCTTTTCGCCTGCAATAATGTAACGCACAGAATAGTCTTGTAGCCGTCGCATCGACCCATAAATAACATCTGACATGCTAGGRTTCACAGCATAAGGGATATAATCCTTACCATCTTCRCCMGTWAAACGTATYGGCAAACGYCGYACATCCACACGRCAACGCCCAGCAGTTTCCTCACCACGATTAAAAATCGGGCGRTACCAACTCCAACGAAAGTCAAAGTASCCTGGGGACARCATGTARAACCTCCTKTTTTTTCATCATCRCATGAYAAAMWTTAAACGCMAAACAAKTGCAATMTTCCTTTCCAGATTGCCAGACATMAARCAAARCCTTAGCTTTTGGCATCYCTCCATCGTCATAAATGTAGTWAAAAAACTTCCACAGGACAATAAGTGATTGCAATGATTGTGCCAAACAAACAAAAATGAGACCTTTATTTTATAGCCTAACGCTTATTTTATTAAGTTTTAACATGCCTATATTTGCGAAAGCATCTGATATTATCACCACCCTGCCTCCCCTTGCGGGGCTCGTGCATTGGTTAAAACCTGATGTTAATGTTGTCTGCCTACTACCTGCCAACGCTGATCCGCATCACTTTCAACTTTCCCCTCGTCAGATTGAAAGTTTGCAAAACAACAAACTTTTGGTGCGCTCATCACAAGATGATGGGCACTGGACAAGTCTAAAAAAGCAACCCAATACATTCGATTTATGGCCTCGTGCAGAGCACCATAAACAAACCGTCAGCAACCATGCTTGGCTCAAYCCACGTGCTGTCCAAGCTGTATTACCAAAATTAGCGCAACAGTTAGAACGTATTTACCCCAAGGATAAAGAAGCGATTCAAAACAACCTGAAACTTGCCCTCASCAAAAGCGAATATATATGGCAAGCATGGAAACATACTAGCCAGTCAGCAGCATTGAATGCTCACGGTGTGATCATGCAACACCCCGCTTGGAACAATCTTTTTCAGGCATTAAACATCCCTATTTTTAACACCCTCGAATCTGAACAGCATGGTCATGAACATGGTCCTCGCAAGTTAGAATCAGCATTRCAGCAATTGCAAAAACACCCAAACATCCGCCTTATTGCCGATAACAACCATAGCAACCGTGCCCTGCAATGGCTGCAAAAACACCATAAAACCAGCATCATCACAASCCTTGATGCACTCGGTTCATGCGATGAGTCTTGGATACATCTTATGCAACGCAATTTGGATACACTGCAACCATGAATACCCCTGTTATCAGCCTTTCCCATATCAATTTCGGACCCTCAAAATCACTTATTTTAGATGATATTTCACTCGAACTTGAAGCGGGACATTTTATGGGCATTGTCGGCCCCAATGGCGCAGGAAAAAGCACCATTCTCTCCATCGTTACAGGTCGTTTACAACCCAATTCAGGGCATATTGATTTGTTTGGCGAGTGCCTCAAACGTTTTAACCGCTATCGCTTATTGAAAAAAATCGGCTATTTACATCAACTGCATGATTACGCACCCAATTTACCACTAAAAGTGCGGGATATTGTTGCTATGGGGCTACACGATTACGCTAAACCATTGTGGCAGAGGTTTGGTTCCACATCGCATCAACATGCGGATATTGTTCAAGCCCTGCAACATGTTGAAATGGACCACCTTATAGACCACGATTTCAGGCAGCTATCGGGCGGACAGCAGCAACGCGTACGCTTAGCGCGAGCTCTTGTGCGCAAACCCAAACTGTTACTTTTAGATGAACCCGCTGCAGCTCTGGATAGCAAACAACAGCAAAAATTGTACACTTTATTGCGCCAACTATGTGATACGCAAGGTGTTGCGATCATGATGGTTGAGCATGATATTGCCGCTATTACAGGTCATGTGGATTCTGTTGCCTGCCTAAACCGCAGCATCCATCACCACGCCATGAAAGGCGAACAAATACCTGAAGATGTATGGCATCAAATGTATGGTCAACATATGCACGTTATTGCCCATGATACCAGCTGCATTGGATGCCATCATGATTGATTTCTTGCAGCAATTTTTCGCTAGCCCTGTTATGCAAGATGCCCTGCCGCCCGCGCTGTTTATTGCCATCGTTGCATCCTCAATGTCCGTAATGATTTTGGCACACCGTTTATCATTTCTCACAGTAGGCATTTCGCATGCTTCGCTAGCTGGCTTGGGGCTGGCAATCGCCTTTTCATTGCCGTTGTTACCCACCGCAACAGCCTTTTGTGTTGGTATTGCTTTGCTGCTTGCCGCATTACCCAAACAACGTGGCATTAGCGAAGATACTGGCACAGGGCTTTTATTTGCTGGCAGCATGGCTTTGGGTATTGTGCTAATCTCACAAGTGAGCCGCAATCAAGTGGATTTATTCGGACTTTTATTTGGTAATATCCTGACTGTTTCCACACAAGAATGGCATTGGTTATTGTTCATTGGCTGTATCATTCTACTGGCTTTTATCACCATGGCTCGCGCTTGGTGGAGCATCGCTTTTGATGCTATTACTGCCGCAGCAAGTGGTCTGCCTGTCTCACTATTGCGCTTGTTATTATATGCTACAGTAGGGCTTTCAGTGGTGATGTGCGTCAAGCTTGCGGGCATTGTGCTCACCACAGGTTTGATGGTTTTGCCTGCCACCTGCGCATGGTTGTGGGGGCGCTCTCTGATTGCTTTATGGCTATTAAGCATGAGTTTCGCCATCATCGGCACCTTCATCGGACTGCTGTTTTCATATAACTATGATTGGCCATCTGGTGCAACAATCGTATTAACATTATGTATCATGTTTATCATGAGTTGGGGAACAGCATGGCTAACGCAACGCAACACGTAAGACCCAAAGCAATAAAAGCGGGTATTTTCATTCGTTTTTTGGCAAGCGGTTATGATTTGACCATTTTATTTGGTCTTTTATTTATCGCATTTGGCTTATTAACACTTGTTGACCCCACCATGCAAAGCATCCCAAAGTGGCTACAATATTTACTTTCCTGCTCTATCGCCTTTGCTTATTTTGTCGGTTTCTGGAGCAAAGCAGGCATGACCACAGGCATGCGCCCTTGGCGACTACACGTTGCCATGCTTGATACAGGCGATCGTCCCAGCATTGCTGCGGCAGGCATTCGTTTTGTTGCCTTGGCACTGACATGGATTGCTTTGGGTGCAACCTTCTTTCAAATGAACGTATACATTGCAACAGGTCAGATTGACCGCCCTATTTTCGCCATTGCTTCTCTTATGCCAGCTTTAAGCATGTTGATTATGATTTTAACACCGCAACGCCAAGCACTGCATGATATTTTATCAGGAACCAGTGTTTTCCGCACAGAAAAATAGTCACCATTAGCCAAAATATTGTAGCTATTCAGATTGCCACTGACTTGCCCGAGAGCACCAACAGTAGGCGCTTGAGGCGAGGAAAAAGCGCGGAATATACTACTGTATATGAGCACTTTANACGCAGCTATCGGACAAGTCAGTGGTGATATGAAAGCTACAAGAGTTTCCAAAGGCGTTTACCCTTAAACATCACACACTCCCACTTTGACGTATGACCTTCAGGGGTTTCTGTCGCACCCGTGAATAAATAAGCACCTTTTTTCATTGCTCTCGCCAAACGGTCAATCACGTTCTTTCGCTCTTCGGGAGAAAAGTAAATCAACACATTGCGGCAGAATACAATATCAAAAGGCCCAAAGCGGCGCACTTGACCAACCAATCTATCATCAACCAAATTTCCTGTTTGAAATGTTAGCATTTCTTTTAACTCATCACATACAAACCAATCAACACCTTYTTGRYTRAAAAARCGMACCAAYTGTTTGACKGGCATACCCCGCTGCACTTCCATCTGAGARTATTTTGCYTCASRMGCATAAGCAATCGCACKTTCTGATAAGTCTGTTSCTAAAATMGWAACCCGYTTATYCGCCATCGSTACAGCCTCAGAAGCAGTCATGGCAATCGAATAYGKYTCTTGCCCTTTGGATGAAGCTGCCGACCATATCTTTATATTCCCATGACCATTTCCAGCATGGGTTAATTCTGGAAAGACCAGTGTTTTCAAAGCTTCAAACGGATAGGAATCACGAAAAAACAACGTTTCATTGGTCGTCATGACATCCAAAAAATGATGCGCAAGTTTGCCATTTTCATCGCGCCTAATCTGTTGAGCCAACGTATCCATATCTGCAATTTCGAAATTGCGCAACAATATCTGCACCCGCGAACGAATTAAGTATAACTTACTATCATCCAACACCAAGCCACTTTTCCGCAATAAAAATTCTCGTAAATAACGAAACAACTCTGGTCGTAAACTCATAACCCAAGCACCCCACAACGCTTCATAATACTGGCTGCAATATCATTGAGTGCTACAACCTCACTTGCAGCCCCCAGCTTCACAGTTTCTCCTGGCATACCCCAAACCACACTGCTGGCTTTATCTTGCACAATGACATGTGATTTTCTATCCGCCAAAGCCTTGGCTCCAGCGGCACCATCATTGCCCATACCCGTCAAAACAACAGCCAACGTACGAATACGCGGTGCCAATTCTACCAATGAATGAAAGGTTATATCCACCGCTGGTTTACAATGGTTTACCCGCTCACCATCTACCAAATGTGCGCGTAACTGCGTGCCAACACGTTCAATTTCCATATGAATATCACCCGGCGCAACATAAACACATCCCGCTTGCAATACCATGCCATCTTCTGCCAACTTACATGTCAAAGCAGTATCTTTTTCCAAACGTTCGACCAATGAAATAAGAAATAATTTAGGCATGTGCTGCGTCACCACAATCGGCACAGGAAAAGATGCTGGCAACATACTTAAGACATTATGCAGAGCAACAGGACCACCTGTACTCGAACCAATCGCAATAATATCAGTAGAAACACATCGATGCCCCGATTTTTTTTGTGTCATACTTATTGTTTTATTTTTGACTGCCCGACCTTTGGTAACCGTGCCAATACTTCGTGCCAATGGGATTTTCTCTTTTAATGCCTTCTGCAAAACTTCTCTTGGGCTTCTTTCCATGCAAGATGATTTCAAAATAAAATCATAAGCCCCAGATTCCAAAGCTTGAACCGTGCGTTCAGCACTTGTTTCTGATTCATTACTAATCACCAGTACGCGTACTTCTGGTGCCTCTTCCTGCAAACATTGCAATACTTCAATACCCGTTAAAAATGGCATCTCCATATCCAATGTTACCAAGTCAGGTTTTAGTGCTTTTATTTTCTCTAGAGCTTCTCGCCCATCACGCGCTATATCCAACACTTCTACATGCGCCATTTCACTCATACAGCCACGTAAAAAAGTACGGAAAACAACATCATCATCGACAATCAATACCCGCGTTAATTTACTCATTTGTCGTACGCTATGCCGACAATATCTAACTTATCCATCACCATCTCTTTATCAAATGGTTTCATAATATATTCATCCGCACCTGCCGCCAAGGCCTTGAGCATGGACGGCATGCCTGTTTCCGTCGTTACCATAATCACACGAGGATCTGTGATATGTTTGGTATCCGAGCGCAAAGCCACTAGAAAATCATAGCCATTCATCACAGGCATATTCCAATCCAAAAGAACCACAGAAATATCATTATGCGCTTGCATTTGCTCCTGAGCCAACGCACCATTGGCTGCCTCGAATACTTCAAAACCAAGTGCCTTCATAATACGCCCCAATGAAATACGTACGACCTTGGCATCATCCACAACCAATGCTTTTTTTATCATTAAAATCTCCTTACCTCATCACGACTCAATGCAATACTGCCGCATCAGATACGCCCTGTTCGGCGCGGGGTATTGTCAAAGCAATAAAACGCTCCACATTCACCAAAACCAATACACCATCCTCTAGTTTTAACACACCTTCACTCACCTCTTTCCAAACAGCATCCAATGAGCGTGGTGTGGGCTCATAGTGATCAGGATTCAGAAGCATCACTTCACCCACTTCATCCACAGTTAAACCGAAATCTTCACCTGAACTGCTTTCAATAATCGCCACATGATAAGATTTCCCCGCTGCTCGCTCTGGCAAACCGACCACCTTGCGCACATCCAACTCAGTCATCACCCGCCCACGCAAATTAATAAGACCAAGCACGGCATCAGAACTCAAAGGCATTTGCGTGCGTTCCTGATTGGTCACCACTTCGCGCACCTGCTGGACATGAAAACCAATCCATTGATCTCCCACACGACATGTCAGCAATTCCGTATGTGCATGCTCTTGTACTGCCACCAATCCATTCATACATGACCCCCTTCTTCAGCAAATACACACATCAAATGCTTGCATCCACATCGACAACCACTGCACCCTCAACACGCAAAGGCTTTTTCTTCTTGATGTTTGCCATTACTTCACTCAACCCTTTGGTTAAACTTTGGCGATCCAACTTCAACATCACTTCCACAAATTTATTCTGGTGCACAGTATCAATTTCATCCACAGGCGTGGCTGTTAAGGCAACAATAGGAATATCATCAAATTCTTCCCGTTCTCTCACCCAGTCTGTTAGTTCATAACCATTCATATTGGGCATTTCTAAATCTGTTAGAATTAAATCAGGTACTCTTTCTTCTAAAATTTTACATGCCTCTAGCCCATCTTTTGCTACCCATGCTTCATAGCCCAAAACTTCAAAGATTGGCATAACCAAATTTCTAAAAAATGCTGCATCTTCAACAAATAATATTTTTTGTCGAAAACCCGTATCATCTGAACTGGCTAATGTCGGTGATGTGCGCGCAAACCAATTTATATCCGCTTTTTTCACCACCTCAAACACATCAATCACTTCCGTTGCCGTACCATTAATTACTGAAGTACCTAAAAACAAAGGATCTTCAGAGCGTTTTTTAATTTCAAGCGGTGTTTCAAGAATATCCTCCACTTTTTCAACCTGTAAACACATGCGTTTATGCCCATCCGATAAAATTAAGCCATATACATCACCACTAAGTGTCTGCTCGTCATGACCGATCAAATCACCCCAACGAATCACCGCAATGACATCATCACGATATTGTAGCACCTCTGATGCTCCCGAATGCTCAATACGCTCAGCGGGGAAAAGCTCCAAACGTTCAATCAACACCATTGGAATAGCAAAGCGTTGCTCCCCCTGAGAAAAGACCAGCGTATGTTGCAACTCATCCCGAGAAATATCATTTTCACTACCATCTTCAGCTTGGCGCATGGCTTCTACTTCGGGTGACAATTGCATCAAATTAGCCAATTCATTACAATCAAAGATTGGAATCACAATACCGTCGCCTAAAATACTACAGCCACCATAAAAACCTAGGTGTTGAAAATGTACACCCAGCGGTTTGACAACAATTTCCTCAGCCCCATGAATTTGATCAACCAACACACCAAAATTTCGATCGCCCAAATCAATCACCACAATTGACCCTTCATCTTCAACTGTGTCACTTAATTTTAAAGTTTCTTTTAACCGCATAATGGGCAATAGTTTTCCGCGCAAGCGATAAAATGATTGCCCGCCAATCACCCGCCACTCATTCGAATCTTTGGGTGCGCTTAATAGCTCTTGAATACTCATTTGAGGAATGGCAAAACGCTGTCCATGACAACGAACAATCATTGCCAAGATAATTGCCAAGGTCAGAGGGATGCGAATGCGCAAGGTTGTGCCCTTACCTGGTTCACTACTAATATCAACATTGCCACCGACTCTTTCAATTTCGGTACGCACCACATCCATACCAACACCACGACCCGATAAATTACTAACATTTTCAGCCGTGGACAAACCCGCATGAAAAATAAGTTGAAGCGCCGCTTTAGAGCTAATTTTTTCACCTTGCTCTTCCGTCAAGACCCCCATGCTTACGGCTTTCTTTTTCACCCGTTCAGCATCAATGCCAGCACCATCATCTTCAATAAGAATCACAATAAAGCCAGACTCCTGAGAAGCTGATAAACGCAATGTTCCCTCAGCAGGTTTACCCGCCTTACGACGCTCATTGGGCATTTCAATGCCATGATCACAACTGTTGCGAATAATGTGTGTTAAAGGATCTTTTAAAGCATTTAAAATCGTGCGATCCAGCTCTGTTTCTTCACCATGCATCACAACTGTAATTTTCTTTTCCAGTTGCTTGCCCATATCGCGAACAATACGCGGCACACTGTTCCAAACACTTTGAATCGGTTGCATACGCGTACGCAACAACTGCGATTGCAGTTGTTCGGTAACATGATCCACATCACGGCTAACGCGCACAAAATCCATATTTCCCGAAGCCTGCACCATTTGCACCAAACGATTGCGGGTCAACACCAACTCACCCACCTGATTCATCAAAGAATCCAACAAATCTACATCCACGCGAATACTTCCAGCACTTTTAGGTTTTGCTGTGGTGGCTTTGATTGCAGTTTTTTTCACCGCTACGGGGCTGGTTGTTGACCCTTCAGCCATATTTTTTTTCACCACTTCAACATTGGCTTCAATACTCGCTGCAACCTTAGGCTCTGCACTAGGCTCACTATCAACTTTTGCAGCAACGGCTGGTTTTTCATCGTTGTTGCCATGTTTTACCGCGACTTTGGCAACACCCAATAACTTCAACGCATCACCCGCTGTAAAACCATCCAATCCTTTCAACGTTGCAAAGCCTGCATCCATCACGGCTTGTGCAGAAAGCCAACCATTCTCTAATAATGCTGCCGCACCTTTATCCGATACATCTGGTGCCCATGCCTGCAGCTCTTTCAAGGTTCCCGTAGCACCTTCATTCGCGGTATCTTCTGGCACAGTCTCAATAGCTGGCTTTTCACCACCAGCCATTGTTGCCACCAAGCGCTCCGCAACATGCAAACGATTAATCAAACCACTATGATCTATATCTGGTTCTACGCCTTCCGACTCAAGCCCATCCAGCAAACTTGTAATGGCATCCGTACATTCCAATAACAACGATACAAGATCTGCATTCATCGCAAATTTTAGAGAACGTATCTTGCTTAAAAGATTCTCACCCGCATGCGCTACTTTTTCTAACCCAACCAAACCAAGAAACCCACAACTACCTTTCACTGTATGAATGGCACGAAAAATCGCCCCCAGAATTTCTTCATCCTGTGGGTTGGCTTCTAAATCCATCAACTGTTGCTCGATGGCAGATAGATTCTCGTTACTTTCCAATAAAAATTCCGCTAATAGTTCTTCATCCATACCTTGCTCCGAAATACAATTATTCAGTATTTTTATACAACAGCATGTGGCTATTCAGGTTGCCGCTAATTGCCCCGAAGGCAAGGCGAAAAAACGCAGCTTACTACTGTAAGTGAGTATTTTTTAACGCCGCCATCGGGGTAATTAGTGGTGAAGTGAATAGTTACCATTAAAACAACATGCCGCCCACCACTTCAATCAATGCGTCAGGCTCAAATGGTTTGACCAGCCATGCTGAGACACCCGACTCATGGCCAATAGACTTCTTACCCTCACCAGACTCTGTCGTTAACATCACAATCG
The DNA here is from genome assembly GCA_002401635.1 of Pseudomonadota bacterium. Classification (GTDB taxonomy): domain Bacteria; phylum Pseudomonadota; class Zetaproteobacteria; order Mariprofundales; family Mariprofundaceae. Next base: position 25,351 of record NVTQ01000002.1, read on the forward strand.
GTGTTGCCGCATAAGCTGGTATGGCACGAATATTCTGAATCATCGTTAAACCATCCATATTCGGCATATTCAAGTCGGTCAAAATCAAATCATAAGGATTATCCGCTGATGCGATTGCCATATCCAAACCAATTTGTCCGTCTTTGGCTTCATCCACCTGAAAATCCACCTTTAACAAGGTGCGTTTCACGGTAATCCGCACCATGGTTGAGTCTTCAACAATCAATATTCTTGGACCACTCATAATTCCCCCTTCAATACCATGCGTTCTTCTTCCATCACATAACGCTGACTAACTTCCCCTTCCCACAACGCTGTTTGACTGCTTTCAGGCACATGATCCGACCAATCCTTCAAGCAACTTTTTACATTATTCAAACGCTGCGATACACGGTCAATATTCTGCAAATCGGTGAGTGCTGCCATAATCAAATCTTCGACTTCTTCTGATACACCCATATCAAGGATTTCTGTCAATTTGACCAAACCATCTTCACAACTCTCATTCAATAACTCCAACGAACCACCCACCTGCTTTTTAAGCACTCTTAACAATCGTTTGTCCGCTTGTTGCGGCCACACAGAATCATTCATCACTTCACCTTCCAATACAGCCTCTTCCAATCCTGTTTCGGCTTGTTTTATGACATCCACACTTTGACTTTCAATCATTTTTTCTACTTCATGCAAAGCTTCTTTCTGAACCGCTTGCGCATTTTTTTCGACATCCTTTTTAGGTTTAATTGCAATAGTTTCTTCAACCCTTTCTTCCGCAGCGTCTTGCTCTATGACTTCAGACATTGTTTGAGAAGTCTCTTCAATAACTTTTGCAGTCACCTCTTCTTGCACAGGTGTTTCAACAACCTTCTCTTCTGCTTCATTCACATCCAACACACCGCGCCCGCAAAACAGTAAAGTCACCGTTTGCGCAGGCACATCCATTTCCATCACAGGTGAACCCGCCAACAAATGCATACGACTCCCTGTATCATCTTGTGGTTGAGGAAAYAGCTTRTTCAACACCGTAAATGCYGTTTGCCCATCATGTTCGATTTCTGGCATCACATACGCCATCAACATCCACCCTCGGCGCAATGCTTCTCGGTATACAGGCACCCAATCCATGCCCGCTTCAATTTCCACCAAACGCGTGGTTGCCACATCTTCAACGAGAACAATATCTCCCAGCATGGCATCCATAAAAGCATAGCTTTTTTCATCCTGTTGGCTTTCCTCCTGATTCAAGTGCTTTCTAGCATGTGTAAGCAACTGCCTTGCCATAAACACATCATGAAAAGCATCGGGGGAACCAACATCGACTGCCAAATCTGGGTAATCCAGCCCCGCCATTTCAAATGAAGCAACATGCTCACCACTGCGTGGCAGCACCATCAACTTGGGTGGTGTCCACCACTTCACCTTGGCTTTGCGCTGTGAAAGAACCCTTGCCACTTCATGAAACCACAATTCAAGCAACGAATCTTCACTGCCATTGGCTTGTTCTTCAGGATAAAACATTATCACTTTGCAACCACGTAACAATGATTCCCACATGTCCGTATCCAGCCCATCCCACGCATGCAACGAGACTTTTAGCTCGCATTTACAATGCCCCATAGCACGTTCACAGGCATCTTTTATAGCACGATTTTGTAGCGTCATCTTATCTTCGTGAACGGTACTAAACACATGTATGGTAAGCTTATGATGTTTGAGAGCCATCTCTTCGATCATGGCTGGAAGCCCAGCATGCCAGCCTAGAAAAATCATGGATAAATCCCATGTTTCAGGCCATGTAAATTGTTTTAATGTGTTTTCATGCGGCTCACCTTCATCCATGGATAAAGCTGTTTCCATGATACCCGACCAAAGCAACACCGAGCCGCCCAGCCCCACCACATCACTGAATACTTCATGCTGCTTAGCCCGCATCAAATCACTAAACAAAACAAACGAGCCATCCTCACGTCGCGCTGCCAAAAGATTTACACCTGCTGCAAAACAATCCGTTAGCCAAGCATCCAAGGCTTGCTTCTCTCCATCCACAGAAATCACTGACATACCACTGCCCGCTTGCACTTCAAATGCCCAAGGCACCGTCTTTAATCCTGTCTCACCAGCCACCGAATCCAACATACGAATACCCAGCTCTGGCATCCAAGCACAATGGTGCATTTGGTAAAGCATACGTGCTGTTATAGATGCCGAGTTCAATACCGACATTGACATAGAATCACTATACAATGATTGTAAACGTGGGGATAAGCCTGCTTCTGAAATCATCATGCCATCAACATTTAAGTCGCGTGCCAAATGATGGTTATCCACTAAAATTTCTGCATCCAGACTTTCACTATCTTTACGAAACAATACCAACTGCCGAATACCCGACAAATGAAACCGCTCCATCAAACCACGGCTTCCAGATTCCACTTCACGTACCGACAACCAACTACCAACTCCATTTGCACCATCCATCGCCTTGCCATGAAAGATCCATACCGAAGACATGCTTTGGCGCATCCTTAAAAATAACTTGTTTAACCTTTTTAAAATTGACAATGACTGATCATTGTAACCTGCAAAAACCATCTGCTCACGCGCTGATAAAGGGCTATTGCTTAATTCACGCAACATATATTTCATCACATTTGAGCCAAGACTGACCATCAAAGCAAAGAAGAATACACCCGAAAGCACCAACAACGATGTTAGCCCAACCAACCATGGCGAAAAAGCTTCGGGTGTCGCTGCACCTGGATCTGTAAGCACACGAAAAACATATAACATCACCTGAAATGGCAAATAATCTGCTGAGGTAATATTGCCATCATCATTGATGTCCATTTCAGGRTAAAGATAAAGCACYGACAATGAGCCTATAATCATCATCGCCACCAGCATCCCWGCCAGCATACTGCTTTCACTGCGAACTTCTTGTATSGCAAGTACACGTTTGGCKGCTTTGGCRATATTTCCCACTGGATTGAGCATCACCARAAAACGAATGGCGCGCAASCCAACCCAAGCTACTGCTAGACCAGGAATCAGACCCAATGCTGCAATRCTTACAAGCATATCCAACGATACAAATGCCAACTCRGCTTTTTTACGTCCGCCATCTGGCAACACTTTAAAAATCGATATCGTACGACACACGCCTTCAATCAATAAGAATACACCGATATACATCGCCAGCGATGGCACGGCGATGGCAATACATACCAAAGCAACCACCAACAAAGCAAACGGCAGCGAATAAACAAAGGTATCATGGGTAAGAAAACGAAGAACCCGCAACATTCGCAACATATACATACCACGAAATAAACGCGCAAYTCGCAARTACACGGACTGCTGRAATAGACCCACAGGGACRAACAAGACTAAAATAAKRCTAACCGTTGCCAAGCCATCYAAAACCAAAAAAGCCAATTCAGCACGGTTGCGAAAATGGRYCTCTTTTTGCAGCCAAAAACGCAAACACCACTCAACCACAAAAAAYACAGCCAGTGTCGCCAAGACAAAATTGTAACGCTCGAACATACACAGAGCCAATGCAGCAACAATCAGAATTGCATAACGTGGGTGTGAGAARACCCGCTCTCCCAAAAGCARCCATTCACGGCGTGARTGTTCGCCTGAAAYCCAACGYTTSATCCATGCAGGCTGTGMRYGCGATGTTTTWNTWGTNATCAYCATRCACAGKNNNCTCATCTAAAACCTCGCTTGAGGCTTTATCTGATACCTTCAACCCATCGCTTACATCATTTTGCGTCACCTTCACCACCTTACTTATTTCCGCTACAACACATGCCTTTTGCTGCCTATGGCTAGTTAAGCTTCCCACACTGGCCACCCCCCCGTTCGAAGGCTGGGTATCCAGTGTGGTTGTAGACTCACGCCTCAGATTTTCTTGGCGAGCTCTTTGCCCACCTTTTACATTACAATCTGCATTACAATCTGCGTCACTAACTAACGGCGACGCAATTCGGCTAAAAAATCRCGYACCCGCTCCGACARGCTYTCACCTTTYTGRCGAATRTCCGTYGATGCAAYCARYACATCRCCCGCWGCTTTGCCAGTATCAATGGATGCKTCTGTCACCGARGCAATGGCTTCTGTCACRCGCTGYGTYGCATCTGAAGCATATTGCACACTTTGGGCAATTTCACGGGTAGCTTCATTCTGCTCTTCTGTGGCAGCAGAAATCGCTTGGTTAATATCATTCATCTTCTGAATAGTTTCACCAATATGACCAATCGCCCTGGCAGCCCCATCACTTTCTTTTTGAATCGATGAAATTTGACCCGCAATGGTTTCAGTTGCCTTGGCAGTTTGATTGGCAAGCTCTTTAACTTCACCCGCCACGACTGCAAAACCACGCCCTGCATCACCCGCACGAGCCGCCTCAATACTGGCATTGAGTGCCAATAAATTGGTTTGCTCGGCAATATCCGTAATCACCCGAATCACTTGCCCAATTTCTTCCGATACGCTGGCTAATTTTGCAACATTTTGATTGGTGGTTTCAGCCTCTTGCACTGCCTGACCTGACATTTCAACAGCATTGCGTACTTGCCGCGTGATTTCTGCAATTGAAGCCGTCAATTCTTCTGCTGCCGATGCCACAGTCATGACATTTTCATTGGCTTCCGCTGAGCTATGGGCAACACTCTCTGATTGTGTTGTGGATTGCGCAGCCGTGGAAGAGAGGGTTTCACTGGAGGCTTGCATACCCACCGATGCCTCAATCAAATCATTGACCATGGTTGCAACATTGCCTTCAAAATCTGCCGCCAATTGGTGTTGTTCAGACACATCATTCCACGACACCATAATCGAATCCCATTCACCATTATGATTATCAATAGCATGCGCAGAAAACTCAATTTGATGACCATCTGCCACAAAATTTGAGAGCATTGGATAAGCCGCTTTATTGGCAAGAACCTTACGCTGATGTGCGGGATCCTTATGGAAAATATCAATACATTGCCCGACCATATCATCCACAGAACATGGTAAAAAAGTTTGGATATCACGAAACAATTTAACGGCTGCTGGATTCATATAGCTAATTGTCAAATCCTTGGCACCCGCAATCATGGTTGCCTGCGGTGACGCTTCTACCACACGTCGCAAGAGTAGCGCTTCGGCTGATTGATCTTGGAAAATCGCTAGGGATTCCAGCATTTCTCCAATCTCGCCACCTTCATTTGCATTTACAGGAATCACATCGCCTTTTTCCAAAGCATCCATGGRAATCGCAACAAGTGAAATAGGGCGACTGACCGAGCGTGARATCCACCACACTGCCAARGTTACAAGTAAAAATACCAAGAACATAATGCCCGCATAATAACGTGGCAATACGGTTAATACATGCTCATAGTTTGCATCAAGACTCGTTATGTAGTCTCCAAAAACAGCATTTGTCGCCTCATAACCATCCAACACGCCGCTCTGAAAAATAYCTTCCGCCTGCTTAGCCCCCTGCATTAATAGCATCGATGATTTGGCATAATTATTAAAGCCTTCTTCATAGGCCTGCATAAGAAACGAAATACTTTGTTTGCTAGACGTAGAAACGCTTGAAGCTGCTAACAGACTGCGAAAACCAATGACCTCTTTATTGAATTTATCAATATACTTATCTGAACCTCGCAACATAAAATCTTTTTCATGACGGCGTAACATCAACATCGACACCATCAACTTATCCTGCTTTAAAAGCTTTAATTTCGCTTCCACTGCATGCACAGCACTACGCAATTCCCCTGTCAAACCTTCATCTTTATTTAAGCCAAGTTTTTGACGTATGACAATCAAGTCATCCACCATACCTGCATAGGCATTCAAGCCATCCCGTACCAATTGAACCTCTTCTTTTGTATTCTCATCAGGAAGCACTACAAGCAACTGCATCAGTGCTGCATAATTCTCTTTTTGGAGCGTTTTATAGGWTTCTAATTTTTTAACGTTTTTATTTACAATATAAAGTTGAACAGCATGCACCTCTTCATTCAAGGTCGCTGCAAGTTCATCCAATGCCTCCATCACATCGCTGGAGAGCACTTCTTGATTCGAAATATCTGACAAACTATTGACCATATATTGGTGCGCAACACCCGATGCCCCCAAACCCAACAACGCGGCAACACCAATTAATGATAGACGTTTTATAATAGAATATTGTTTTAAATTAAGAAAATTCATAGTTTATTCCCCAGAGAAAATTAATCACAACAGGGATAAAGCAAATTACGTACCAATTTCGCACATCAAAACCATTGTAAAAAAGTGGCTAAACGATACATCCCATAGGTTTTCGGCGTATGTATGAATAAAAAATAGTTAAATCACAGGAATAGGGCAGTCCATCCCATCCGCAATCGCGCGCAAAGCTTCTGATTCTTTCACATGCAACAAACCATCTGCCAAAATCACTTGCATACAAGCAGCAAGCAATGCTTTCTTCACACTTGGCGAAGCACATTCAAACTTACTAAGCGACGCATCCAAACGCGCCAGTTGCAACACCCGCGCTGGCGGCCAAGGCATTGTCTCACCCAACAGCTCGGTGATTACTTTCTCAAACAAAGTTTCAGGTTCAGCATGAGCGCCATAACCAATCAACATACCCAATACACAACCACACTCCGCAGCCAAACCCTGTATCTTGCGATATTTCACTGGGCGTATTTTCACATCTGTAAAGTTTGGTTTTAAGTGTCGCAACAATAAGCGTTGCAGCATATATTCAAACAAACTAATGCGATGATTTGCCTGCATTAATATGCGAATATTCTTCACAAACATCTGATATTGCAGCCCTGACATGGCTTTTAAAGCGGGCAACATAGTATCAATCAATGGTAAACGCAGGTCAGCCGATAAAGCCATAACCTCACGCTGTATATCAAGCATTTCTCGCAGCACATTCTTATCCGCCGATTGCTCCAACAAAGACATCTGAATATGCCGTTGACCATCATCTGCATCCAATAACAAGGCATAACACACTGCCCGTGCCGTATAAGAATCATGCGCAAAATCACGCAAACGATCAGGAATGCGCTGCAATTGTTTGCATGCACGTGCAAGCGTTGCTTTTTCTGGTTTGCCGACAGCCGCCAACCATAGCTGGTAGTCATTCACTGTTGTATCTATGGGCGAGACATCCGCATCCATCGCCTGCGAAAAACCCATCGTTGCTTCTGCCAAAACCCGTTGCTGCTTATCTGCTTTTTGAACAATCATTAATTGCCCTCGAAAACGCGGTTCAATACGACGAATACGCTCCAATAATGGCGGATGACTTGCCCACCAACGTGTTGTATTCACCCCTACAGCAGCCCTTTTTAACGCATTGCCAAAAAAGAAATGCCCTACTGGTGAAGCATCGGCATGGCGCACCTGAGATCCTGCTTTATAACCACCAATGACCTTTAATGCATTGGCAATACCCTCTGGATTACGTGTAAATTGTACCGCCGAAGCATCTGCCAAGAATTCRCGCTGCCGTGAAACTGCTCGCTTGATTAAATCCGCCATAATCATGCCTATAAGACCAACTAAAAATAACAAGAAACCCAATACAAACATGGCTGGATGTGTGCCACGCCGATGCCGTGAGTGGCGTGCCGAACGGCGTGCGGTAAGCAAAAACATGCCTGTATCTGAAATCAACGTCATGCCATGCAATAGCCCCATCATACGCATATTGATACGCGTATCACCATGCAATATATGGCTAAATTCATGGGCAATCACACCCTGCAACTCATCACGATTAAGCATCTCAATCGCGCCACGCGTCACACCAATCACGGTATCGGATGGTGAAAACCCCGCTGCAAAAGCATTGATGCCTGATTGATTCAAGATATATACAGGCGGCACGGGCAAACCCGAAGCAATCGCCATTTCTTCGACCACATTCAACAGCCGTCTAGCCAGCACATCACCGACATTGCTCGGCAAACGTTTGCCACCAAGCATGTCAGCAACAGCCGCACCACCGCCCTGTCGCAATTGATATATTTTATACGCACTACCCGCAACAATCAGCGCAACTGCAATCGCGCTTACCCATAAAAAACGTGCTTTATGCCAAAATGCATGCACCTGAATCCATTCAGTTTGAGATTGAAAAGAGTTGCCTTGAAATAACTGTCCTACAAACAAGCCCACCGTGACAGCGGCGTACACCGCCAAAACTACCACCACAACTGCACATGCAAACCAAATAAATAATGCATATGTCCGCCGCTGTGCTTGCTCTTGATGACCAAAAAAATCCATGGAAGTGTCGATTATTTAAAAATTAACGCGTATAGCCTCTTTCACTTCAGCATGGGTAACTTCAAATAGCTCAGCTATATGAAAACCAAACATGGCAGAGAACAATACATCAGGAAATGTTTCTCGCTGGGTATTATAAAACATCACCTCATCATTATAAGCCTGACGCGCAAACGATACGCGATTCTCTGTAGAGGTAAGTTCCTCAGTCAGTTGCTGCATGGTTTGATCGGCTTTTAAATCGGGATAAGCTTCGGTTAAAGCATTTAAGTTAATCAACGCTCCGCCCAACACACCCTCAGCACCTGCCAAGGCTTGCATAAGTTTACCATCACCAGGGTTCTTACTGGCTTTTTTCATCGCGCTTAAAGCATGGTTGCGGGCTTCAATGACTTTTTGCAGGGTATCTTGCTCATGTTTTAAATAACCCTTGGCTGTTTCCACCAAATTAGGGATTAAATCGTAGCGCCGACGCAATTGCACATCAATCTGTGAAAAGGCATTCTTAAAGCGGTTTTTCAACTTTACCAAGCGGTTATAAATCATCACCGCCCAAATAATTAAACCCAAAATGACCGCAAGTACAATGATCAACACATCCATATAAACACCCTCCCGCTTCAATTTTAAACACACCATAGACCAAATACCCTAATTATTCTATATCCTATCTTCCCCTTGACAAGACATACCTATAAACCAAGCTCCACCTATACATTGAGGGATGTATATATATTTTTGGAGGGTATTTACTCATGAAAAAGATTTTTATTACATTGGCTGCAACCGCATTATGCGCTGCGCCTGCTTTTGCCAGCGACCACGGGCACGAGAAGGCTCACGGCAGCCATGCTAATCCATGCGCTCATTCAACGCATCACGCCGCAGTATCTGATAAGGTGATTGCAGAACAACGCNAAGCGCTTGCAAAAAGCACCAAAGGCAAAGGTTTTGGACCACAATCACCAAGAGATATTGATGCCATTTCTGGCACAAACCAACGCATCTTTAGTGAAGCACCAGCATCGACTGCTATGAATCTATGCAACATCCATTTTCATAAGAATGCTGAGCATAAAGCACATGATTTCTCAATCTATGCAGGCAATGGCAATGGTGAGGGTTATCAAAGTGGCTACCGCTATGACACTTCGCTATTAAGCAAAGCAGAGCTYGCAGCAACGCACCAAAAAGTTTGTGACAGTGCGCATAGCACACTAAAACCGGGTGATACCATCGAAGTTCACTATGTATACTCAACAGCGCAAATCAAACCAGGCAAAGGCTTGGGTTCTTGCTTTAACAGCGACATCCCAGCACAAAACCCGCAACTACGTGTAGAAACACAGGTGTATGTCGTGGTTAACGATAAACATGCCGCCAGCTTTAAAGATTTAACCAAATATAGCAAAACAAAAGCTGGTTTATACCAAGCAACAGGTATCCCAAGCAATACTGGCTCACCTGTTCAATATGAAGGCTCAACAACTGGTCCTGGTTACAATGAAAAAGGCTCTCCATACCAAGTTTCTTGGAGTGTTCGCCCACATGTTGCTAAGGTAAACATTGCAACGGTTGGCAAATGGTGTGAAGGCAACGATTTTAAAGAAGATCATGCACATGGTGTTCGCAACCTTGTGAAAAACCCAGACCTTTTATCTAAAATCAACTAACTCAGACATTGTAAATAGCAAAGCCGTCTTCTTCTATTAAGGAGGAAGGCGGCTTTTTTTATGATGGCAGTGGTAATGTAATCATGGCACACAGACCATTCGGTTCACGGTTCTCTAGTTGTAAACGACCACCATCGCGATCCAGTATTTCTTTAACAATTGCCAAACCCAAACCATGTCCACCACGTGTGCGCACCGCATCCACACGGTAAAAACGCTCGGTCACATGTGGTAAATCTTTTTCAGGAATCCCATCTCCCTCATCCAAAATGGATAAAACACCGTCTTGAAGACTACAGTCCAACTCGCTGTCTGCAATCGTATAACGCACCGCATTGGCCGCCACATTCATCAATACACGAAAACAATCCGACTCGTGCATAGCAATCTCAAATGACTCGGGAAGCTGCAAAGATAATGATAGCTCTTTTTTTGCCATTTCAGGCTGCAGTGCTTGCCAGACTTGCTTACACACAACCACGGCATCACAGGAGCCTTGCTCGGTAACACTGTATTCAATCTGCTCAACAGATAACAACGCATCCAACAAGCTATTCACATGCAGTGCCTCTTGTGCAATCACAGAAACTGCCTCTTGGCGCAACGCTGCATCATCAGCAAAAGCTTCAATGCTCCGCGCATAACCAAGCAAGGACGTTAACGGTGTTTTTAAATCATGCATCAAATCAGCAACAAATGTTTTGCGCTGCTCTTGCAAACGGTATTGGGCTGTCACATCCAAGCATAATAATAAACCCTGATCTTCACCCAAACCTGCCAAACGCGGCAAAAAAACCTGCTCACCAATAAATACCTCAGGCAGAGCCACAACTTCAGGCAGTGATTTCGCTGCTTTGCCAAASGACTTCAACCAATCAGGGTTACGATAAAAYACCACCATCGGCTCTGGCAATAAATTTAYATCACGAATMGCAAATAAGCGTATAGCTGCATCATTGGCAGACATGACACGGCCCGCACGATCCACACGCAACACAGGTTCATGRATCGCCGATAACAACTCATCCAAACGATGGCTGCGCTGCTCAAGTTGTTTCTCTAAATCGCTCTGGCTAACCTGTGTGTTGGATAACATTCGTTCATTCTTTGCTAACACACGCTTTAGTAGCCTGACATGCCACCACCACAATACCACCATAATCAATGGTACAACAAACCCAACGGAACCACTCATCACGAGCCCGTTTTTACAAAGCGATAGCCTGAGCCCCTGACTGTCATAATAGATTCACCCAAGCCATACTCAGCCAAAGCTTTGCGCAAACGTTTGACTGTAACATCGACAGTTCGCTCTTCCACAAAGTTATTCACGCCCCATACCCGATCCARCAAATATTCCCTGCTACGCACYTTRCCRGGYTTCTTCATCAARCGTTGCAAYAAGCGAAACTCCAAAGGGCGCAAATCCACCCGTTTACCCAAAACAAACGCCTCCATAGCATCATGATCCAAGATGATTTCTGAATCCGCCTCATGCACAGAACGATCATGCACAGAACGTCGCAACAAGGCCTGAACTCGTGCCACCAGTTCATCAGGTTCAAAAGGCTTGGGTAAATAATCATCCGCACCCTCATTCAAACCACGAATACGCTCTTCGGTCTGTGACAATGCGGTTACCATGACCACAGGCATGGTGCGAAGAGTTTCTTGTTTACGCAACCAACGCAACAAATCCAAGCCACGCACGCCTGGAATCATACGGTCTAAAAGCATCAGCTTATATGCATTTGATTCGAGCAATGCAATCGCATCATGACCATTACCACAACATGCCACACTGTATCCTGCACGTTGCAAATGAATTTCCATCAAACGCGCAATGGCAACCTCATCCTCAACAATCAGAATATCTGCATTTTTTATTTCATCTGTCATTTACACCTTCCTACCCAATGCGAATTGATGCATATGGGCATATTCTACTTCTACTTTCAATGCTTTCTCGCTCAATAGTCGAAACATGAAATACATCAACTGCTGACCGAGTTTTGGTTCTTCCAAAGCAATCAAATCAAAGTAGCTGCGTTCCAAGCTTAGCACAACCGTATCTTTTTCGGCTTTAATCGTCGCGGAATGATTGCGTTTATCATCCAAAAATGAAAACAAACCAAACACACCACCGACCCGCAAGCTATCATAGCGATAACCACTTTCATCTTCCACGCCGACCTTACCATCCAAGATAAGATACATCTCACCTTCAGCAGCTGTACCTGCCTGATAAACGACTTCTCCAGCATCAAATCGCTTTTCTTTCATACAAGCAAACAAAAGCATGGCATGCTCTTCTGACATTTCTTTAATCAAAGGTATATTTTTAAACGCTTCAAAATAAACATTGGATGTCATAGATGACATCAATGCTTCCAACAATACAGCCTTCTCTACAGAGTTTTCTGCTCTTTCTACTATCATTTCTATTCTCCATCTCTTATTAAGGTATGTGTAGAAATTATAAGACAACTATGACAAGAACATGACAAATCATTAGTCACCATGCCGCTGTCACATTGCTATCATATTGYTGTCACATTSTTGTCAYATTCGAGATATAYCGTGCCCWYCAACTTCCTAAGGAGGAAACATAATAATGAAAATGAAAACATTAATTCGTACTGCTGCATTGYTAGYTACAGCTGCTRTTGCAACACCTGCRTTTGCTGGTGGCGTAACTGTTGCTGAAGATGGTGCAAGCAAATTAAAAATCGGTGGTAAATTCTTTTTGAATGCTACTGACTATAAAGTAACCAAGAACGGCGTAACTGACACGAAAACTCGTGGCGTTGCTGTTGATCGTGCTTACTTTACTGCCAAATATTACTTCGACAAAGATTGGATGATGCGTATCACAACAGATATGGTTGTTGATCCAAASTTGAAATCAAAAAAYAGYAATATCTTYTTGAAATAYGCTTATGTTGAAGGCAAGTTGATGGGCGATGCTGTTGTATTACGTCTGGGTCAATCTCACACACCTTGGATTGATTACGAACAAGGTTTGTGGAAACATCGTTATGTTTCTAAAGTATTGGTTGATACACAAAAATATGACGCTTCTTCTGATTTAGGTATTGSYTTSMWARSYAWAKWWGCWKMTGRWCWTKKMSKYYMWTWSSKAMYWSCYAYYRMYKRYSYTGKWWMMWSYWMYYCWACCACTAAGAAGACAGCAGGTTCATCTGTTGACTTTGATTCTCGTGTAAGCTTTTACCCTGTTAAAGGTTTAACATTGGATTTCGGTTATCGCACTGGTTATAAAGGCACGAAGTCTTTGATTAAAGGTGTAGTTGGCAGCAATACCAAGTCTACCATGTATCAAGTCATGGCTTCTTATGGTACACATGACTACCGTATCGGTGCTAACTTCATCAACAACGTAGATAAAGTTGATGGCGCTACAGCAAACAAGGCTAAAGAAGATGCAATGGCACTTTGGGGCTGGGGCAAATTCGGTGGCGGTTTCGGTGCATTCGGTCGTTATGAGTCAACAAAAGACAAGCTAAATGCAAATGCTGCTAACCCTCAAAAAGAAGTTCGCTATGTATTGGGTGCAGAGTATTCACCTCGCAAACACGTAACTTTCTCTTTGGTATATGATAAAACTAACTTTACCAACTTGAAAAGTGTTCTAGGCAAAACAGAGCAAAAAACTCAGGTTGGCCTTTATTCACAGGTTAAATTCTAAAATAAATCAACCCTGTTGATTGCTAAGATAGCCCGCCTTTGTGCGGGCTATTTTTTTGCCTATTCCTCACCTAAATTATTTCATTCGCACACCACTGTCCGACGAAAGTTTGATGTTTTGTTTCCAACTTTTTATGTCACAAAGGTTTTCTTTACGGCACGATGTTATGAGACGGGAAATAATATTTCATTCTTTGCGGCATTCCCACGTCACTCCAGGGTGGCTTCTCTTGCTTCGCAATTCACCTTTAAACGGGAGTCCATTGCTTGCAAGGGTTTCTGGATCCCCGATCAAGTCGGATATGACGACACACGACTTTCGTGGGGGCACTCGTGTCATTCATATATGTTTTATAATCACTTAAACATGTCATAGAGCTGTCATAAACACCTGTTATAACCTCCCTATCATTGTTGAAAAGTGTGTAACTCCTCGTTGGAACTTAAAAAGCTCGCGCCTGTCGCGAGCTTTTTTTATTTCACCCTCTTTAATGAATTTTACACGCCATGTCACGCTCATGTCACATAGCATATTTATGCTACACGACAATCTGAACAAAGGAGTTCAACACATGAAAAAGAATATGATCATGCTTGCTGCAATCGCAGCTACTTGCATCAATATTGGCGCAGCAGAAGCTCGCGACCAAATTCAAATCGTCGGTTCATCGACTGTTTACCCATTCTCTAGCTACACAGCTGAAGCTTTGGGCAACACAACTCACTTCAAAGCACCTGTTGTAGAATCAACTGGTTCTGGTGGTGGCATGAAATTGTTTTGTGCTGGTGCAGGTATGGACACACCTGACTTCACCAACGCATCACGTCGCATGAAGGCTAAAGAATTCACCAAATGTCAGAAGAATGGCGTAAAAGAAATCACTGAAATGGTTGTTGGTTATGATGGCATCGCTATCGCACAATCAAAGAAAACTGCTGCTTTCAACCTTTCTCGTCATGATATGATGTTGGCTGTTGCTGCTGAAGTTCCAAGTAAAGATGGCTCTCACTTGGTTGCAAACCCATATCACTTTTGGAATGAAATTAACCCTAAATTGCCACACCGTGCGATTCGCATTTATGGTCCTCCAGCATCTTCTGGTACCCGCGATGCATTCGAAGACATGATTCTTAAGCATTTGACCAAGCATATCGATGCTTACACAAAATTGTATAAAGCTGACAAAAAGAAAAACAAGAAATACAAGAAGTATCATAAAGTTCGTCAAGATGGCGTTTATATTCCTTCAGGTGAAAATGATAACCTAATCGTTCAAAAGCTTGCACGTGATACAGAAGCTTTGGGTATCTTTGGTTATAGCTACTTGGAAGAAAACAGCGATAGCATTGCAGCTGCAACTATTGATGGCGTTGCTCCAACACCAACAACTATCTCTGCACATACTTACCCATTGGCTCGTTCATTGTATTTCTACATCAAGAAATCACACATCGGAAAAGTGAAAGGCATGATGGAATATGCTAACTTGTTCATGTCTGAGAAAATGACTGGTGATGAAGGCGAATGTACTGAAATTGGCTTGATCGCATTGCCTAAAGCAGAACGTAATCACTATCGTTCAAACTTGAAAGCATTGACAAACTTGACTGCTGCTGACTTTAAAAAGAAACACTAAGTCGCTTTAACCGTACAAAAAAAGACCAGAGCGATCATGCTCTGGTCTTTTTTTTTAGCCCTACAATGAAACTTTTTTATACACTGCCTTACTGTAGCGCACTGTATAAAAAGGCTTTATATTAAAAATATATCACCTTCATACCGTAGCAATGCTTTTCATGACATAAGCCTTAACTTAGAGTGCTGCGAAAGAAACAATATCAAAATATTTAACAATATATAAAATTATGGAGTTTGGGCTTTTATGACCACTGCTAACATCTTTTTCTGGTTTGCTACAGGCTTGCTTCCTTTATCCTTGATGGTATTTCTATTTGCGCGACAAAAAGCCTATGTGCTTGAAAAGGAACATGGCTTCCTACACTCTCGCCCTGGTTTTTATGGCTGGTATGCGGTTATTAAATTTGCCAGCCCAGCTTTAATTGTCGGCGTTATTTGTTCATTTCTATCCATGTTCAACCTAGTACAAGTGCCTGGCATCATGGTTTTAGGTACAGCCTTTGCACTGGGTGGTCTCAGCTTGTGGTTTGCTTTGAAACATATCAAACACGAATTCCGTGCCCGCCAGCCTGTTGAAAAAGCCATGACAGTTTTGCTCTTTATTGCTGCCATGATTTCAATTTTAACCACGCTTGGTATTGTTTTCTCAGTTATTTTTGAATCTATTCGCTTCTTTCAAATTATATCTTTCTGGGATTTTGTTACAGGCACGGTTTGGAATCCTGATACCGCATTCCTAATTGGCTCAGGCATGGATGATGGCACTGTAACACCTGAATTTGGCTCTGTTCCTATCTTTGCTGGCACCTTTATGATTACCGGCATTGCCATGTGTGTCGCTGTTCCTATTGGTCTATTTGCAGCCATTTACATGTCTGAATATGCCAGCCATGCATGGCGCAATCGCCTCAAACCATTGCTAGAAATTCTTGCTGGCATCCCGACAGTTGTTTATGGTTTCTTTGCTGCAATTACCATCAGCCCTTTGGTGGTTGAGGCCGCCAATGCTGTAGGTTTACACGCCGATTACACCAATGCTCTAACTCCGGGCATCATCATGGGTATTATGATTATACCATTTATATCTTCGCTTTCAGATGATGTCATTCGCGCCGTACCTCAACCCATGCGCGATGGCTCTTTGGCATTGGGAACCACCCATTCTGAAACCATTCGTCACATTGTTTTACCCGCTGCCTTACCAGGTATTGTCGCGGCTTTTTTATTGGGTGCATCACGTGCCATTGGTGAAACGATGATTGTGGTGATGGCTGCTGGTTTGCGTCCAAACTTAACCGCCAACCCACTYGAAGGCATGACSACYGTAACYGTAAAAATYGTTGARGCATTAACRGGTGACCAAGAGTTTGATTCGGCATTTACCTTAGCRGCATTTGCACTTGGTTTGGTATTACTCACAGTCACACTMATCTTAAACATYRTYTCAACGATTGTGATACGGAAATTCCGCCAGAGGTATGAATAAATGAGCCATAGCATGGAATACAACAAACGACTACGCCGTCGTCATCGTGCTGATCGCCGCTTTAAATATTACGGCATGGCAGCGATTGCGTTTGCCCTAGCATTCTTGGCATTTTTCTTTGTCGATATTATTGGTAAAGCAATGCCTGCATTCAAACAGGCTTATATCCAAGTAGATATTAATTATAATGACCAAGTAAAAGATAACTACAACAGAGCAATTACGCGCAATTACCGCTATTTGGTAAGCAGGTCATTCCTTCGCACATTGCCACAAAAACTTGTGGAAAATCCCGAATTGCTTGGCACAACCGAGCATACATGGGTGCTTGCCAGTTACCGTGTGGATCAATATCTCAAAGGTCATGATGGCAATGGTTTGAAAAGCAAATACCGCCCTCATGTTGATCAGATGATAGCCGATGGTAAAATCGAGCTTCGTTTCAACACGCTTTTCTTCACCCACGGTGATTCAAAAATGGCTGAAACTGCAGGTGTATTGGCAGCCGCTGTTGGTTCCATACTGGTGCTATTGATTACCATGGCTGTGGCTGTTCCTATTGGTGTGATGACGGCTATTTATCTCGAAGAATTTGCCCCAGATAACCGCCTTACCCAAGCTCTTGAAGTAAATATCAACAATCTTGCAGCCATCCCATCCATTCTTTATGGTTTATTGGGGTTGGCAATTTTTATCAACATTGTCGGTGTGCCGCGATCATCCGCATTGGCGGGTGGTTTAACGCTCGCTTTGATGACCTTACCCGTCATCATTATCACCACCCGCGCTGCGCTGCGTTCTATTCCCGATAGTATTCGTGATGCGGCTTATGGCTTGGGCGCATCAAATTTACAAACGGTCTGGCACCATGTATTACCATTGGCATTTCCAGGTATTTTAACAGGTAGTATTATTGGGTTGGCTCAAGCAATGGGTGAAACAGCACCTTTATTGATTGTTGGTATGATGGCCTATATCCCAGAGGCTCCAGGTAGTATTTTTGATGCAACAACTGTGCTCCCAGCTCAAATTTACACATGGTCATCCGAGTCTATTCGCGCCTTTGAAGAGCGTACTGCGGCAGGCATTCTTGTATTGCTAACAGTGCTTCTCTCACTCAATGCTGTGGCAGTTTGGCTACGTAACCGCACACAAAAAACTTGGTAAAGGTAACACGATGACTTCTTCTAAAAACATTTCTATCCGCGACCTAAAGCTTTGGTATAAAGATGCTCAAGCATTGCATGGCATCGATTTGGAAATTGAACATAATAAGGTCACAGCATTTATTGGGCCTTCAGGCTGCGGTAAATCAACATTATTGCGTTGCTTAAACCGTATGAATGACCGTATCCCTCACTGCCGCACTGAAGGCGATATTCTGATTGATGATAAAAACATCTATGATGCCGATATTGATGTCGTACAACTGCGCTCCCGTGTTGGTATGGTTTTCCAAAAACCCAACCCTTTCCCCAAAACTATTTATGAAAATGTTGCTTATGCCCCGCGTATTCATGGCATCACCAGCGATGGCCCTAAAATGGATGAATTGGTTGAATATTCTTTAACCCGCGCAGGCCTTTGGAATGAAGTAAAAGATAAATTGCAAGAACCAGGCACAGCGCTTTCAGGTGGTCAGCAACAACGCCTATGTATTGCGCGTACCATTGCTGTCAAACCTGAAATTATATTGATGGATGAGCCTTGCTCAGCGCTTGACCCTATTGCTACAGCCAAAATTGAAGAGCTGATTGATGAGCTTAAAAAAGAATTTACCATTATTATCGTAACACACAGCATGCAACAGGCTGCGCGTGTTTCAGATAATACAGCCTTCTTCTATTTGGGAAAACTGATTGAATTTGGTGATACACGCGATATTTTCACCAAACCAAAAGAGCAACAAACTGAAGATTACATCACAGGAAGGTTCGGTTAACACATACACAAAACTGATAGCCACAGTTTATGCTATGCTTCCTGCACCAGAGATAAAGATTGCATATCAGTATTAAGGAGAAACCATGCAACATACCATGAAACGTTTTGATGAAGAGATGGTACAACTTAAAGAACATGTACTTTCAATGGGTGGGCTTGTCGAACGTGCTATTGGGCATGCCGTACAATCTATGCTTGAGCAAGATGAAAAGCTCGCAGTAAAAACCATTGAACGTGATCGCGCCATCAATGCGCTGGAAGTTCAATGCGATGAAATGACCCGTGACATTTTGGTGCGCCGCCAGCCTGCGGCTGGTGATTTGCGTTTTATTTTGGCTATTATGAAAGTCGTAACCGATCTTGAGCGTATAGGCGATTTGGCTGCTAGCATCGCCAAAGGCATGATTCAATCAGAAGAGTCGCCACCTAGAAATTTTTCCAACCTTGATACCATGGGGGAAAAGGTTCAAAAGCAAGTACAACGCGCCTTGGATGCCTTTTCTCGTGGTGATACTGACTTAGCAATGCTCGTCATTCAAAAAGATGTGAAAATTGATAAGTTATATAAGCGTATGTACCGTGAGCTTCTCACCTATATGATGGAGGATCCTCGTAGTATCAGTGGTTCAATCATTCTATCGGATGCAGCCAAAAATCTTGAACGTATTTCTGCCCATGCTACGAATATTGCAGAAATGGTTATTTATATGGAATACGGACACGACATTCGCCATGTTGACCATGATGCAGCGGCTAAAATTCTTGCTGGCGAAGATATTTAATTAGAAAGTAAGTCATTTAAAAGGACATCATTTGAACACTGAAGAAGCCATCGCATTGGATCACCCAGACCTTTATATCAATAGAGATTTAAGCATGCTTGAATTTAATCGCCGCGTGCTCGCTATGGCGGGAGATGAAAGTGTCCCTCTGCTTGAACGCTTACGTTTTCTTTGCATATGCACATCCAATATGGATGAGTTTTTCGAAGTCCGCGTGGCTATTCAAAAGCAAAAAGTCGCTATGGGTTCTGTACAAGTTGGTGCTGATGGACTGACTTCCAGTGATATTTTACACCGCGTCCGTGATCAAGTGAGTGATTTGGTTGAGCAACAATATCAAATTCTTAACAATGACTTACTGCCCAATATGCGTGAAGAAGGCATCCATTTTTTACACCGTGCTGAATGGACTGAAGAGCAACAAAATTGGATTCATAAATTTTTCAAACGTGAATTATTGCCATTACTCACACCTATCGGACTTGACCCTGCCCACCCTTTCCCGCGTTTATTAAGTAAGATTCTTAACTTTATGATTGCCCTTGAAGGAAAAGATGCTTTTGGGCGTGAATCAAGCTATGCCATCGTACAAGCACCGCGCTCATTACCACGCATGATTCGTTTACCTGATGATATTGCCACATCAGAGCATAGCTATGTGTTCCTTTCATCCATTATCCATGCCCATGTCGATGATTTATTCCCAGGTATGAAAATTAAATACTGCCATCAATTTCGCATCACCCGCAACAGTGAGATGGATGTTGATGAAGAGCTAAGCGATTTAAAACAAGCTATTGCAGGTGAATTACTCGAACGCCGCTTTGGTAAAGCTGTGCGATTGGAAGTCTCCAACCATTGTCCCAAAGAGCTTACCGATTATTTATTACAACAATTTGGCGTTCAAGACGTTGATTTGTACAGGGTTCACGGGCCTGTGAATTTATATCGCATGGCGCTGGTATGTGATGAAGTCGATCGACCAGACCTTAAATTTCCGCCTTTTGAAGCGGGTATTCCTGCAGCATTTAAAAAGGATGATAACGACATATTCAAAATCATCCGTGATGGCAATGTTTTGCTTCATCACCCTTTTCAAAGTTTTATGCCTGTCGTCGAGCTACTCAAGCAAGCGGCATCCGACCCCAATGTTTTGGCTATCAAACAGACCCTTTACCGTGCCGTACCTGATTCACCAATCGTGGATGCTTTGATCAAAGCTGCGCGTGCCAATAAAGAAGTTGTGGCAGTGATTGAGTTGCGTGCTCGCTTTAACGAGCAAGACAACATCACGCTTGCAACCCGCCTTTCTGCTGCGGGTGTTCAGGTTGTTTACGGTGTGGTTGGTTATAAAACCCACTGTAAAATGATGCTTATTGTTCGCCGTGAAGGTCGCATAATGCGTCGTTATGTGCATTTAGGAACAGGAAATTACCATACTGTTACCACCCGTTTCTATACCGATTTTGGTTTACTTAGCTGTGAACCAGACCTTACCGAAGATGTGCATCGTGTATTCCAACAGCTTACGGGCATGGGTCGCCTTTCCAAGCTTAAAACCATGTTACAAGCGCCCTTTTCTCTGCATAGCGGCATCATTGAACGTATCAACTTTGAGGCTGCCAATGCGCGCGCCGGTGGAACAGCCCGAATTATTGCCAAAATGAATGGTTTAGAAGAGCCCAAAGTTATCCAGGCTCTTTATCAGGCATCACAAGCAGGCGTAAAAATTGATTTAATTGTGCGTGGCATTTGTTGTTTGCGTCCCGGCATCAAAGGCATTTCAGAAAATATTCGCGTCCGCTCTGTACTGGGGCGTTTTCTCGAACATACCCGTGTATTTTACTTCCACAACGGTGGCGAAGCCGAAGTTCTTTGCTCCAGTGCAGATTGGATGAATCGCAACCTTCTCAGGCGTGTGGAAACCTGTTTCCCTATCCGTGATAAAAAACAGGCTAGGGATATTTTAAAATCAGGTCTACGCCCCTATCTCGCCGATAATGTCGGCGCATGGAATTTACGCAAAGATGGTCAATATTACCGCGTAAAATCAAGTGGAAAAGAGCGCAATGCTCAAAAGGAACTGATGCACCTGCTCGGTAAGTTATATAGTGATTCATAAATTGATTTACCTTAGAAAAAAGCATTCATCTAAATGACACTTCATTGTTTGAAGGCCCTCTCCCCTCAAGCGGGAAAGGGAGTTTAGTCCCTTCTCCCACTTGAGGGAGAAGGTTAGGATGAGGGGTGATATGGGTAAAGAATAGGGCAAATCAATTGCTGAATGGCTATAGGGCACCTCGAAAAACCTGGCTATTTCGCCAAGCTTGTTGTTTTTGCCTCTGGCTGCGTTGGATAAAAAGAGCAATAGCGGTGCTATTACTCATTTCATCACGCCTTGCCATAAGCAAAAAAGCACCATCGCTTAACTCATGCGAGGTTTTTCGAGGTTCCCTATAGATTTTTATTCATACGATGATTCATTCATGTAAATAATGTATCAAAACTTTGAGGGAAAACATGGCGGATCAAAACTCACTTCAGGAACAGCGGATTAAGGTTGAAGGCGTGCGGATACTGTATGCTCAGGCGCTATTCCCATCGATCAGCATGCTGCTTATTTCATCGGCAATTGTGGGGATATTTTGGGAGACTCAATCCCATCAGGTGTTACTCACTTGGTTGGCTGCCAATTTTGTGCTTTTTGGTTTGCGCGGTATTTTAATCTGGCTTTTCCCAAAAAACGCCACTGATGCAGATGTCATGCAGCGATGGGGGTGGATGTTTACATTCACTACGCTATTAACTGGTTTTTTATGGGGTTCTCTGGTCTGGCTTATTCTTGATTTATCCTCGGTGTTTAACGCGCTTACCATCATGCTGGTTTTAATTATTATGATGGCAGGCACATTGGGCATTTATGCTACATTTTTTCCAGCTTATGTTGCATTTGCCTTGCCTACGGTTTTTTTAATGGTCGCCCGTCTGGCTTCTGAAGGTGAAGAGTTTTTCTTTCTGTCCTTTATATTATTGGGTTTTTTGGTTGCATTTCTGATTTACTCCCTGATGCACTATCGTTTGGTGAATGAATCTATCCGACAACGCTTCGAAAATATTGATTTGCTTCATGGTATATCGTTAAAAAAAGAAGAAGCCGAAAAAGCGAATGCTGATAAAACACGTTTCCTTGCCTCAGCCAGCCATGATTTGCGGCAACCCATACACGCGATGGATTTGTTTGCTGATGCACTTGAACAGGAAATGACAACAGGCAAACAACAACTTCTCTTGGGAAAATTACGCGAATCAATGGATTCTATGGGCAGTTTGTTGAATTCGCTTTTGAACATGTCCAAACTGGAAGCAGAATTGATAGAGGTGAAACCACATGCGCTTATTCCTGCATCAATTTTCGCCAAAATGAAAGATGAATTTTTGCAGCAAGCACAAGAGAAAGGTTTGGAATTTCAGGTGGCTACAGATGCAATGCAGGATTCCGTATATAGCATTCAATCAGATGATATATTGCTTGAAAATATCCTGCGTAATTTGTTGTCCAATGCCATCAAATATACTGATCATGGTAAAATATATCTGACCTGCATCAAACAGGGGGATGCCTGCATCATCAGCATTGAAGATACAGGGATTGGTATTGCCGAAGATGAGCAGGGAAAGGTGTTTGATGCTTTTTATCAGATTGACAATCCCGAGAGAGATAGAAGCAAGGGGATAGGCTTGGGGCTGTCTATTGTGAAGCGCCTTTGCCAATTGCTCGATCATCATATTGAGATGCATTCGGCACCAGGAAAAGGAACCCGATTTGAAATGACCATACCATGTGCTGTCACCAGCGAGCCTCAAGCTTATGTACCAAGGATTTATACACCCAGCCTCAAGCGTGGAGAGCTGACGATCACTATTTTGGTGATTGATGATGAAAAGGCGATTCAGGATGGTATGCAGGCAATGCTTGAACCATGGGGCTGCCATGTGCTGACTTGCGGTTCTAGTGAAGAGAGTATTCCGTTACTTCAATCCAATCCCGATATTGATCTTGTGATTGCCGATTATCGCTTACGGGGAGGAAATTTGGGGACGGATGCGATTTCTTCTGTACGTGAGATATTGGGCAGACCGTCATTACCTAGCATCATCATTAGTGGAGATACTGAGCCGACGCGTATGCAAGAGATGCAAAAAGCAGGCTTTGAAATGTTACATAAGCCAGTGAAACCAATGCAAATGCGTGCTTTGATCCAGCATGTTATGAGAGATATAAATCGTAAGATATAATTTTTAGACATAGCCCGCATTATTCATAAATACTGTCGCGCCCTTGCTTGCCCCTTTATYTGCAACAAATCTTTCATCAATTGTTCGTAAGCACAGCTACGAACTAATTTCTTCAAAATCCGTTGCAAACAAAGCTTCTGCGCAATTATCACGGCAATTTATGAATAATGCGGGTTAAGCCGTATTCAAAATTCAATGGTTTTTATGCGCCATAGTTCTTTGGTAACAGCTTTATTGTGAGCAACTTTGTTTAAACATGTTTTAAGCAAAGGAGCAAAACTAGGGTGGGGTTCAACCAATAATTTATT
The DNA here is from genome assembly GCA_002401635.1 of Pseudomonadota bacterium. Classification (GTDB taxonomy): domain Bacteria; phylum Pseudomonadota; class Zetaproteobacteria; order Mariprofundales; family Mariprofundaceae. Next base: position 49,491 of record NVTQ01000002.1, read on the forward strand.
GCCACCTGCAAAATCAAAATGGATAGCCAAGAAATCAGCCAAGTAAACTGCCAGTATTTCTTTGCGAATTTCTTCGGGCACACTTTTTATATCACCCAAACCTGGGTGATGATGAAAACGAATGCCCTGCTGCAAGGTTTCTGGAAGCTTCCAATGTTTGGCAAGTAATATACCTGCATCCACATGTGTACAGCCGAAGTGTTCTCTTTCATAAGCTAAGAAACCTTCATCAGGCTCTGGCGGATAATGGAAAGGGGTTTGGCAAATACTATTAAGACCAATGCGCCCAATATCGTGCAACAGACCCAGCGTGCTTGCAATGCCCGCATCACAGCCAGGAATATAGCGGGCTGTTATCGTGCTTAATGCGGAGACCGCCATAGAATGCTTCCATAACGCATGAACTGAGAAGGGGCTTTTCCAACGTTTGGAAAAATCAGAAGTGCAATGGTGTGTGGCAATGCCTCGTACTGCCTGCAAGCCTAAACGAACAATAGCCTGACCCAGATCGCAGATTTCCTTTTCATTGTTAAAGCCTGCTGAATTTGCTGCTTTTAATATTTCTGTGGCTAGCCCTTGATCTTGGTGAATGATAAATGCAACTTTCTTCGCGGAATCGCCACGTTCGATAGAGATTTGAATTTCAGACCAAACGGGAGGCAATGATGGAATATCTTCAAGGTGCTTGGAAAAATTTACTAGGACTTCTTCTTGTGCTTTTAGAGGCTTAGTGAGTGAAGCTGAAATGCCATAACACTTGCCTGTATCAAGCTCAAAATATGTGCTGCTTAATACCGCTTTTCGCACGCCCTTGGCAGGTGTTCTCGCAGGATTTTTTTTTGTGAAAAAACCACGAATCTTGAATAGTAAGCTGGGCATTAAAAATCCTCTCCCTCGTCAATAAGTATAAATCATGCGGATAGTGAATGGATGGTAGCGACCCGTTCATCAGACCATTGAATGGCTTCAGCATAGAGTGACATAATTTGTTCGCTATCAACATCGACTGTATCACATAATGTATCTACCTGTGCCCAATCGCCTTGTTCTAAAGCTTGAATTAAGCGTAAGTGATTGTTGGCGCTACTCGTTTTATCCAGTAGTCCTTCGTGGACAAGCTTGGGTAGTGATACAGACTCAATGGCATGTTCAATATCTTGGTCAAGAAAGGCATCCAATAAAGAAAACATGCCCAGAATAAAATAATCACTGCTATGTTTATCATCGTGCTTGGCTAGAGCGAGTTGCTCCAAGAAGCGCCCACGAATAAATGAAAGGGCAAGTAGCGCATCTGGTTTTCCTGTTGATAAGGAAGCCATCAGCATCATAGAAATCCATGCGCGCAGTTTCTTTAAGCCGAGTAATGTTAAGGCATGTCCAATAGAGTCGATTTTCTTCTTTAAGCCGACAGATGCTGAGTTGATGTAGCAAAGAAGTTTGTATGATAGCGTGAGATCATGGGCAATGTCCGTTTCGAGGTCTTTGGGGCTGTCAGCTTCCAAAACACGGCTTAATAATTGCAATAACTGCGCTTTGCTGGTTTCCAAGGCATGGCTATTGATGATAATGGTTGGTTTGCTGAAAAAATAGCCTTGAAAGTAATCAAAACCAAGTTTCTTGCAAAGCTCATATTCCTCGTATGTCTCCACTTTTTCAGCCAAAAGTTTTATAGGGAACTTACGGATTTCTTGTACAATGACATGCAAAGGCTGCGAACAATCAAGAATGTCGATTTTCACAATATCAACATAAGGCAAGAGCTTCATATGGTCGGATGTGATACTGATAAAATCGTCCAATGCCACCGTGAAGCCTTGTTCTTTCCAGTGCTGAATGGCGGCGATGACTTCTTTATCGGCGGGAACATCCTCTAGCACTTCTAGAACAGTTGCATTGTGCGGGAGAATCTCTGGCAAATCACTGAGTAAAAACGTCTTGGAAAGGTTGATGAAGATGGGTCTGCCATGTGCCATTGTTTCGATGCCAAAACGATTGAGTGTGTGGCTTAAGACGGTGGCAGTCATGGTGTCACCATCAATGTCCATGGACTCACCACGGTATAACAACTCATAAGCATAGGTTTTCTGATGGGCATCAAAGATAGGTTGGCGCGCAAGCATGACTTTATTCAATGAGTGAATCCTCACAGTTTATTGGGTTCTTCGAGGCTTTCTGTCTTAATGGTAGCAAACAGTTTGCCAATGTCCTAATAGCGCTTTAATTACTCCGCATCACAAGGAGCTTCACTCAGAGCCTTTTTAGCTGGCGGGCATATTTCTCCAGAATAACCGCAGGTAACAAAGTGGTATGCATATTGCTCTGGGTAGTTTATGAATCCTGATATGGTCGTTGTTCAAGGTGTTGAAGCACTAAAAATGGTATTATGGTTATCCATGCCAATGCTCGTTGTTGCCTTGGTTGTAGGGGTGTTGATTTCGTTGTTTCAGGCTGTGACACAAATCCAAGAAATGACCTTAACATTTGTGCCAAAAATCATTGCTGTGTTTTTGGTTCTGGTTTTAGCTTCCTCATGGATGATTGAAAAAATGGTGGCTTATACGCAGCATGTATTTGCCAGTATTCCGATGCTGATTAACTAAGCGCAGCTCTGAATAAGTCAATGAATGCCCATGAACCCAGAATTACCAAGTCCTACGTTGATAATCTTAGCAATAGCGCTGCTATTACTCGCAAGTCTCGCCTCGCGCTGCAAACACCCGCTTTTGGTGAGCTTGGCAATTCTGAAACCCATGAACCATCATGCAGATTTAATCAGAGCCTTCTTAACCGTCATGCGTTGTAGGGCTTAACATGCTATTTCCGATGGTGGAGATGCAAGATGTGATGGTGGCACTGTTGGTGTTATTGCGCGTAGGCGCATTGGTTATTCTGATTCCTGTTTTAGGACATAAGCTCGTACCAGCCCCTGTAAAGACAGGGCTGGTTGCCTTGATTACATTTCTTTTATACCCCGTTGTATCGCCATCTGTTCCTGCTATTTCACCCGAACCAATTATCTTTATTTTATTGGCTGCACAGGAAATGATTTTGGCAGGGCTTTTGGCATTGTTGGCGAACCTTATCTTTGCAGCGGTGCAATTTGCGGGGCAAGTGATGAGTTTTCAGATGGGTATGGCGATTGCCAATGTATTTGATCCCACTACCTCTGCGCAAGGTGCGATTACGGCACAATTGGCGAGTGTGTTGGCGATGCTGTTGTGGCTATCAGCAGGGGCGCATCATGCATTTTTATYGGCRYTRTYTGATTCYTTTRRKATTTTRCCKATTGGKCAKGCTTGGGCRTTYGGWGGKTGGGATRTATTGAATGATGCAGCGGCACARATGTTTGTMTTGGCGTTGCGCCTTGTTGCACCTGTGCTGTTACTGTTGTTTTTTGTCAATGTCGCTTTGGGTTTGGTTTCACGAGCAGTGCCTCAAATTCAGGTGTTTTTTGTTAGTTTTCCTTTAACAGTAGGCTTGGGGCTTTTTGTTTTTGCATTGTCCATGCCAAGCATTATTTCATTGACGTATGATGCATTTGTATCGTTGGGTGATCAGCTTCCTGCCATGATGCGGAGCCTTAAAGGTGGCTAACGACCAAGATAAGAGTCAACAAACCGAAGATGCCACACCCAAGCGCATTGAAGATGCACGGAAAAAAGGGCAAGTCGCATCCAGTAAAGAACCATCTACAGCGCTATCATTTTTATTGATTGCCTCGTTATCTGTGACAGGTCTTGGGGCATGGATTGTGTTGTATATTATGGACTTAACACGCGATTATTTGTCAGGAAAGGTAATCTTGGATGCCACCCCCAAAGGTATGCAGGAGCTGCTAACATCGGTAACCATTGATATGGCTATGATGGTTTTGCCGCTTGCTATACCTGTCATGCTCATCGGGATGTTGATGTCATTTTTGGTGACAGGTTCTGTTTTTACTTTTGAAACGATGAAACCAAAGTTTGAGAAAGTGAGTCYTGCGAAAGGTTTTAAACGACTTTTTTCGAGCAAATCATTGGCAGAGTTTGTGAAATCCATATTGAAATTGGTGATTATTTCATCGGTATGCTGGTTTGTGCTGGTGGATTTGTTTCCAGAGGTTATGGCATCACCGCGCCAGAGCGTTGGTGAAATCGCCAAATTATTGGCGCAAGGAAGCCTTCARATTGCKGCGATTGTGGCATTTCTGTTTTTTAGTATTGCTTTGGCAGATGTGATCTATCAGCGCTGGGAGCATGCCAAATCACTTAAAATGTCACAAAAAGAAATTCGTGATGAAAACAAAGAAAGTGAAGGCGATCCTCAATTGAAAGGCAAGATTCGCCAGATTCAAATGGAGCAAGCGCGCAACCGTATGATGGCAGATGTGCCCAAAGCCGATGTGGTTATTACCAATCCGACACATATTGCAGTGGCTTTAAAATATGATGAGACAGGCGCTTCGGCACCAAAAATTGTGGCATCGGGTAAAGGCAAAGTAGCTGAAAAAATTCGTGAAATTGCACGCGAACATAAAATTCCTATTCGTGAAAACAAACCTTTGGCACGTTCCTTGTTCAAGAGCGTGAAAGTCGGGGAAGAAATCCCTGAAGATTTATTTGAGGCAGTCGCGGTTATTCTTGCAGAGATTTATCGCATCCGTGGCCCCAGAACGGTAGGAAGATCTGAATAAGTCTGAATGAAGCAGACTGTGATTCAGAATATTCAAAATCAAGGCGTAAATCGCACGTAATAGCAAGGCTATTGCAAAGGTTTACAACACAGAGTTTGGATGTTCTGGACGCAAGGTGCGAATTCAGACTTGTTCAGAGCTTCCGCCATAAAAGAAGGATGATGTAAATATGCAGGCAGCAGCAGTATTGAAACTTCAGAGTATGATGCGACACACCGACGTACTGTTGGCTGTGGGCGTATTGGGCATCCTGATGATCATGATGGTGCCGTTGCCGCTGTGGTTGATGGATATACTGTTGGCGACCAACCTCGCTATTGGGGTTATCATTCTATTAACCGCAATCTTTGTATTAAGACCTTTGGATTTTTCTATTTTCCCAGCTTTGCTCTTACTTACCACGCTTTTTCGACTGGCGTTGAATGTAGCAACCACACGCTTGATTTTATTGCATGGTCAAGAGGGTACGGGAGCTGCGGGGAAGGTTATTGAAGGTTTTGGTAACTTTGTTGTGGGTGGTAACACGGTTGTTGGTATTATCATTTTTATTATCCTTGTATTGATTAACTTTATCGTGATTACCAAGGGTTCAACGCGTATTGCTGAAGTAGCGGCAAGATTTACGTTGGATGCCATGCCAGGCAAACAAATGGCGATTGATGCGGATTTGAATGCGGGCATGATTGATGAGACGCAGGCACGTGAACGTCGTACGGYGGTAGCACGGGAAGCAGAATTCTTTGGTTCTATGGATGGTGCGGCGAAGTTTGTGCGTGGCGATGCTGTGGCAGGCTTGATTATCACGGCAATCAACCTCATTGCAGGGCTGATTATTGGTACCATGCAGCAAGGCATGGCGGTGGGCGATGCCATGCAAGTGTATAGTCTTTTGACGGTTGGTGATGGCTTGGTATCTCAAATACCTGCGTTGATTATTTCAACTGCGGCAGGCATCGTGATTACGCGTGCGGGTGGTAGTGARCAATTATCAGACGAAATTACCGTGCAGTTTACMCAGCATCCAAAAGTTCACCTYATTGCATCAGGCGCACTATTCTTTATTGGGCTTGTTCCAGGTATGCCGTTTATTCCCTTTCTACTCATATCCATAGGGCTGGGTTTAACGGGTTGGTATTTACTGATGGGCGAGAAAGAAAAAGCCGCGCAACCCGATATTTCGGATGCAGAGGTTGAAGTGGCTGAAAAACCTGCGGAAGAAGCATTGTCCGATTTGCTGGTTGTTGATCCGATTCGTTTGGAAGTGGGTTATGGTCTGATTGATTTTGTGGAAGCAGGGCGTGATGGCGGTCTGCTTGGGCGTTTGCAGGCATTGCGTCGTCAAATGACACAAGAGGTTGGTTTTGTGCTTCCTCCTGTGCATATCAAGGATAATTTAAAACTGGGTGTCGGTGATTACCGCGTATTGGTGCGCGGTGCTGAAGTCGGTCGTGGCGAGATTCGTCCGCGTCACTTGTTGGCTTTGGAAGGGCAAGTGTTGGGCGCTCCTATGGAAGGCATTGCGACGCAAGAGCCTGCGTTTGGCTTGCCTGCGTTGTGGATTTCTGCTGATCAACGTCAACAAGCTGAGCTTTCTGGTTATACCGTTGTGGAAGCGCCAACCGTGATTGTTACACATATAACAGARATTTTACGCCGTCATGCCTATGAAATGTTGGATCGTGCGCAAGTGCAAGAGTTGGTTGATGGTGTTGCTGAGCGTTACCCCAAGGTGATTGCGGATATTGTGCCTACGCAGGTGCCGTTGGGTGTATTACAGCATGTATTGTGTTCACTGTTGGCCGAGTGGGTATCGGTGCGCGATTTGCTTTTGATTATTGAAACATTGGCCGATGGTATGACAGAGCAACGTGAGATAGGAAACCTAGTGGAAATGGTTCGCCATCGTATGGGGCGCAGTATTGTGCAACGCTATGTGAATGAGCAAGGTGAATTGGCGGTATTTACGCTTGAAGGTGAACTTGAGCAGACCATGCTGGAGCGTATAGGGCAAGCTGGCGGCACATCCATACTGCCGCTGGATATTCAGCAATGGCAGCGCTTTGTGATGCGCTTTAATGAGGCATCATCGGCACATGATATTGACACCCCTGTATTATTAACCACACCGCAACTGCGCCCACTGTTGGCAAATGCCTTATCGAAAGTAATGAACCGCGTGGCTGTATTATCTGTTGGGGAAGTACCGCCAGAAATGACTGTTAAAACACTGAGTAACTTGGGTCTTCACGATGCAAATTAAAATTTTTACTGCCCCCCGCCTACACGAGGCATTGGGTTTGGTTCGACAAGGGCTTGGACCCGATGCGATTGTTTTGGATCGCATGGAAGGTGTGGATAGCGATGGTAAGAAAGTTTGGCATGTACATGCTGCACTGGATGATGAAGAGACTGCTCGTCAAAAAAATGACAGCGTAAAGAAGCCTGAACCTGAGGTTCAGACAACGCATATTCACAAGATGGAAGCATCCATGCATCGCTTAGAGCGCATTGTTGAGGGTTTGGGGCGCAAAGAAGAAGAAAATTTGCGTCATGCGATGCCAGATAAAGCGACACAAGAAGCTTTTGATCATCTGCTAAACATGGGTGTTGCCCCAACCTACGCTTTTGATTTGGCAGAAGATTATGCCAGCCATGAGCCAGCGGGCACTTCAATGTTACCTTGGGGTGAGCGTATCAAACCACGCAATAAACCTGTGGTGATGCTTTTGGCAGGGCCATCTGGGGCGGGGAAAACACTTCTGGCAGCAAAGCTAGCAACGTATTACAGCATGCGTGGTGTGCGGGTTGGTTTGTTGAGTACAGATGTGGATCGTATGGGTGGCAGTGATGTGTTAAAAGCCTACGCAGACATTTTAGGTGTGCCATTTGCAACCCTTAGATCTGAGGGTGAGGTGGCAGCGGCATTGCAGCTTACCAATTCGGCACAGCTCCTGCTAGTGGATAGCGAAGGTTGGAATATTCATCGTTTATCAAAGATGAAAAAGCAAAGCGTGGTATGGGATGCATTGCATTGCACACACCGTGTTTTGGTGATGCCTGCGAATATGGATGAGTCAGATGGTATGGCGTTGTTGTTGGCGGCGGAGGCATTTCAAATGAGTGAAATAGCTTTTACAAAGCTGGATGAGACATCGCGCCCTGGCAAAATTATTAACTGGGCGATGGCATCAAAATTTAGGCTTTCATACGGTGTGTTTGGCTCTGAAGTACCTGGTCAAATGGGCTGGTTAACCCCGAAAGCATTGACGGCATTGTTGGAACGTCAGCGCAAAGTGTGATGGGTAAGTTAACAAGCTTTGTGAAGGAAGGAGATTGCATGACAACAAGTGACATAGATAAGTCATCACCACGGGTTATTGCGGTTAGCAGTGGTAAGGGCGGTGTTGGGAAAACTTTTTTCTCCATTCACTTGGCAGCGCGTGCGGTCAAGCAAGGGCTTCGTGTATTGTTATTGGATGCCGATTTGGGTTTGGCAAATGTGGATGTGATGTTGGGTTTATCGGGGAAAGGATCGGTCAAACAAGTGGTGAGTGGCGAAGCCAGCTTGTCTGATATGTTGTTGCGTTCAAAAGAAGGTTTTGATGTGTTGCCTGGTGGCAGTGGTTTGGCAGATCTTACGGCATTAAATGCTACACAGCAGCAGGTTTTGATGAGTGAGATGCGTGAGGCAGCCAAAGATTATGATTTGGTGATTATTGATACGGCTGCGGGCATTAGTGATAACGTATTATTCTTTGTTGCATCATCGGAGTCTTGTCTTGTTGTGCTTACGCCTGATCCAACGTCGCTGACGGATGCTTATGCCTTGATTAAAGTTTTATCCCAGCAAAGAGATGTGCGCCGTTTTATGGTCACCATTAATCAGGCGGATAAGGTCGAAGGAGAGCTGACATTCAGGCGTTTAATGTCTGTGGCAGATCGTTATCTCGATGTGCATTTGGATTATGTGGGAAATATGCCTGCCCATAAAGAAGTTCGTCAGGCTATTCAGAGACAAAGCTTGTTGCATGGTGTTCAGGCAGAGAAAGATTTGGGTGTGGTATTGTCTGAGGTTTTGGCGCGTCCGCGAGATGACGCGCGTAGTAGTGGTTTGCAATTTTTCTGGGAACACAGCTTAGGGCAAGATTTGGAAGACGATACTGAATCTAACGCTGGTTCAGGGGTAAGTGTCTGATGCGGACGAGTTATGCCGCAGCCAGTGGCGCTTTTGCAGGAGTCTTGATTGGCATTGCGATCTGTTTAATGCAGGAAATATCATTGCCAGATTCGATATTTCGCTGTTTTGTATTGGGAGCCAGTGGGGCATGGATGGGCATGTTATTGGCATGGCTTGATCAAATGCTGACACCGCAGAACAAAACCAACGCAGGCGATAATGCAAAAGATCAGCATGGGCGTGTATCATGAGTGTTGCAAACAATTATGCCGAGCAGCAACGATCTATTCTTAATGATCCAGAAGCCTTGTTAAAAGAGTATTTGCCATTGATTCGTTATCATGCAGATCAATTGATGCGCCGTACGCCAGATTCTATTGAATTGGATGATATGATTGATGCGGGTGTGCTGGGTTTGTTGGATGGTGCAAAGCGCTTTGATACTGAAAGAGAAGTGCAATTTAAAACCTTTGTATCTTATCGCGTACGTGGTGCGATGATTGATTATTTAAGAGCTTTTGATTGGATGCCGCGTGGTCTGCGAGATACGTCCAAAGCTTTGCAAAATGCGATGATGGTGGTTGAGCAGCAGCAAGGGCGACCCGCTGAAGAAGATGAAATTGCCCAGTATTTAGGGATGAGTTTGCAGGAATATCGCCAGCGACTTGATCATGTACGTACGATGTCGATTGTTCATTTTGATGATTTGCCTTCGGTGATGGGTGAAGATGATGAAATGAATATGCTGGATGTTCTTGAAGGTGATCCAGAGTTGATGCCTGAAAGACAGTTTATAGTGAATGAATTCGTGAACCGTTTGGCAACTGCGATTGATGCGCTGCCCAAGCGTGAAGGCGTGTTGCTGACGTTGTATTATTACGAAGAGTTGACCATGAAAGAAGTGGCATTGGTTTTGGGCTTAACCGAATCGCGTGTATCGCAGATTCATAGTCAAATGGTGGTGCGACTGCGTGGCATTCTCAAGTTGGATGAATGATGTGTGCAGGCAATGCTTAAATCACAATACAGAGGTGAATGCTAATGTTTGAAATGTGGGGCATAAGCTCAGCAAGTGATGCGCTATCGATGTTATTGGATGGGCTTCTTTTGTTGGTCATGGTGGCATTGTGGTGGTTATGGTGGCAACAAGCTCGGCAGCGCAAACAAGTTGAGATAAAACTTGGTGAGGCAGCGGGGCAATTGCAAGAAGCCACCAAGATGTTGGATGAGGCTTTACAGCAAATTGCACATTTGCAAGCATACGAATCGAAGGCGGAAGAAGAGCTCGAAGATGAAGTAACGGATGATGTGAAAGTTGCATTCAGTGCGCAATCGCTTGCCATGTCTAAAGCGCACGTCAAAAGGCAAAAGACGCAAACGCCTGTTGCAGAAAGCCGTGTGAAAGAGTCTGAAGCGGGGCTGTCAAAATCATCACAGTCAGCCCAAATTTTACGTATGCAACGCGAGGGTGTGAGTTCTGAAAATATAGCCATAAAAATGAATATTCCTTTGGCACAAGTGAAGCTGATGTTGATGTTGCAGAAAGCGCAGTGATTAACCTGCATGCTGCGCAGCTGCTAAGTCTCCCGCAGGGTGCGAAGTCGGATGTTGCACCCAAGCTGCCTTGGCCAAATGGTAGTATTATTACTGCAAAACTGACACCCACGGATTCGGAAGGATCTGTAATTTTATCTTTGGGCGGATACCGTATGCGGGCACAGGTGCCACCCAATACGCCGATGGGGAATATTTGGTTGCAGCTATTGAGTCGCGATTTTCCTATACAGTTTCGTTTATTAAGTGAAGCCAAAGCAACAACGGTGTTAAGTGAAATGCTGGGAAAAAAAATGCAGGCTGTAGAAGAGCATGCCAAGCATGGTCACAAACAAAGCACTGATATGTGGCCGAAAATGGATATGGACGGCTTGCCTGTACGGGCTGATGTAGGTTTATCTGAACAGTATTTGATGTTACGGGACAGACACGATGATGGCACACGCGGCATGCTGAATAGACAAGTTTCTGGCGATCAATTCCGCTTGCATGGACGGGTGGATTTGAAGCATATAGGCGCTGTGGCATTTAGTTTGAAAGGTGGGGAGGATGCACCTTGGAATATAAGTTTGTATGTTCATTCTCATGAACATATAGATGACCTTCGGCGTAATTTTTCAGCTTGGTTAGAAGCACGACACCATGCCAATTCAAAACATACTTCACAGCAAAAACTAGATGGGAATGTGCTTTATGGCATGCCTGATGATTTGGAAATGTTAAGGGAATTAAAAGCATAGGCTTGTGATTGAGTAGTCATATAGTGAATCATGAATTGATTTGCCGTCATGCCCGAGTCAAGCGCTGATTATGGGCTCATGACTGCCATGCATTGAGTTGATCAACCTTTCCCTTGTTGATATTGTATTTAAGTATTCTTCTTATATGGCGATAGTGAAGACTATGTTTTGCTATCTATTTAATCATCTTGGGGCTATTTGTGCGTAATCAATATGCCGCAGTAGCACTAGCGTACTCGCCAGATGCTCAAGGAGCGCCCAAGGTGCTGGCTTCGGGTTTTGGTGAAGTGGCTAAAAAAATCCTTGAATTGGCGCGTGAAAGTGATGTGCATATTCATCAAGATGATAATTTGGCGACATTGCTGGCACAGGTTCCAGTGGGGCAAGAAATTCCTGAGGAAGCATATCAGTTGGTGGCTGAATTATTATCTTTTTTGTATGCCAGCGATCGCAAGTTGGCGGAAAAATTATCCCCTTGAGAGCGGTAATAAATACCTTTATGCCTAAATCTTGCAGACTGCTCATTTTTCTTAATTCCTTATAATTCAACAAGTTAAGTTTAAAACAACATGTTGGCATCATCCATGCTCTAACTTGATTCGTATAGTCGTTTTAGAGGAGTTATTATGGATCGTGGTTTTTTTGTTTCAGGTGTTGCTGGGGATATGACAGCACAAAAATTAAATACCATCGCGCATAAYYTRGCGAAYGTGAATACCACGGGTTATATGCTTGATCGYACGGCATTCTCTACCATKYTRKCAAATGTTAATGATGCGGGAAAAGATGCAAGCAAGTTGCCYKCGGCTTAYATGACAATGGATCATCAATATGTGAATGGTGATAAAGGYATTATTCGACAAACAGGCAATGACCTTGATTTTGCYTTGCGTGGGAATGGTTATTTTCAGGTGGCGACTTCAGAAGGAGCCTTTGCAGATGAGGTGGGTTATACCCGAGCTGGAAATTTTCATTTGGATGGGGAAGGGCAGTTGGTGACAGAAGGTAATCTTCCCGTTTTGGATGAAGGTAAGAATAAAATAACCTTGCCTAGAGGCGTGCTAAGCGCCAGTGATGATGGTCGCTTATATGTGGATAATGTGGAAGTGGCGCGTTTGGGGATGTATGAAATCAAAGACTTATCGCTGGTGAGTAAGTTATCGGGAACGATTTTACAAACAGACAAGACAAATGTGGACGTAGCTGAAGGTGATGTGACTGTGCATCAAGGCATGCTTGAAGGCTCAAATGTGAATGCGGTATTGATGATGGTGGAAATGATGCAAAATACGCGCAGTAATCAATCAATGATGAAAATTTTAGAGCAGTACAATCAACAAGAAGGTCAAATCACTCAAACCGTTGGGCGTTTACCAGGTTAAGCGTGATGAAAATTTTAAGTAAATTGAATCGGAGCAACTATTATGATGAGAGCACTATGGACAGCAGCAACAGGTATGGCAGCACAAACCACGAATGTGGATGTTATTTCTAATAATCTAGCCAATGTGAACACAGCGGGTTTTAAGCGCGGACGCGCAAATTTTCAAGATTTGATGTACCAACAAGTTAAAACGCCAGGTTCTGAAGCCAGTGGTACTGGAACTCAACTGCCATCTGGGATTCAGATTGGTTTGGGTGTACAGACATCTAGCGTGACTAGTATTTTTTCTGCAGGCAGCTTGAAACAAACTGAGAACCCTCTTGATTTGGCGATTAAAGGACGTGGTTTTTTTGAAGTATTAAACGCTAATGGAGATCTCGCTTATACCCGAGGAGGCTCATTTAGTACGGATTCGCAAGGTCAATTGGTCACAGCCAATGGCGATCTCGTGCAGCCAGGCATCACCATTCCGCCTGATGCGCTATCTATTAGTATTGCTGAAGATGGTACTGTATCTGTGGAGCAGCAGGGGTCACAGTCTTCGATTGTTGGGCAGCTTACAACAGTGGACTTTAGCAACCCCGGTGGCTTGAAGTTGTTGGGTAGTTCTTTATATGCGCCTACGGTCGCTTCAGGAGCGGCTATTTCAGGTACCCCAGGGCTTAATGGTTTTGGTTATATTGGGCAGGGCGTGCTGGAGATGTCCAATGTTAATATTGTTGAAGAAATGGTAAACCTTATTGCTGGGCAGCGCGCTTATGAAATGAACTCCAAAGCTATTCAGGCAGCGGATGAAATGCTGCAAGCAGCAAATAATGTGAAAAGGTAAGTCTGTATGACTTCTAAACGGTTCCTCCAAGTCTTGATAGTGATTGCCCTGCTGTTTCCCGTGTCTTTATGGGCAGGGGCGTTGGAGAAGTCTTTAAACGGCTTCTTTGCGCAGGGTATTCACTATCAAGGCGCAAAGGCGGAGTTGATTCAGGTGGATCGTTGGCCAAATGTAAAAGGTGCCTTGCGTTGGCGGCTGCCAAATATGAACCGTCACGCGAAGCGGGTGTCGCTTATAGCAGAACAAGGCACAGGGTCGTCTTTGCGTCGCTGGTATGTACCTGTGCAATTACGCTGGTGGGCAAATGTTGTCACTGTGCGGCAAGAATTGCCTGCGAGGTCATTGTTGCAGCCATCGATGTTGCAGGTACAATATAAAAATGTAGCTGGGCATATGGGTGTTTGGTGGGAAAAAACTGGAGCGTTGGTGGGCATGCGATTAACCCGGCCCCTACATACAGGAGATGTGGTATTTTCCCATGCTGTAAGGCGACCGCCACTGATTAAACGTGGTGACAGGGTCACGATGATTGTTGGTAATGGAAGTTTTTTGGTGCGTGCTGCAGGCAAGGCTATGCAAGCAGCAGGGCTGGGAGAAAAGGTGTTGGTACAGAATATGCGTAGTAAAAAGCGGGTAGAAGCAATTGTGGTCGATGCTCATACCGTACGGGTAGAGATTTAGAGGCAAGAAGGTGGTTGGCATGCATAAAAATATTCAGCAATTTATTGTATTGGGAAGCTTCTTGGCTTTGTTAAGTGCTTGTGCGCCAACAGCATCCTCGATTACAAGAGATGCAAATCTTGATATTGTTGAGCAGGCAATGAAAGCGCCAAGAGCCAACCATACAGAGACTGGTTCTTTGTGGAGCAATACGGGCGTAACTATTTTTGCAGATCCTAAAGCCAGCGCAGTTGGCGATTTGGTGACGGTGCTGGTCTCTGAAAAGGCAAGCGCAACACGAAATTTAGGCACAAAAAAGAATAAAAAATCGTCGCATAAAACGAGTGTAACTGCAGCTCTGGGTTATGAAACATCATTGGCTGCCAAAAACCCTAACTTTAAACCCTCAAGTGCTTTGGATTTAAGCAATGATAAAAGCTTTGATGGTTCAGGGCAGACGACCAATTCAGATACTTTAACAGCCAGTGTGACATCTGTGGTTACCGAAGTTTTTCCCAATGGCAATCTGCGGATTATTGGTCGCCGTCAATTAACCATTAATAACCAACCACAAGCATTAACCTTTCGTGGTGTGATTCGCCCTGTGGACATCTCATCAGGAAACACCATTCCGTCAGCGAAGGTGGCACAGGCCGTGATAAGTTATGGTGGCGGTGGAGATCTGGCGAGTGTTGCGCATGAGGGTTGGTTTGGGCAAACGCTTGACGTTATTTGGCCGTTCTAGATGTTATTTGGCTATGGAGATTTTATGTTAAAAGGTATTCAACGAGCGGTATTTCTTTCATGTGTGTTTGTGTGTTGTTTTGTAACATCGGCTCAAGCTGAACGTATCAAAGATATCGCTTCTGTGGAAGGTGTGCGCGGCAATGCTTTGATTGGTTATGGCTTGGTTGTGGGTCTGAATGGTACAGGAGACACTTCAAATTCATCGCCATTTACCATTAATAGCATCGCTTCTATGTTAGAGAGTTTTGGTGTGAATGTGCGTGCTGAGATTACCAAAATGAAACCCAAAAATATTGCTGCGGTGATGGTAACTGCTGAATTGGCTGCGTTTGCTAGGCCAGGGCAGGAGATTGATGTCACGGTTTCAAGTATGGGGGACTCCAGCAGTTTGCGTGGTGGAACACTGTTAATCACGCCCCTTTTGGGTGGTGATAAACAGGTGTATTCAGTGGCGCAAGGGCCTGTTTCTGTGGGTGGGTTTAGCCTAGGGGGAAAGGCTGCAACTGTAACCAAAGGTCACCCGACAGTGGGTAGAATACCCAATGGCGGACGTATTGAGCGTGCGGCACCACGTGGTATGAGTGCCACACAAAATAAGGTGGTGTTAAGCTTGAATCATGCTGATTTCACCACGGTTAGGCGTATGCAAGAGGCGATTAATAAAAGGTTTGGTCAGCCCGTTGCTAGAGCGATTGATGCTGCAACGGTTGAAGTGATTAACTTTGAAAATAATGCCATTATGTTGATGGCAGATTTGGAGCAAATTGAATTGAGTACGGATCACCGAGCGATTGTTGTGGTTGATGAACGCACAGGCACGATTGTGATGGGTAAAGAGGTGACCATTGATATGGTGGCCGTCGCGCACGGGAGTATTCAAGTGAGTGTTGGTGAAAGTGCCGATGTTTCACAGCCGAATGCTTTTGCAAACGGTGATACGACGACGGTTGATAGTACGACTGTGGATGTGACCGAAGAGAAAGCCAAGCTGGTTGTGCTCCCGAAAACCGCCACGCTAAGCAGCCTGGTTGAGGCGTTGAATGCAGTTGGCGCGACACCCAGTGATATGATTGCRGTGTTRCAGGCGATTAARGCWGCKGGTGCATTGCAYGCAGAYTTGAAGGTGATCTGATGCGTGAYTTGGTTGAAACKGTTATTGCACAGGTGATGCARCAAGATAAAAAARCAGCAAAACCAGYYGCTGAYCCAGARGCTTTTAAAAGCCGTTTTRTGCAGGCTTTGAATCAKAAGTCCGCMRWGCCWATMAATGAYAARGTKGAKATTAAAAATAAAGAGCTATGGGAYGTTAGTGTAAARTTTGAAGCRATATTYTTTCAACAAATGATGTCGGCGATGCGAAAAACAGTGCCTGAATCAGGTTTTCTACCGCATGGATTTGCTGAAGGCGTGCAGGAATCTATGTTTGACCAAGCTATTGCTGATGCAGGTAGTAAAGGTGGGAATTTGGGAATAGCAGCGAATATTTACCGCCAACTGGAGCAAAGCGCTGCAAGTAATCAGACCGATACGAATAAGGCGATTCAAGAAATGCGTCACGCTTCCGATAGAGAGGGTGTGAGCATGTATGCAGAACTCCGAGGAGACGTTGATGGTACGCATTAGTGGCAGTGGAGCTACAGGAGCGATTCAGAAAGCTGGTGCCAGTGGYGGTAAAGGCAAAGCCAAGGCATCGKCAGGYAAAAAATCCTCTGGTGGWGAYCGTGTACAAGTKAGTGATGCTGCRACATTGCGTGACATGGCGCATGTCATGRTKGCGGATATGCCTGATGTRCGYTTGGAGCGYATTGAAGAAATTCGTGATGCCTTGGAAAGCGGGACGACGAATTACAGCAGTAAAAAAGTGGCRACGCAGATTGTACGCAATGCCATGGCGGAGCACTCATGGGAATAATTCGTTCACAGACCTTGCAAGACCAACTAGAGCATATGCTCGAACAAATGGATGTTTGCGCTAAAAACATGGAAGACATTATTGCACAAGAGTTGCAAGCGGCGCACGAATTTGATGGCGATGCACTAGAGCATTTGGCAGAGCAGCGTGCACGCAGCCAGAGTAAGGTGGTTGAGCTGGAAAGTCAGTGTAAGCGTTTACTTAAACAACACGATGCTCCTGACTATATGAGTTTAGAGGMMTTTATTTCAGYCCATGCTGAGAAATCAGACCAAKCTTTKTTRCAGGGTAAACGGCAGCGAGTTTTGGCRCGTATGGAGCGCATGCATGCTGCAACGGAAGARAATAGAATYCGTTTRCATGCSGCATGGTGTGTAACGATGCATGTTTTACAGGAAGTCGGAGCGATGCCGAATCAGGAAGTTTATGGGCGKGGAGTGGCRCGGTGATTTYTAGTGCGCTTAATATTGCTGCCAGCAGCCTAAAAACACAGCAAAAGGCTATTGATGTGGTGTCGCAYAATATTGCCAATGTRAATACACCAGGTTACTCRCGGCAAAARGCCGARYTGGGYACGYTRYCWCCMGAGCARCTGGGYGTAYTTGATTTTGGGCGTGGTGTGGGGCTARGTARTATTTCRCGTTCAGTYGATCAGGTTGTGAATCAGGCATTGTTAAAAAATGGCCCGCAACAGAGCTATTGGCAAGAGCTTAAAACGGGTTTAAGTAGTATTGAAAATGTTTTTGGTAGCTTGCAAAGCACAGGGCTTTCTGCAGCAATGGATGATTTCTTTTTTGCGGCGCAGCAGATGGCAAATGCACCTGCAGATACGGCGCAAAAATTTAATATGCGTACGAAAAGCGCGGCGTTGGCGACGCAGATTTCAAGTATGAGCGGGCAGTTGCAAGCCGTTCAACAAACAGCGGATGCTAATATTGATCAGAATTTAGTGGCAGCGAATAATCTATTGACCAAAATTGGTGCTTTAAATGTTCAAATTCGCCAACATGAGAGCACATCCCAAGGGCTGGTAGGTGCGGCCAATGATTTGCGCGACCAGCGCGATCAAGCGGTACGTGATTTATCAACCTTTATGCCGATACAAGATGTACGTACCGCAACGGGTGGGGTTTTACTGCAAACCGTAAGTGGTGACTTGCTCGTGCAAGACGGAGATGCTCGACAACTGGCGCGTGGTACCGTGGGCGCAAATGGAAGTTTTCAAAGCATTGTTATTGCAGGTACCAACACTGCGGTGAGTGGGTTAGACAAGAGCGGTAAAATTGGTGGTTCTATTACTTTGAGGGATGACCGTGTGGCGGGCTATATCAAAGATCTTGATAATATTGCCGTGAACTTGAGCTTTGCGATAAATCAAGCAAATGCATCAGGCGTTGGTTCAAGTCGGGTATCACAGGTTCAATCAGGCTTGGGGGTTGCGAATGCGGCTTTGTCTGTGAGTGATGCGGCACAAAAAAATCCTTTTGCAGCGCAGATTCAAAATGGAAGCTTTGCAGTGCATGTGTTTGATGCGGCGGGTGTACCATTAACACCAGTAAGCAAGGGTACAATTACGATTACAGCAGGCGTGAGCACGATGGCAAGTATCGCTGCGGATATTACTACAAATATCCCTGGCGTGACTGCCAGTGTTGATATTTCAGGTAAGTTGCTCATGAATGCGGGCGCAAACACCGTTGGGTTTTCTGATGATAGCAGTAACTTCTTGGCGGCTTATCAGGTTAATAGTCTTTTTCAGGGTTCTAATGCGGCGAGTTTGAAAATTTCTGATGCTGTACAAGCTGACGCTGGCATGATTAGCACAGGGCAAATTAACTTGACGACTTCAGGCATCAATATTGGTGATAACCGTGCGGCTTTATTGATGGTGGATTTGCAAAATAAGCCTGCATCCCTAGATGGCAGCACAGCAGAAACCTTGAGTGCGCGCACATCATTATTATCTACAAAATATGGCAATGATGTGGCRCTRGCAAGCCAGCAACAAAGYTTTTTTCAAGCAGAAGCGAGTTCTTTAAATCAACAGCGCCAAGCATTTTCAGGCGTGAATGTTGATGAAGAGCTTGTATCGATGATTAAGTTTCAGCGTGCCTATGAAGCCTCGGCGAAGGTGATTCAAACCACGAATCAAATGCTGGATTCTTTGATGGGGTTAATCCGATGAGAGTAACAACAACACAAATGTATGATAACCTTTTAGCTGGGGTGAACAAACAACTGGCGATTCAGGCAAAGGGCAACGAACAAATATCTTCGGGCATGCGTTTTCAACGACCCGCAGATGCAGGGTTGGATTATAAAATGAGTTTGGATTTGCGTCATGCGCAGGTTGGTGTGAAAGGCAGTCTTGAAGCAGTAAAAACCGCAGAATCTCGTTTGGGTGCATCGCAAACCATGTTGAACAGCATGAAGAATATTATGGTGCGCGCGCAGACTTTGGCAGTGCAACAAAGTTCAGCAGGTTTGGGGGCGACTGACCGTAGCGCTGCTGCTGTTGAGGTTGGGCATTTGTTAACGCAATTTGCCAATGATGCGAATCAAAAATGGCAAGGGCAGTCGTTGTTTGCAGGTACTGCAACAGATAAATCCTCATTTACGCTCGATGGGCTGGGGAACTATGCTTATACAGGCAGCAGTCAGGATAGAATTGTTGCTATTAGTGATACATTAAAGGTTACAAGCAATATACGTGGAGATAATGCCTCATTTGCCGCAGCATTTACAGCGCTGGAAGACTTTAAAGCCGCACTTCAGACCAATGACCAAGCAGCCCTTCAAACAGCCTTGGGCGGCTTGAATAGTGCTGGTAATGGTATGATTGATTTAACCAGTGAGGTGGGTGGTCGTTTGTCGGCATTGGGGGTCACACGCACGTCATTTGAAGATATGCAGTTCACGCTAAATAAACGCATCAATGAGCATGAAGCGGTTGATGTTCCTGCGGTGGTTGCGCAACTACAGCAATCAAGCATTGCCTTGCAAGCTTCGTATAGCCAAATATCGCAGGTGAAATCTCTGAGTTTAATCAATTTCTTAAGATGATGGTTTTGCGGAGGAAAATTGGTGAAGCGATTCGGATTAATGATGATATTCGCATTGTTATTCAGGATATTCAAGGTGGGCATAGCGTTCGTTTTGCTATTGATGCACCTGCCAATGTTGCAGTCCACCGCTTGGAAGTTTATAGCATTATTCAGCAGGAAAATCGTGCCGCAAATCAAGGCAATGCACTGACATGGCTGAAGGGAGGGAAATAATTATGGGGCTAGTAATGGAGAAAGATGAGGTTGCTGAGCAGCATGAGTTTATATTTCCTCAGGGTTTGGCAGGCTTTGGTGATGCGCATCGGTTTGGTTTTATTTATGAAGGTAAAGGCGACATGATTTGTATGCAGTCTTTGGATACCCCAGAAGCCGCATTTATTTTAACCCCATGGGATGAACAGCGACTTGGAGCCAAACCCGAATTAAATACGGAACAAATGAACTGTTTGCATTTAAGCGATGATGGTAAACCGCATGATTCAATTATGTGGATGCTGGTGCTGAATCCATTTGCTGATCAGACGTGGGTGACGGCGAATCTGCGTGCTCCAATTGCACTGCATGCAGGTGCGGGGCGTGGTATACAGTGCATCCGACATGATGCAAGTTTAGAGCTGCGTTATCGATGGGTAGAGCAGTCTTCTGCTGCCTGAAGAATGCTGTAGCCGYGCYCGYACTTTGTGTCCAGAGCGTTCAAACTCTACGTTGTGGGTTTGAAAAGTAGCCTCTCTCAATGCCCCTCAAACATTTCACTAAAGTTGGAGGGCAGCTCTACCGATAGAATATAGCAACCCGATAAAGTTAATTTTGAAGGATGAAGATTCATGGTTGCATGGACTTATTTTAATTCTAAAAGGAGGTGAGTATGGCTTTAAGCATTCGTCCCGCAGATGCGCTTATTCACCGCCTATTGCAACAAAACAGCAAGGTGGCTGATGTGCGTGAAGCACCGAGCAAAACCAAGGTGCCAACAGACCATGTTAATATATCGGCACAAGCAAAATCGGCTGAGCAGAGTGGTGAGTTGAAACAAAGTTACGCGCCTGAAGGCTATAATTCGCAACATAAACAAGCAGATCTTGAGGCGCGTTTGTTGCGCATGTACAATAATTCAAGCGATATAGAAAATAAAAAATCATGAGCAAGCTTCGCCTACTTATTGCTGAAGATGATGAAGCTTTAGCCGCATTGCTAGAAGAGTATTTATCCGAAGGTGAATATGATATTTTTGTGTGCCATCGTGGTGATGATGCTTTGGAAAAGATAAAGCAAGAGCATTTTGACATTGTTTTGACGGATGTTGTGATGCCTGGTGCCGATGGTTTGACGGTTTTGGCAGAGGTCGATAAAGACCCTATTAAAACACTGGTTATTTTGATGACAGGCTATTCAGGGATTGAAGATGCTTTGCATGCCGTTGAACAAGGCGCATATGATTTTGTAAGCAAGCCTTTTCAGCTACCAGAGATTCGAGTTCGTTTGGATAATGCAGCCCGTTACCAGACTTTGTTGCGCCGCTTTCAAGCGATGAGTGGGGCAGGGCTAGCGTCCGCAAGTGATGTTTTTACCCCTCTCCAAATGCAAGGTATGGTGAATCAGCCTTCTGGCATTGTTGCTATGCGTGCTTATGGGCGCAGAGAGGGTAGGTAGATGTTAGAAGTTTTGGTATTGGAAGATCAACCCGCTGTTCGCGAGGTTATTGCCGAAGTTATCGAAGATTTGAATGTGCCTGTGCACGTTGGACAAGCTGCCAGCCTATCGGAGGCTCGCACCATGTTGAAAGCCCAACACTGGGATGGCTTGGTCACCGATTTAAGCCTAGGTGATGGCATATCGTTGGATTTGATTGCTGAATTGCGAGAAAATCATGCGACGATGCCAATTATTTTAGTGAGTGGTTTCTTGTCTCAGGAGCGCTTACAAGAAGCTGAAAAATTACATGTTGAGCATATTTTATCCAAACCCTTTGACTCAGAAGTCTTATTAGAGTGTATACGAAATGCATTGATTCCTGATGCTGATGTTACCGTTGTGAAGCCCCCCAGTGAACATAAAGATAATCGTTTATTGCCTGAGTTGTTTGAAATGGATCGCCGTTTGGGTTTGTTATATCGCATGTTTGATGAGATGCCGCGCCATCAAGATGTGTCGGGCGTGTGTCGGGCAGCGCTTGGGCTGGCAATGGAAACAATTCATGCCCAAGGCGGTTTTCTCGCATTATTCCAACGCGATAGAAAGAAAATGATTATGGTTGCCAAGCATTTTCCAGACCATGAAAATATTATGTCGAATGTTGATTTATCGGCGACACCCTTCCAGCCATTGATTGATACAAACAAASAGTATGTTGAAGTTTTATGTGGCGATGGCATGCCAACGACTTGTTGGCCAAATGTTGATGTTAAACAATATGTGGCTATCCCAGTATCCCTGCAAGGCGTGCATATGGGCGTGCTGTGTTTAACAGATCGTGAAAATACCGATCCATTGAAGAGCGAAGAGCGCCAGATACTAGGGCTGCTGGCTAAAAAATTAGACACGCTTCTTGATAATAGAGCTGTGCATGCGGCATTGGCAGACAGTATGAATGAGACCTTGATTGCCTTGGTGCGTTCGCTTGAAGCGCGCGATCGTTATACCAAGGATCATTCTGCGCGGGTGGGCGAGTTATCACGGTTGTTTGCAGAAGAGTTGGGCTTGGATGATAAAACAATTCAAGTTATTCGCACGGGTGGTTTGTTGCATGATATTGGTAAAGTTGGTGTTGCAGATGCGGTGCTCCTCAAGCCTGGGCGTTATACCGACCAAGAGTTCGCCATTATGAAGGCACACCCTGCGATTGGCGATTCGATTTTAAAGAGTATGGACACATTAAGCCGTGAGCGTTTGATGGTGAGGCATCACCATGAGCGTTTTGACGGTCGAGGTTATCCTGATGGTTTGGGTGGAGAAGATATTCCCTTTGAAGCAAGGATTGTTTGTGTGGCAGATGCGATTGATGCCATGACCACACACCGTGTTTATCGTATGGCACGACCGCTTTCATTCTGTGTGGAACAACTCAAAGAGAGTTCTGGCACACAATTTGATTCACAGGTGGTAGATGTTGCAGTTTCTGTCATCGAACGTGGCTTGGTKCATACGCAAGCCAAATCTGTACCGACAGTACAAGATATTTTGATGCCGTTATCTGCGACTGATTTATCAGWGTCAGGAGTWTTACATGTCTGAAGATGCCARYAAYCGCCGYCAAGATTTCCGTGTGGATGATATTATCCCCATGARTGATACRCCRCTATCAACAGAAGARTTTGAAGTGCGTAAAAAYCACGTAGGSATTCGYTCYCGYCAAGGTTCMATGTTRCGAGAYATGGTGGGTGGKGATATTTTTTCCAATGATCTACGTGGTAAATTAAACTCGGATATGGCCAATGCGATGGAAGCCTTGGATGCCAAGTTGAACTACTTGATTGGCGTGAATATGCTAAACGATGCGAGTCGTAGTAATTTGCAAGAGCGGGCTGTGAATTTCAGCACAACGGGCGCAAGCTTTGTCAGTGATGAGCGCTATCGTCAAGGTGACCCTATTTTTATGACCATGATGTTACCAGCATTTCCTCCGACTGTGTTGGAGTTGCTTGGCGAAGTTGTATGGTCTCGCAAAACGCCAGATGGCCGCCCATTTATTGGCGCACGGTTTATCTTTCGTTGTGAAGAAGAGGAAGATACATTAACAAAATATGTATTTCGCCGTCATCGTGAAATGATTCGCGTGAAAAAGAAGCAAGAGGAAGCAGCTTCGAGTTGATATTGACGGTACAGATACTTTAGACCTTCTGGGCTCCATCAAGTATTCTTTCGGCATGACTTATTTTGATGTTTTTAATGGTGATGCGGATGGTATTTGTGCCCTACATCAATGGCGTTTGCTTCAACCACAAAAAAGCCAGTTGATTACAGGTGTAAAACGGGATATTGCCCTGCTTAAGCAGGTGCAGGCAGATGCAGGTGATCGTGTTCTGGTCTTGGATATTTCCTTGGATAAAAACCGGGATGCATTATTGAATGTGCTGAATGCGGGGGCTTCGGTCGATTATTTTGACCATCATTTTGCGGGCGAAATTCCCAAACATGCTTGCATGACATCGCATATCAATACAGCCGCAGATGTTTGCACGAGTTTGTTGATGAATGATTATCTGGATGGTAAGTATCTTCTTTGGGCAGTTACCGCAGCATTTGGTGATAATCTTTTTGATGCTGCAAAAAAAGCTGCCGAACCATTGCTTTTGGATGCCGAGCCATTAAAACAATTGGAACAGCTTGGTACGTTGATCAATTATAATGGTTATGGCGTAAGTGAAGATGATTTGTATTTTCACCCTGCGGACTTGTACCGTGAGATTCAGCCCTTTGAAAATCCCTTTGATTTTATTAAGCAATCAAAATCGTATGCCGTACTGGCTGAAGGTTATGCCTCTGATATGGCAAAGGCTGTAGAGCTTCCTATTGAATCGAACAATGAAAATACTGCGTTTATGATACTTCCAAATGAGGCTTGGACGCGCCGTGTATCTGGGGTGTATGGCAATGCTTTGGCGCGARAATAYCCGAATCGTGCGCATGCACTGTTGACGGTTATGGATGATGATAGTTATCGCATTAGTGTGCGGGCTCCGCTTATCAATAAAACGGGGGCAGATGAATTATGCATGCAGTTTCCGACAGGTGGGGGGCGTAAAGCCGCAGCAGGAATTAATGCTTTGCCTGCCAGTATGCTGGATGCTTTTATTGATGCATTTCAACGTCAATATAAGTCCATTTAGGGATAATAAGGAGTGGTGATATGGTTATGAAACGAAATTTTGGAAAACTTCTTGTTTTATTGTGTTGTTTGTTTGCACCCATGTCTTTGCTTTGGGCAAATAGCTTTATGCAGGGTTTGGGTGGTTTGATGGAGAGCGTCTCTAAAGGCTCGGGTAGCATGTATGAAAGCTCTAACTATAGCCTAAAATCGTTGAGCAATAGTGATGTTGTTGCAGGCTTGAAAGATGCGCTACGCGTAGGCTCGGAGAATGTTGTCGCCCAGCTAAGCAAAAAGAATGGCTTTAATAGTGATGCTCAAATACATATTCCTTTGCCAGATAGCCTGAAAAAAGTGAAATCAGCATTATCAATGATAGGCATGGAAGCCATGATGGATGATTTGGAGTTGCGTTTAAATCGCGCTGCCGAAACGGCAACACCAAAGGCGAAACGTATTTTTTCAAATGCGATTAGAAGTATGCGTATTGCCGATGCCAAGGCTATTCTTGCGGGTTCTGATGATGCAGCCACACAATATTTTAAGCGGAAAATGTCAAAACCACTGTCCAAAGAAATGAAACCCGTTGTGGATCATGCGCTGGCACAAGCAGGTGTTGTACAGGCTTATGATCGTGTGATGGGGCAATACCAATCATTGCCTTTTATGCCCAATGTCAAAGCTGATTTAAGTCAGCATGTTTTGAGCTTGGCGTTAAATGGCGTATTTCACTATATGGCAGAAGAAGAGGCTGCTATACGCAAAAATCCTGTAAAACGTACGACTGAAATTTTAAGAAAAGTATTTCAGTGATTACTTCGCCAAGGTAACGCAGTTCCGTCCATCTTTTTTGGATTGGTAGAGCGCTTGGTCGGCACGTTTGATTGATGTCGCAGATGTCTCATCATCTTTTTTCTGGCTTACGCCCAAGCTGATATTAACATCAATATGATGTGTTCCACCTACAAAACGATGTAGTGAAACGGCTTGGCATAAATTAGCTGCCAAAACACCCGCCTGCTTGATATCGGCTTCTGGCAGGATGATGCAGAATTCCTCACCGCCCAATCGTGCGACCATATCACTGCTGCGTGTGCTGTTGTTTAGAACATTGGCTAATTCACTTAAAATATCATCACCAGCATCGTGTCCGTAACGATCATTTATTTTTTTAAAATGATCGATATCAATCATCACGAAACTGATGTTTATATCATCGGATAGTGAACTTAAAAACTCTGCAAGTTTGCGGCGGTTGGCAAGACCTGTCAGAGGATCTTTTCTAGCCGCATGTTCAGCTTCTTCGAGCCTGCTTGAGAGGTCGGTCATTTGCGATACTTGCTGCTGCATGTTGGCATGCATGGTTTGGCTGGCAGCGGTGAGTTTATTGCCTGCTTGTACTAGCCCTTCACGTGCTTTTTGTAATAATGCTTTAGCCTCTATGGGATCATCGGGCAAATCATGTTGCAGAATGCTCTGCGTTTGTTTGAGCTCAGGTGCATCCTCGCCGACTTCATCGAGCACGTGCAAAACACTGCCGATGGAGCCTTGTAGGGCATTGATAAATTGATTGAGTTCGGCGCGTAACTGCCCATCTTGGTAAAGATGTTCGCGTAGGCACTTTTCCAGCCCGCGAACCTGTTGACCAAGATCATCGTTCGTGGCGGGTGTTTTGCCTAATAAATCCTGGCAATTGTTAAGAAATATTTGCAATGCAGGCCAGTCTTGTTGAATCGCCTGTAGCATATTTTGCCGCTCGCCCACATGTGTTTGTAACTGCTCCTGTTCTTGCTCGGATAGCCCCGCGTCATGCTGGCTTTTGATTAACATGCCGTGCTCAACATCCAATAATTGTGCCAGCAATGTGACGATAGACTGGTGGTGTGCAGGGGTAATAGAAGGTGTACGTTGAAGGTGTTCAACATGCTGAATAATACGACGCATGGTACTGCGTAACTCGGCATTGTTTTCTTGGTTTTGCAGCGCAAAAGGGCGCAATATATCCATATCTTCAAGGATTTGTTCAAGGTGTCGTTGCATATAATAGTACCGTTTAGTGATTCAGCATTTGTAAGCGTTTTGATTCGACAGCTAATATGGTTTCGGCTTGGGCAAGGGTAGAATCTTGTGAAGATAATAAACCTAGCTGTTGGCGCGCTTGCTGAATGGAAATCATGGTGTCTTCTGTCAGGGAGCCATCGACTTCCCATTGTTCCAAGGCATGATCCAATAATTCAGTGGCTTGTTTGAATACAACACGTTGTTGATCGGGCGTAGTGCTTTCTATGTCATGTTGTTCTAGAGGCGTTTTTTGCTCTGCTGCGCTGGCATCCATTTCTGATGTGAATAATGAACCAAACTTGTTACCATCTGTTTGTTTTTTGCGCGATAGGCTTGATGTGTTGATATTGCGATTCTGATGAATTTTCATGCCAACTCCATTACAAAATATTTCATGCTAATTGCACGCAAGAATGAAGCCAGCGTATTTTTTAACTGCTTGTTTATCGGGGTATTAATCATGCGGGAGGAGTGTCGCTGCCCAAATAGCGAAGCTTTTATAATGCTTTGGTGTGAATGCTTAGGGCATGAATCATCGGTCCAAACTTATCTTTAAGTGTTTGGTTAACCATGCGGTGGCAGGCAATGCGCGACTTTCCGGAAAATTTTGCCGCAGTGATATGGACAACAAAGTGTCCACCACCACTTTCTTTTGCACCAGTATGACCTGCATGTTTCCATGATTCATCTTCGACCTGTAATGCGCTGGGGTTGAATGCCTGCATTAGAAGGTGGTGAATTTCATCAGAGCGCGCACTCATTTTTTGGTTTGCTCTTTGCGTTGGCGGTAAATAATAAAAACTTTTCCAATGGAATGGATCAATTCTGCCTGCGTTTGTTGGCACAATGTTTCGATGGCGGTGTGGCGATCATCACGCTCACCTTGTTGAATCTGAACCTTGATTAACTCATGGGTATTTAGGGCAATATGGGTTTCAGCAATGACACCTTCGGAGACACCGTGTTGGCCTATGCGAATGACTGGTTTTAGGTGGTGGGCTCTGGTTTTTAATGCTTTGCGTTGTTTGCTGTTGATAGGCATAATGGCTCTCTAGTGTGCGGGCTAATAAATTAAAATCGCAGTGTACAAGTATGTGTCGAAAATGGTAGTTATGGACAGTAAGACGGTGATGTTTTATGTTCCATGATGATTGTCTGATTGTCTGATTGTCTGATTGTCTGATTGTCTGATTGTCTGATTGTCTGATTGTCTGATTGTCTGATTGTCTGATTGTCTGATTGTCTGAATACTATAGTGTATTCTCGTCATATATGACCTGGGCGTCAATGGGATAAGCACTTAAATGTAAAAATATAAATAAATACTTATTCGTATGCATGGGGTGGCGTCAGACGCAATTGCCGGAACTTCGCTTTGCTTATTCCGGCCTACGGTCTGCTCATGATCAAAGCGACTTGTCGCAACCTCGGGTGCCTGCGGCACTTACACGACCTTGGACGGGATCGTCTGAGCTACCCGGTTATCGAATGAACCATGAGATTTTTTCGAGTCAATCACTCCGGGAAGATGCCGTGTGAATCGCTCTTTGGCCATGTGACTTCTTAATGTGCTCAACCCAAAAAATAAATCGCTTCTCCAGAATCTCTACAGATGCCTGAGCCAACCTCACGCTTCTTGGCCGCACTGCTCACCTGAGACTTTCACGGCTCACAGAGCCGTGGCACCCTGTTTTTAGCGGGACTGGTAATGATATTAAGACTCCACCTGATCACCCGCGAGTAGTTTTGCGGTGCCGCGACCTAGTTGTTCGAGGGTGGCAAGGGCTTCAAAAGCTGTGTAGGCCGGAACAAGTTTTTACGATGTTCCGGCATGAGGA
>NVTQ01000068.1 GCA_002401635.1 Pseudomonadota bacterium
AACGCAGGGAGCGCTTTGGCGCTCGTATGCAGTCTCGTTTACAGGGCTTACGCTGGCTTCCTAAGGCTCTTCGTAATGGTGATTGCATTGCGATCATGATTGATCAACACATGAGTCAGGGTACACCCGTGCCATTCTTGGGGCACCTAGCAAACACCACCACCATGCCCGCAGCATTTGTATTGCGCCAGCAAACACCTGTGATAGGGGTCGCGTTGGAGCGAAAGGGTAAAGGCTTTCATTTCACCTTGCGTTTTTGGCGCATTGAGATGCCTGAGCTTGGTTCAGATAAACAGGCGAATACCGTGCATGTGATGCAAACTATTTGTGACAGCTTTGCGCCCGTGATTCATGCGCGTCCAGAATTATGGCTCTGGTTACATCGCCGCTGGCTAATTCTTGAGCAAGACAAGGAAATAGCCAAGGTTGTGTTTGGTACGCCGTAGCCTGTTGTTTATTGCAAGTGGACTTGCAATCATGAACACAAATCTTGCTTATTATTTTCGATATAACGCTGGCGTGTTTTATCGCTTAGCTGTGTAAGGTCAACCACGACCAGCCCATCAATGCAGTTGGCGAAATCAGGATCAATATTAAAATCAAGAAAATGTACGCCGTCTTCTTGGCACATTTCAGTATATTGTTTGTAAAGTGTGGGGACCGTGCAGCCCATATGCTTAAGGCTGGCTTTAAGGTGTGTGAAATCTGCTTTGTAGTCTTGCCCTGTGAAGTGCTGTTCAAGTTCAGGGCGTTTGTTTGCATCAATATAATAGGGCATGATGGCATGCGCTTTTTGTTCATGGTCACCGAAATAAAGGCTGTAAAAATAAACCAGCATATCTTTGGCAGCGAGTGGATAGCTATTGCTTATCGAAACAGGGCCTAATAAGTAGCGATATTCAGGGTTATTGCGCAAAAAAGCGCCGATACCATACCATAGATAATCCAAGCTGCGACGACCCCAATAGCGTGGCTGCACAAAGCTTCGTCCCAATTCTAATCCAGATTCTAAAATATCATCCATGTCTTCTGAAAAGTTAAAGAGCGTTTGGGAGTATAGCGGTGTTTCAGAGCTTGCGTCCGTAGACATAACATGACGTGTGGCGCATAAGCGGTATGCACCGACAATTTCGAGATCATTTTCATCCCATAAGACCAGTTGAAAGCAATGGCGATCATAACGATCAACATCGCGGCGTAATCCAGTGCCTTCACCAGCAGCGCGAAAGGAAATTTCACGCAAACGCCCAATTTCCCGCATAAGGCAACTATCAGGCTGATAAGGGGCGAGGTGAATTTTTTTGCCATCCTGTGTTTCACCCAATAATTGGCAGTTCTGAATTTCTTGGCGCAATAATTGTCTGTTTTCGGGGTGAGCAATGGGCGAGCAGGTATCATAAATGGGCTTTTTTCCCTTCGCGATACGGTATAAATGCTTYTGAAATAGTTTTACTTTTGCACCCATAGGCAGTTGCACGCTTTGATAGCTTTCAGTAGGGATAAGCTCTCCGATGGTAATGCCAACGGAGCGTTTGGCTTGTTTGTACATTTCACGCACSAGCCATAAYGTGGATATGGGTTTGGCAAGCCATGATAAAGCATAGAAAAAGGCAGAGTTRCGACCATTYACATGAATGGGCAAAATRGGTGCGTGGCTTGATATAGCGATGTTTAGAAAGCCCTTGCTCCATTTGCTATCACGAATACCTGTCGGCCCCAATCGGGATACTTCRCCAGCGGGAAAAATAATCACYGCACCTTCGTTCTCAAGGTGTTGGTAGACKGCTTTGACTTGTTTKCGTGATGTTTTTCCYGTCATRTTATCCACGGGTAAAAGTAGGGATTTTATRGGTTCAATGCTGGASAGTAATTGGTTGGTGACAGCCTTTRCATCGGGGCGAACTTGCCCGACCATTTTTAATAAGAYKGCAGCATCAAGTGTGCCGATAGGGTGRTTGGCAATAATRATGACACGTCCACGCGAYGGAATACGCTCAASTTGGTGKGCCTGAATGGTRTAAGAGAAATCAAAATAATCGAGAAGYTGATCAACAAAGTCCATGCCYTTTAAGTGYGGRTATTTTTCYTGAAAACGACGTAATTCACGCTCATGGAAAAGCATTTTCAATGCAGCTCTGAGAGGGCGGGTTAATAGCGGYGAACTTTTTTTGAAGTTTGGAAATTGTTGGTCAATGATATGTTCGACATTTAACATAATCACTCCTATAGGTGTTCCTATGGAAGTGCTGATCAATTCAATGAATGGCATCTATTCGCGCCAAACCACCAAGCCCAGCGTTAGAAATCTAAGCAATAGCGGTGCTATTACTTACGATTACTGCCTTGCTCTTGGTGATTTTTCATCGCATAGCTACGCACTCAGAGTTAATCAGCACTCCCTATGGAATGATGTTAAATGCCCTTTATGTCATAGGAGTGTCAACAGTATGGCAGTAATATGACAGTGTTTTTAAGTGCTTTTGTATGGTGTGCTATGAGTTTTCAAGCTCTTCACTGGTTAGCATCCAAGCCTCTTCGACTTCACCCAGTTGCTGCTCAAGCTTGCCATGCTCAAGCGTAAGTTGTTTGAGCGTGTCTTTGTTATGTTCTTCATAGATGCTGGGGTCTGCAAGTTGTTCGGCAAGTTTATCCTTTTGTTWGTGTAGCTTTTCAAGTTGTTTTTCGAGTTTGGCGACTTTATCGCGTAAGGGTTTAAGTTGTTTGCGGCGCTCGTTATCTAGGCGGCGCTGCTCTTTTTTTGCGGCTTGGCTATTTTCAGCGGGGTTTGTGGAAGAGGAGGCGTTGGTGTCATTATTTTGCTGACTTAACCAATCGGCATAAGCATCCAAATCGCCATCAAATGCCATGACTTTGCCATCGGCAACCAGCCGTAAATCATCACAAACACTGCGTAATAAATGCCGATCATGGGTGATTAGAATCATGGCACCTTCAAAATCTTGCAATGCCATGGTTAGCGCATGACGCATATCCAAATCCAAGTGATTGGTCGGTTCATCAAGCAATAAAAGGTTCGGCTTTTGATAGACCAATAATGCCAAGACCAAACGTGCTTTTTCACCACCTGAAAAAGGCGCAATAGCATCGGTCGCCATATCATCACGAAAGGCAAAACCACCCAAAAACAAACGACATGCTTTTTCAGATGCTGATGGATTAAGCATTTGTATGTGTTGAACAGGTGATAATTCGTTATGCAATTGCTCCAATTGATGTTGGGCGAAATAACCAATGCGCAAGCCTTGTGCTGCTTCATATTGGCCTGATTGTGCTGCAAGATTACCTGCGAGTAATTTAATCAGTGTGGATTTGCCTGCACCATTATGTCCTAACAAGCCAATGCGTTCGCCAGGTAATAACCCCATCGTGATGTTAT
This sequence comes from Pseudomonadota bacterium, assembly GCA_002401635.1. Taxonomy (GTDB): domain Bacteria; phylum Pseudomonadota; class Zetaproteobacteria; order Mariprofundales; family Mariprofundaceae. Next base: position 3,398 of record NVTQ01000068.1, read on the forward strand.
GGAGGATGCAATGTTCACCATAACCTGCATTGATTTTGGTTAATCGTAATAGAGGGCTAGGCACATGGCTGGGATTTTCAAAGGTAAATGAAAAAGGGGAGTCAACATGGGCAGGTGCAATAAGCTGCATACGTTCCAATGCTTTGATGCGGCTTTGTGCTTGTTTTGCCTTGGTTGCTTTGGCGCGAAAGCGGGTAATGTAGCTATTCATATGCTCAATTTGGCGTTGTTGTTTTTCATGCGAGGACTGTTGCAGAGCCAGTTTTTCAGCGCGAATACGTTCAAATGCAGTGTAGTTGCCTGTATAAAGGGTGATGTTTTGTTGTTCAATATGGGCGACATGATTGACGCTGCTATCAAGAAAATCACGGTCATGAGAAATCAACATCAACGCACCAGGGTAGTTTTTTAGCCATTTCTCTAACCAAATCACAGCTTCCAAATCAAGATGATTGGTGGGCTCATCCAGTAGCAATGCATCGGAGCGACACATCAATGCTTGCGCTAGATTCAGTCGCATGCGCCATCCACCTGAAAAGCTAGAAACCGCATGATTTTCTTCACCAATTTTAAAACCCAAACCATGCATCAAACGTGCTGCACGGGCAGTTGCCGCATAACCATCAATATGTCCCATGCGTTCGTGAAGCTCGGTGAGTTTTGTACCATCATCATTTTTTTCAGCCTGATGAATCTGTTGTTGTAAGGATTCTAACTCGTGATCGCCTTGCATCACATAGGCTATGGCAGGGCTATCAAGCGCAGGGGTTTCTTGGGCGACATGTGCGAGTGTGATATGGCGATCCATATGAAACTTGCCACTATCTTCTTGTAACTCGCCTAGAATTAATGAAAAAAGAGATGATTTCCCCGTGCCATTCGCGCCAGTAAGACCGATGCGTTGACCTTTATGAACGGTCATGGTGAGTTTGTTGAATAATAATTTTACACCGTGACGAAGGCTAAGGTTATTAAAATATATCATAGTTTAAGAGCGTCCTGAACCATAACGCACATGGCTCTTTTCCTCGATTTGATGAATGTCTGAACCGCGTAAAACCAATTCGTAGTTGCAACCCTTGCATGTGCTGCCAAAGCCTGAAAAAGGGAAAGTCTTAAGTGTTTGACAGGCTGGGCAAGCGCCACGCTTGGCTTTGAAAGGTAAATAAATCAAGCAAATAGCAATGAGTATAAAACCAATGAAACCAGTCAAAGGCATAAAAAGCGTCAGCAGCAATGATGCGCCCCATAATGGTAAGGACAGCATAATAATCCGTAGGGGGGCAGGGGATGCGGGCGATGTAGCAAGGGTTTGACGCTCAGGTTGTTGCATACTGTTACTCATGTCACGTATGCTAGTGCCTGCACCCATTGCTTAAAAGGAGGGATGTTATGCGCTTGTATTATATTCATGATCCGATGTGTAGTTGGTGCTGGGCATTTCGCCCTGTTTGGCAAGAATTAAAGAGAGCGTTGCCAACAGCGGTTAGTGTTTCGTATGTTTTGGGTGGTTTGGCTCCAGATTGTCATAGCCCTATGCCGCTCGGTTTGCAGCGTCAGATTCAACAACATTGGCATACGATTCAGCAACGTGTGCCTGGTACGATGTTTAATTTTGAATTTTGGCAAGAAAACACAGCAAGGCGTTCGACTTATCCTGCGTGCCGTGCGGTGATTGCGGCAAAGAATCAAGGAGAGATGTATGAGGATGCGATGATTTTGGCGATTCARCATGCYTATTAYYTGCATGSAAAGAATCCATCGGATGATGATGTGTTGTTGGCATGTGCGGCATCACTCAATTTGGATATGCAGTGTTTTGAGACGAATCTCAATAGCAGCGCATGCAAAGAACAACTTATGTCTGATATTCGTTTAAGTCAAAAGCTTGGGGCAGAGGGTTTTCCTAGCCTTGTATTGGATGTGGGTGGTGAGCATCACTTTATTGCTGTGGATTATGTTCATGCAGAAGCGATGCTGGAGAAGATAAATGACAACATGTGATGAATTTCGTATTGAAGCGTTCAATTTTCGAAATAAATCATTTTATGTGAAGCGAGATGAACTGTTAGACCCGCTTTTGAGTGGGAATAAATATTGGAAGTTATATGCCTTGATGCAGATGCCRAARKMGCGTTATAMGAAGGTTTTTTCGTATGGYGGAACSCAATCCAATGCCWTGCTTTCAATCGCKGCTTTGTGYCATMAAAARGGCTGGGCATTTCAYTATACATGCAAACCTGTGCCGAGTTATCTCAAGCARCAGCCAACAGGAAAYYTAARCAAAGCACTGGATTTGGGCATGATTTTACAYGAAGTTYCGCATGATGATTATGATCGTTGTGTCCAAGGATTACGAGAACAAACGGATGCTAAATTATTGTTTATCCCTCAAGGAGGGGCTGATGCAATGGCGCAGCTTGGGGTACAAAAGTTGGCGAATGAGATTCAACAATGGCAGCAGRYGCAGCATGTTGAACGGTTAAATATTGYGATACCRTCAGGCACAGGYACAACKGCCTATTATCTYGCGCAGGCYTTGCCWGAATGCCGYATTCTAACCACCGCTGTGGTAGGAGATAYGGCATATTTRCGAACTCAAATGAATATGYTGGGTGAGATTCCTARKAATATTTYGATATTGGAAGGCACTAAAAAATATCATTTTGCCAAACCATACTCTGAATTGCTTGCGATGTATGATGATTTGCTTGATGCGGGCATGGCATTTGATTTGATATATGGAACGGTGATGTGGAAGGTGTTATTGCAGCATCATAATGTGATGCAGGTCACAGTTTTATATATTCATAGTGGTGGACTAYTGGGTAATGCAACCATGTTGGATCGTTATAAAAATAAAGGGATGCTTTGAAAATATGATGTGTTTTTTTGAGAAYAAGGGTAAACCTGCAAAAGTCTTTTTATAATATAGGGGAAAAGAATGTCTGRAAAGAAAAAATTAAGCGTAGAACACCTACAAGATATGCAATCACACGCATTATTTTCTAAACTCCCTGAACAAATTTTGCAGCGTTTGCATGAGCATGGGCATACGGAATACTTTGCAACAGGTGAGACATTGATTGCCCAAGGTGAGTTTAATTATTCACTTTTTTTAATTGTTTCTGGTGTCGTATCTGTTGTGACGGATGGCGAGAAAGTGACAACCTTGCAGCAAGGTGATGTGGTGGGTGAAATTTCAACATCTGGTTTGAGTTCGCCTGTAGCAGATGTGATTGCAGAAGAAAGTGTAGAAGTAATGGTATTTTCTATTGAAGAAGTCAATGAGATTGCTTTTGAACATGAGAACTTTTCGGCGGCAATGCGGCAAATAGGCATGCATCGCATTGAGCCAGAGAATTATTGAGTCGCTCTTTTAATGCCCTGAATCATTGCTGCAGGATGACGCTTCTATGTTCACGCTCTTAGAGGAAGTGCTGATCAACTCAATGAATAGCATCTATTCGCATCAAACCATCAAACCCAGCGTTAGCAATCTAAGCAATAGCAGACATTACTTACGGTTACTGCCTTTCTATTGGTGATTTTTCATCGCATAGCGACGCATTCAGGGTTAATCAGAGCTTCATTAGGACTTATGGGCTTGAGAAAAAATTGAAAAAGGTAAAAGGCATTAGATCTGTCGATATGGATATGAAAAAAAGTAAAACGACGGTTGCGATGCAGCCGAATACAGTGGAGGCGAATAAATCGCCACATCAAGCTATCAAAAAGGCAGGTTTTACAGCACGCGGTATTAGGCGTGATGAACATATATTTGGGGCGGTTGATTTGATGACCGCATGGGTAGGGCACTTGGATACGTTCTTATGGCATGTAGCATGCCTGCCATTCATCAGGATAAGAAGTGCTGTTGAAAAAGCTCTCAATAAGCTGTTGTATGAGCCTGCGCATCAAAACTTCTCTGGTCATAAAGCTGTAATAAACAGCGGCTATGATTTCTCTTCTATGCTTTTTAGAATTTTTAATAAATATACCTCATATACACATATAACACTTAAGGCTATAGTATCCTGATGAGTAAAGTGAATTCATTGCAGGCAATTGTTCTTTTGGTGGCAATTGTTCTTTCATCTGAACTAGCGATTATGTACACCATCGAGCATGCAAATTTGGCTGCTTTTTTGGCTCCTAGCGTATTGAATAGTGTGGATGCGATTTTGCTTACGGTTATTACAGGGGTTACGGTTTATTGTTTGTTTGTTGCGCCACTCCGCAAGGCAATGCAAAAAAACTCTCAGTTGGCATCGGCAATTTCACACACAAGCATGGGTTATTTAAGTTATGATCCTTATCTTTCTGGTGGTCAGTTTGTTTATGTGAATGAGGCATTTACCAGTCAGACAGGCTTTGATTTAGAAGATATAAAAGCCGATACGTTTACTGGTTTTTTAAATAAAGATACGCAGGAAAAAGTGCGTGCTGCAATGCGGAAAGAAGCGCATTTATCACTTGTTATATCGTTATCTTGTAAAGATGGCTCAACATCCCATGTGGTGCTTAAACTTGTTCCTGTTTTTGAAGAGAATGGTCTGCTTAATCAATATATTTTCTTAATTCATGACCATTCAGATAAACGACATTCTGCGCTTAATGAAAGAAAAATGCTTCGAGCTATTGAGCAGTCGAGTGAGTCTGTAATTATTACAGATATTTATGGCATGATTGAGTATGTAAACCCAGCCTTTGAACGCATTACAGGTTATAAGGCTGAAGAGGCGATTGGCAAAACGCCAGCTTTGTTATCGAGTGGAAAGCAGGATAAAGAATGGTATAAAAACTTATGGGAGCGCATTCGAGGTGGTGATAGCTGGTCTGGTCAGCATATCAATCGGCGCAAGGATGGTGCTGAGTATGATGAATACATGACCATATCCCCTATCAGGGATGACGAAGGGCATATTACAAATTTTGTATCTGTTCAAAGGGATGTATCTTCGGAAAAGGAGCTTGAGAAGCAGCTCTTTCAATCACAAAAGCTGGAGGCAGTAGGCACCTTAGCTGGAGGGCTTGCACATGATTTTAACAATACCTTGGCAGGGATTCTAGGCAATACATATTTGCTTAAAAGGCATGTTGATAATGAGGAAGCATTTTCGCGCATTGAAGTGATTGAGTCATTAAGCTTAAAATCTGCAGAGCTTATTAAGCAGCTTCTATCCTTCTCAAGGCAGAATGAGAGTAATAAAAAAGAAGTTTCACTGGCTCCATTCATTGAAGAAACTTCCAAATTAATTGCAGCGAGTGTCCCTGATAATATTGATTATTCAGTGGATCTTTCTAAAGCCGATGGTCTTGCTGCTAATATTGATGTTATTCAACTACAGCAAGTGGTTACCAATATGGTGAATAATGCTAGGGATGCAATGAATCAGGCGGAGCAAGGCTCGATTCAACTTTCAGTTTGTAAGAAGCACTACCGTAATATTGAGCAACCTATTTTAACATACTTAGATATTACCTCAAACGGTGATGCGTGTGTTATATCGATTCAAGATAGTGGTTGTGGTATTTCAGAAGCCAATATAGGAAAAATATTTGAGCCATTCTTTTCCACAAAAGCATTGGATGAAGGCACAGGTTTAGGACTGGCAATGAGCTATGGTATTATCAAACAACATGGCGGGCACATTCATGTTGAAAGTGTTGTTGGAAAGGGTACACGCTTTGATATTTACCTGCCTTCTGTGCATAAGGGTGGGGATACGATCGAAGCTTCTTTATCTGCGATACCTCTAAATGGTGTTGGGCGAACAGTCATGGTGGTGGATGACAATATAATACTCAGGTTATCGCTGACAGAAATTTTACGTGGTTCGGGTTTTAAGGTTATTCAAGCGCATGATGGTTATCAAGCCATTGAGTTGTATAAAGAATATCAGAGCAGCATTGATCTTATTTTAATGGATGTGGTGATGCCTAATCTGGGTGGCATCGCGGCAGCGAAAAAAATCCGAGAGTATAATGATATGCTGCCGATATTGTTTTTAACAGCCTATGATCCCAATGACGGCATGGATACGATTGCATGGATGCCGAATGCAGACCTGCTCACCAAGCCATTTGATTTATTAATCTTGCGCAATAAAATTTCCCAGCTGATTGCATAACTCAAACAACTAGCCCGAACTATTCATGAATATTGCTGCGTCCTCGCTGGTTCATTCGTTCGCAACGAATCTTTTTTCAATCGTTCGTAAGCATAGCTACGGTCTCAATCTAAAAAATCCGTTGCAAACAAATGTCCTGCGCGATCATCACACCGATTCATGAATAGTTCGGGCTAGGCTCAACGTTATAAAATATACCGTGATAAATCTTCACTTTCGGCAATGTCACCCAATTGCTGTTGCACATAAGCCGCATCAATATCCAGCTTAACACCATCGCAATCACAAGCATTAAAACTAATATCTTCAAGTACATGTTCCAATAAAGTATGCAGTCTACGTGCACCGATATTTTCAGTTTTATCATTAACTTGTACAGCAATACGGGCGATTTCGGCAATGCCATCATCAGTGAAGTTTAGCTTCACACTCTCTGTAGCCAAAAGCGCAGTATATTGTTTGCTTAATGCTGATTCAGGCTCTACCAGAATACGACGAAAATCGTCTTCGGTTAGGGCGTTAAGGGTGACACGAATAGGAAAGCGACCTTGCAATTCGGGGATTAAATCGGATGGACGAGATAGGTGAAATGCACCCGATGCAATAAATAGGATATGATCTGTTTTAACGGAGCCATGTTTGGTATTAACACTTGTGCCTTCAACCAAAGGCAATAAATCACGTTGCACACCTTCACGCGAAACATTGCCATCTTTGCCTTCTCTATGGGTAATTTTATCCATTTCATCCAAGAATACGATGCCAGAATTTTCACTGCGCTCAATGGCTTCTTCTTTGACCCTATCCATATCCAATAATTCATCAGCTTCTTGTTGTTTCAACACTTGTCTGGCATCGGCAACGCTCATGCGTTTTTTCTTTTTCTGACCACCCATCAAGCTGCCGAGCATATCTTGGATGCTATTATCCATATCCTCAGCACCCTGTTGTGGAAAGATTTGTAATGATGCGGCATGCGATGCTTCACTAACTTCAATTTCTACTTGGCGACCATCCAAATCACCCAATTGTAATTTATGGCGCATTTTTTCACGAGTGCTGCGCTGGCTTGATTGGCGCTCTGTATCGACAGGCGCATTGGGCTCAACAGAGTGGGGGATAAGAATATCCAGTAAGTGTTCTTCGGCAGCAGCCTCTGCCTTTTTCTCAACGCGGATAAGGTGTTCTTCACGCACCATTTTAATGGCGGTATCGAGCAAATCACGAATGATGGACTCAACATCACGCCCGACATAACCAACTTCGGTATACTTGGTGGCTTCAACTTTTACCAACGGCGCATTGGCAAGTTTTGCCAAACGGCGGGCAATTTCGGTCTTGCCGACACCTGTGGGGCCAATAAGCAAAATATTCTTTGGGGTAATCTCTTCGCGCATATCACCCACGACTTGTTGCCTGCGCCAGCGATTACGCAAAGCCACAGCAACAGCGCGTTTGGCATCTGCCTGACCAATAATATAGCGATCTAATTCGGATACGATTTGTGGGGGTGTTAAAGTGTCACTCACGATGTTTKCTCCAATGATTCAATGGTGAASGATGTATTRGTATAAATGCAGGTTTCAGCCGCAACAATCATGGCATAYTCGGCAATATCACGCGCRYTATGCTCGCTATGGCGTAAAAGGGCAGTGGCAGCAGATTTCACATAAGGACCACCCGAACCAATGGATGCTACACCTTCATCAGGCTCTAAAACGTCGCCATTTCCTGATATAATAAGTGTGCGTTTATGGTCTGCGACAATCATCATGGCCTCAAGCTTCTTAAGATAYTTATCGGTGCGCCATTGTTTGGCAAGGCCAACCGCAGCGCGGGTTAAATTGCCACTGTGTTCATCCAATTTRGCTTCAAACATTTCAAAMAGACACATRGCATCRGCSGTTGAGCCTGCAAAACCAATCAGAATCTYGCCATCGCGAATTTTGCGAACCTTGCGTGCGCCGTGTTTCATCACAGTATCACCAAGTGTAACCTGTCCATCACCTGCAACGGTGACATCATTTCCTCTGCGAACACAGCAGATAGTGGTGCCGCGCATATTGATAGATGACATGGGTGATGCTCCTTTATACCGATGAACCTTTTATACCTTGTGAGAAGTAGACTATATAACGGAGTGGAAAAGTTCCAATGTACATATCTCATACTAAATTCAGACGGCAATTATGATTCATGAATGAAAAATATCCAAGTGTATATGCAAGGGCAAAAAAGATGTTGACGAATTTAGCCTTGCTCACTACCTTGCGTCGCCTTCCAACCTTGGAAGGAGTATGAATAATGTCGGGGCGTAGCGCAGCCTGGTAGCGCATCTGGTTTGGGACCAGAGGGTCGGGTGTTCGAATCACCCCGCCCCGA
>NVTQ01000069.1 GCA_002401635.1 Pseudomonadota bacterium
TGCTCACGCTGATTTTAGAGCCAAACTCCACAGCGCTACCAGCCTTGCCACGCACAATAGGACGCACATACGGCTGGCTAATACTGATAATCCTATCCGAGCAACGCCGAGTATTACTGTCATACATGTCTTGCTGTTGTTCATACAGTAGACTCTCCTTAAATCCATGCAAAAAATCTCGATATTTCTCGTTACAATTCCATAAGTCCGACAGACTCCTAGCTTCTTCACTGGGCACGCTAATTGTCGCTTTATACATCTTATTGGAAATTATATGCAATAATTTTAGTTGTTTTCAATACAGGTCGAAGCGCACGAACCTTTATTTAATCGTATGCGCGGGCTTTATCAAAATATTTCATCATCAAGAAGCTCACCATACAAGCTGAAAAGCTGGAAGCCACAATCATATATAATACAATCAGTTGGGCGGATGCGGCGGCAAGCGGTGAGCTGCCTGCTAAAATCATGCCGACAAAAATGCCTGGCATATGCACCAAACCAACCACGCGCAGTGTATCAATGGTTGGGATTAGAGCGGTAGACATGCCTTTGCCAACATTTGCGCCCGAATTAAGCCGCTCAAACATAATGGATACGGCATTCATGCCATTGGCGGCAATCATACTACCCAGTGGAACCAGGGTGCGGGTATCGTTATCAATCACACCTGAAAACACCAGCCACGGCAGGGTAAGCATGCAAGCGCAACTTAGTCCGACGCTGGTGGCAATCCATGCCTGTTTTTTATGTTTGGGATGATGACTTGCTGAGGTTTGTGCGGCGAGTAGACAGAAAAATAAAATAATACCCGCTTGTGCCCAGTGCGATGAAATATCGAATATCCAGTGCAATACAAACGCCAATGCCAATAATTGAATCGGGCCGCGAATGGAGGCGATGAGCATAGTTTTTGAAAGCCCGAGTTGTTGGCGGTGTGAAATATAAGCTACGCCAGCCAGCAGCAACCAAGCTGCCATTAAACCAACCAGTGTATCTTCCCAATTGCCCATCATGGGGTATTGAAATTCAACTGCATAAGTATGGCATCTTCTCGCGGCTCACCTTTTTTTTCTGGAACATAATAAGCTTTGCGACGACCAACTTCGTTGAAATCCAATTGGGCATAAAGCTTTTGGGCAGCAATGTTTGAGGCGCGGACTTCGAGTAAAGCGAGTAAATAGCCCTGTTTATCGTCCAATAATCGCATGCTAAGTGCTTTGGCAATGCCTTGRCGTTGATAAGCAGGGGAAACAGCAACCTGCATGATGTGCACCTCATCCAATATATCTTGGCTTAAGATATAAGCAGCGATTGTCTTGTTCGATTCACACACATGTGATTCGCATACATACAAGTCAAAACCCGACTGCATCACATCCAACAATGATTTTTTTGACCATTTTTCTGCAAATAAYTGCGTATTTAGYTCAAARACYGCATCAATATCATYCACYGTTCCCAARCGGTATRTGAATGCMYCCATATTTATTCGGGKGCTTCGATCTGCTCAATCCAAGTGCAAACTTCTGAATCACAGACATGCTGYGTACCATTTCGCTTGGTTACTTTTTCAGTRACATAAGSTGCASCGCATTCAGGRCATGGTTTATYAATSGGYTTATTCCACAGTGCTTTTTTACACTTGGGATATTTCGAGCATGAGTAAAAAATCTTGCCGCGCCGTGATTTTTTCTCTAAAAATGTACCTTTGCCACATTCAGGGCATTTAATACCTGTATCTTTTGGTTTTTCCAATGGCTGAATGCCTTTGCATTCTGGATAAGCAGAGCAGCCCAAAAATTTACCATAACGCCCTTGCTTGATAACCATAAACTTGCCGCAAAGATCACACTTTTGATCGGAAACTTCAGGCTCGGGAGCTWCTCCAYTGCCATCAAGCGGTCGTGCTTGTTTGCATTCTGGATAACCTGTACAAGCCAAAAACTTGCCATATCGCCCCAATTTAATAGCCATTGGTTTGCCACATTCTGTACAAATTTCATCGGTTTCTTCATGCGTGACATCGGAGCGTTTTACATTCTCCATAGTGTCATCGACACGGGCTTTGAAGGGCACCCAAAACTCATGTAATAATGGTCGCCATTCACGCTCACCACGAGCCACTGCATCCAGTTTACTTTCAATATCTGCGGTAAATGTTGTTTCAACAATATCTGCGAAATAGGTTGTTAAGAAACGGCTGACAATTTCACCGACATCGGTTGGCACAAAGCGTTTTTTGTCCATATCAACATATTGGCGTGTGCGTAATACATTCAAAATAGATGCATAGGTTGAAGGGCGACCAATGCCATGCCCTTCAAGCTCCTTCACCAACGTCGCTTCACTAAAGCGTGGTTTGGGTTCGGTGAAATGTTGTTTGGGGTTCACGTTTTTAATATCAATGGCATCACCAACATTCATGGCTGGTAATAAACGATCTTTATCATCTTTGGCAGGCTCATCCGTGCCTTCAATGTATAAGGTGCGGAAACCTGCAAATGCCAACACCGAACCTGTGGCGCGCAAGGTTAAATCATCGGAGACCATATCCACACGCACTTGATCAAGAATGGCTGGGGACATTTGTGATGCCAAAGCACGTTTCCAAATCAGTGTGTACAACTTATGCCCATCGGCATCCAATACAGAGCGCATAGCTTCGGGTGTACGGGCTGTTGCTGTCGGGCGAATGGCTTCATGCGCTTCTTGGGCGTTCTTGCTCTTAGATTTGAATACACGCGGCTTGGCTGGCAAATAATCCTTGCCCCACCGTGTAGAAATATATGAACGCATATCTGCCAGCGCATCATCGGATAAAGCAACTGAATCCGTACGCATATAGGTAATCAGACCAACTGGTTCTCCATCAACGTCGATACCTTCATACAATTTTTGAGCAACTTGCATGGTTTTTCTAGCTGTAAAACCAAGTTTTCGCGAGGCATCCATTTGCAGGCTAGAAGTGATAAATGGTGCAGCAGGTTGTTGTTTGGCTTGTTTCTTTTGAATATCAGCAATGGTGAAATTGCCCTGCTCAACTTGACGGGCAGCATCACGTGCCAGCACACCATCAGGCAATGCAAACTTACTCAGAGTCTTGCCAGCCATCGCTGTTAAATGCGATTCAAAGGCACCGTTTTTTGATTCGCATGAGGTTTCAATCGTCCAATACTCTTTGGGTTTGAAATCGCGGATATGTTGTTCGCGTTCGCAAATAAGACGCAGTGCAACCGATTGCACACGACCTGCTGATAAACCACCACGAATTTTACGCCATAATAACGGTGATAAGGTGAAGCCAACCAAATAATCCAAGGCACTGCGTGCTTGCTGGGCATCCACCAGTGGCATATTCACTTCCGATGGGTTTGCCATAGCAGCATCAATGGCTTTTTTGGTGATTTCGTTGAAGGTAATACGTTGAACTTTTTTGCCTTCTAAAGCCCCGCGTAATCTTAATTCATCTGCCACATGCCATGCAATTGCCTCACCTTCACGATCCAAATCGCTGGCAAGGATTAAAGTGTCGGCGCGTTTGAGGGCTTTTTGAATATCGGAGATTCGCTTTTCTTTGTCTTCAATGACCTGATATTTCAGTGCGAAATTGTTGTCAGGGTCAACAGAACCATCTTTTTTTGGAAAAGCACGAATATGACCATACGAAGCGAGAACCTTGTAACCTTTACCCAAGTATTTCTCAATTGTTTTTGATTTTGCGGGCGATTCCACGACTACCACTGCRCTCATTTATCAGCCTCCGTATSATTCAAAAAGGGYGCTATCGGCTTGGTTTACCGCTGNNATTTYKWTATANTTNCCAMCAAATCAGGGGTAARSCAAATCRTTTTAGCTACCAAGTGTATAACGACTACCRGGTAARCGTTCAAYCACMCCTCGTAGTTCAAGRTCGAGCAAGATGGGGGAAAGCTCAGGAACGGTCAAGYTACAAGCYTCYGATAARGCATCCAAATGCAAAATACCATGCTGTAAAACATYRAAMAGSTTGGCTTCATSKGYGTTRCTTGGCTCAAAWGTRWTYTGRCTTGATKKYGAKTCAYTGTGCCARCCSAGCAATTGCAAWACTTGCTCYGCRSTGTCTACCAARCTYGCMCCATCACGAATCAATTGATGGCAACCTGCATGACCATTGTTTAATACCGAACCWGGTACTGCCARSACCTCACGTCCATACGATAAGGCATGGTTGGCAGTAATCAATGARCCYGARCGAAYATCYGCTTCAATCACCAAKGTGGCTTGTGCCAAACCTGCRATAATRCGATTRCGTTGYGGGAARTTTTCWGGGCGCGGTGKCTGYTCTGGYAAAAAYTCRCTTAATACGCAGCCGCCATGCTCAATAATGGCRGYRAYTTGCTGYTCTTGYCGTTGYTGCARRCRMAKMAGYCCACAGCCCAATAYWGCYACRGTWGSKATRCTRCCAAGCAAWGCVCCACTGTGGGCRGCGGCATCAATGCCATASGCCATRCCRCTAATCACCAAGGTGTCATGCTCTGAAAAATAATGGCTCCAACGGCGGGCAATAAGTTTGCTTTCTTGGCTGGCTTTGCGCGCGCCAACAATAGCCAAACATTGATKRTGGGATAACACRCTGACATCACCACGCGCAAACAAGACCAGTGGTGCATCATCGTTTGCTTTGAGTGTGTCGGGGTAAGCAGAATCCTCACGGCATAATAATTGAATGCCAGCTTGYYKRCATTGYTTGGCAATATGTTSAGCCTGTTTTATATYTGMYTGMTKCAWTGCMGCAAGCAGTTTTGATCCTACACCCTCAGTTTGTGCCCATTGTGCCGAAGATTTCTCCCACACCGCTTCAAATGATCCGCATACTTCAACAAGCTGCTGACCGAGGCATACGCCGATACCACGCACCAGAGATAGGCGTAATGCAGCCATAGCAGGCTTTGATGCTTCATTGCCCGCAACTGCACAGTGGCTTACAGCATCAGGCAAGGTGACGGCGGTTTAGCGTGCTGCTTTATTGCGTACGACATCACCGACGTTAATGGAGGAGGATGAACGTGTTACCAATGCCAATGAAGCATCTTGATGCGCTACAAGTACCAATAATTCACCAATTTTTTCTTCTGGAAGAAGGGTATTATGACCTGTGATGCGATCTTTAATCATACGTCCAGCACGATGAATGGATAAGGCAGTACCAGCTTTCATTCCCGCATCTATACCAAGATTAATAGCGATGACTTGGTTTTGCCCCGCCTCCGCAGCATCGTTGCGAATATATAAGACTTTGCCCTGTAGTTTGCCTTTCGGAAAACTTGGTTGAATCTGTGTGTTGATATTGATGGCTGGTTTTAAACGGTCACCACGAGAAATTTCTTCAAAGGTTTTTAGGATGGTACCATGATAAATACCATCTGTTTCACCTGTAATTTCAATTTGTCCCAAATGTTTCACCAAAATACCAATGGCTTTGCCAGTGTCGGGATCATAAATTGTGTCATCACTACGAAACACATCAAAAAGCTCACCCTCGCTGGCAGGTTGTTGCATTTTGATATAGACATGATCATTTGCGCCATAGTTTATGCGCTCATCGGCAGAATCGAGCAAATAACCAACACCGTTGATAGCTTTTGGACTTACAAAACCTTGTCTGGATAGAGCTGTGATTAACAGGCTTGTATCTATCCGCCCCTCTAATCGTTCAACGGGTTTGGAGATAATGGTGGGTTGCGGACGCAAGGTGCTTAGGCCACTCTGTTTTTGTACATTGAACCAAATTTTATTGCCTGGATAAATAAGATCGGGATTGGTGATATAGAGGTTTTTTTCCCATATTTTCAGCCATGTATATGGATCTTTAAAGAAATAATTGGCAATATCCCAAAGTGTATCACCTTTCTTGACCACGTAAGGCTGCGGAAGATCCGCTTTTACATCTGCTGCAGTGACACCCTTAGGCAGGCTAAGATTATCTGCCTGAAGCAAGTGCGGTAGCGAGAACATCATTAAACTGGCGACAAGTGCGATGAAAAAACGATGTAACATATTAAATACCCTCATTAAATAACTTTCAATTAACAGACATGAACGATTTAGCCTCATGCTAACGCAAGCATGGCATGCTCGAACCAGCTACGCAACTTTAGCCAAGCAAAAAMCTTTGCTTTTCTGTTTAAGAAGCCCCTGTTTTGGGCTCTTCTCCCAACAGTATGCGGCGCATATTTCCAATATGYCGAGCGATGACCAACCCWCCTAAAATAGCACAGGCGAAAAGTGAACTTGGGTCGTTTGCAGACCATGATAATATGCCAAATAACCAAGCGAATAATGGCAACATGATTGCGGCAACCACCGATGCCAGTGATACATAACGTGTTAATTTAAATACTAAAAACCATGCAACAAACGTTGCTACTGCAACCCAAGGTAACCATGGGATGAGCACGCCAAACATGGTCGCCACACCCTTGCCACCTTTAAATTTTAAATAGATTGGAAAAACATGCCCTACAAATACCGCCAGAGCGACGGCTGCAACCAATGTCATGTCATCTTGTAAATAAGCGGTCAAAGCTACGGCAAGCGAGCCTTTACCAATATCTGCAAGCAGCGTCAGAATCCCAACTTTTTTACCACCTGTGCGCAGTGCATTGGTTGCGCCGATGTTGCCGCTGCCATGCTCCCTAGGGTCTTTGCCTGTTAGCCATCGCGAAAACAGCAGTCCAAATGGAACTGCACCCAACAAATAGGCTGCAAATATGGCGGACATGGCAACGTATGGGGCTTGGAATATATCCATTAATGTTTGCGGTAGCGGGTGCGGAAATCATCCAATTGATCTTGCAGGCGCTCGATTTGGTTGCCTAAAATATAGCTCGAAAGTATAGGCTCTAAACTTGCGGGCTCACCAAATTGAGAAGGAAAAGGTTCGCCTGAGGTAACATTATCGTGTTGTAGTAATAGCAACTGATCTGCTGTTAATAATGGTGTTGGCAAGAAGCGAGATACGATTGCCAATAATTTAGCCGCGACATTTGGCACAGGTAATAACAGGCGCTTACGTTGTAACGTTGTCATCAACAATGTCATGAGTTCCATAAAACTATATGTTTTAGGACCTGCCAATTCATAGGTTTGCTCATGTACGTGGCGGTTGCCAATGCTTTGCACAAATACACGCGCAACATCTTCCACCCAGACTGGCTGAAAGCGTGTTTCAGGCTGAATGACGGGCAGTATGGGCAGCATGGCTGACATATCTCTAAATTTGGTGAAAAATGCGTCACCTGCGCCATAAATGATGGATGGGCGAATCAATGTCCATGCTATGTCGCTTTGGCGCACATAGCCTTCCGCATCGCCTTTGCTTCGGGAATATGTGCTGGCTGGAATCGTACCCGCTCCCAATGCACTCATATGCAAATATTGTTTTACACCATGGCGTTTACAGGCGGCTAAAACATGCTCTGTACCATGCACGTGCACGGTATCAAAATCATAACGGCCTCGTTCAAATAACAGACCAACCAGGTTGATAACACAGTCTGCACCCGCAATGGCATCATCCAAGCCCCGTCCATCGCTCAAATCTGCTTTTACCAAACGCACACCTTCAACGATAAGTGAACGTGCTTTTTCAGGGTGTCGGCAGGCGACCGTAACATGATGTCCAGCTCGTATGGCTTGTCTGACAATTGCTCGCCCGACAAAACCGCTCCCACCAATGATACATACACGTTGCGCCATGCTTACCTCCCAGTTGTCAATATAGGCAAGTATGCAAAGTTCAGTGCTTTAGCGCAATGAGATTTATATAAAAATAACGTTTTAGCCGCTGTTTTTTAGGGAAGCGCCGATTAACTCTGAATGCGTAGATATGCGATGAAAAATCACCAAGAGCGAGGCAGTAATTGTAAGTAATGCACCGCTATTGCTTAGGTTGCTAACGCTGGGCGTGGTGATTTGGCGCGAATAGATGCCATTCATTGAATTGATCAGCGCTTCCTACTAGACATAAAAAAAGGTGCCGAAGCACCTTTTTAAAGCGTTGAAAAAATCTAAGCCAGTGGTTGAATCTCAGGCGTGTTGGCAAATGTTTTCAATTTTTCAGACCGCGAAGGATGGCGTAATTTACGCAATGCTTTGGCTTCAATTTGACGAATACGTTCACGCGTTACACCAAACTGTTTGCCCACCTCTTCCAGTGTATGATCCGTGTTCATACCAATGCCAAAACGCATACGCAGCACTTTTTCTTCACGTGGGCTTAAATTATCCAGTACGGATAACGTTGCTTTTTCCAACGCTTCTGCAATTGCCACATCGAGTGGATTTTCAGCATTTTTATCTTCCACAAAATCACCCAATTGCGAATCTTCATCATCACCGATCGGCGTTTCCAAAGATACGGGCTCTTTGGCAACTTCAAGGATTTGCTCTACTTTTTCAATCGGCATTTCCAAGTGTTCCGCCAACTCTTCTGGCGTTGGTTCACGACCGATTTCCTGAGCAATTTGACGTGAAACGCGCATCATTTTGTTGATGGTTTCAATCATATGCACTGGAATACGGATGGTGCGCGCCTGATCGGCAATCGAGCGTGTAATTGCCTGACGAATCCACCACGTTGCATACGTGGAGAACTTATAACCACGTCGCCACTCAAATTTATCGACAGCCTTCATCAAACCAATATTGCCTTCTTGAATCAAGTCCAAGAAACCCAGACCACGGTTAGTATATTTTTTGGCAATCGAGATGACCAAACGTAGGTTTGCTTCAATCATTTCACGCTTGGCTTGACGCATTTTGGCTTCGCCCATGGTCAATTTGCGTGCAACAGTCTTAAGTTCAGCAATGCAAAGCTCACTTTCCTGTTCCACACGTTTCAAGCGGCGTTGGTTTTCGCGAATTTTACCTGCCACAGGCTCAATTAACTCTAGCCAAGGGCTGTCTGCATGCTCTTTGCCGAGCATGTCCAACCAGCGTTCATTGGTTTCTTCTACTGGAAAGGTTTCTAAAAACAGTTTGCGTGGCATTTTTGCCTTTAAAGCATGATCGCGAATCGTGCGCTCATATTTACGCACACGCTCAACCGCATTTTTAAAGCGTTGAACCAAGGCTTCTAGCTGCTTGGTTGAAAATGGAATAGCAACAATTTCACCCAGCATTTCTTGTAAAACATCGTAAGTCTGTTTGCCAAGAACTTTATCGGCAGGCTTTCTATCTGAACGTTTTTTGAGTTTTATAAATTGATCATGCAAAATTTTTGCGCGATCAAAATGAATCAAT
Organism: Pseudomonadota bacterium; assembly: GCA_002401635.1. GTDB lineage: Bacteria > Pseudomonadota > Zetaproteobacteria > Mariprofundales > Mariprofundaceae. The sequence continues at coordinate 9,286 of NVTQ01000069.1, forward strand.
GCCTCTGCAAGCTGCTCTTCTTTGGTGATGACAGTTTCTTCCATGGGTGTGCCATCAGGCGTAGCACGACGCTCTTTAATCGCCCTAGAGAGCTGTTCGGCAGACATTTTTTCTTCTTCTTCATCATCATCTTCATCTTCAGATTTATTCAGACGTTTTTCGTATTCTTTGATGGCAGCGGCATTCACCACTTTATCATCAATATCAAGAATATCGCGGAAGTTCATTTCTTCTTCGCTTTCAATTGCTTCATCGCGAATTTGAATGACACGCTCACCAAGTAGCATAATTTCGCGGAACGTTGCAGGGCAAAGGCAGATAGATTCATGCATTTGCAAGCGCCCTTCTTCAATACGACGGGCAATTTCAATTTCACCTTCACGGGTCAATAGTTCAACGGTGCCCATTTCACGCAAGTACATGCGTACAGGATCGTCAATGCGAACCACGGTGCCCAGTTGCGTTGTATCGGCACGCAAAGCGGAATCTTCTTTGCGTAGTCGATCTTTACGCATGGCGTATTCACCTGTTGGTGCGCGTTCAGGGTCAACAACATCGACACCCATTTCAGTGAATAAATTAATAACCTGTTCAATACGATCGGCTGAAACCAGCCCTTCTGGTAAATGCTTATTTAGATCTTCATAGGTAATGAAACCAGCTTCTTTACCCTTGGCCACCAAACCGCCAAGTTCTTTAATTCGTACAGGTGCCTGTGTTGAACGTGTCATTCATTACCTCTGCGCTGCTCTTCAACAGCAGCGTTTAAATTTATCAATTCTTGTTGCAATTCAGTTTCCATTTTTGCCAAGCGTTGCCTTTCAGCGAGGTCAATGGGTGCAGCCATTTGACGTTTTAATAATGCCTTTCTCATATCTAGCATAGCACCAGAAAACTCTATATCCAAAACAGGCTCCTGATTCATCCAGCGAGCAATCTGATCTGCAGCTTCGGGAAATTCCCGCTGCAATTGCTGCGCCCATGCCATACCATTGTATACTTCGGAGCCTTGCCATGAAAAAACGCGCGTGTATATCCGATTATATACATCATTGTCAAGATAAAACGACCCTGCCTCTGGGGGAAGAAGGTCGATTCTTTCAGGTTTTTGCAGCAAACTAACCAGAAAAGTTTCGTGCAAGAGATGCTTGACCGAGCGTAATTTTGCCCGTGGTTTGGGCAGTGAATTATGCCTGTTTTGCCCTATATTTTGCCTTGCGCTCTGTAATTTGATGCCTGTTTGGACTTCAACTTTTTGTTTCCAGGCCTGCTGCAAGTATGGATCTGACATTTTTAATAGCATTTCATCGGCTTTTTTTGCCATGCGAGCCAAGCCATCAACACCACTTCCTGCCAAACGACTTAGGCCCAGCAGCCAAGTTTCAAGCACTGGTTTCGCTTGTTCGCTCATTCTACGTTCAAAAGTCTTGCGCCCCTCTTTTTGCAGCAAGCTATCAGGGTCTTCACCATCGGGCAGGTATAAAAATGTTGGACGGTGCTCTGGTTTTAATAGGGGTAACATGCGCTCCAATGCGCGCCATGCCGCTTGATAACCAGCACGATCACCATCAAAACAGAATATGGGCGATTCGCATAAACGAAAAATTTCGCGAATTTGATGCTCACCAATGGATGTGCCCGATGCTGCGACAGCAATAGGCAAATCATGCGCTGCCAATGCCAAGACATCCATATAACCTTCAACAACCATGAGCATTTTACGTTTACGAATGGCATCGCGATGTTCTGAAAAACCATACAATATATCGGATTTATGATACCACGTTGTTTCGGGCGAGTTTAAATACTTGGCTTTATCATCACCCATGCTGCGCCCACCAAAACCAACCACATCACCGCGTTTATCGCGGATGGGGAACATCAAACGACCACGGAATCGATCRCCGTARCCTTTATCACCCTTAAAGAGTAAACCCACCGCYTCTARYTGYGCCAAGGTACGCTCATCACCACCAAAGGTGCGCTGCATAAAACCATAACCATCGGGTGAAAAKCCCAATTGATATGTTGWTATAATATGTTCAGGCAAGCCGCGCTGCTGGATATATGCTTTGGCTTTAGCACCTGACTCACTGTGCAATTGGGTTGCAAAAGCATCGGCTGTTTGTGCCAAAAGATTGAGTGCCTTTTTGCGTTGTGAGGCTTCTTTTTGGCTTTTAAGCCGATCAGCATCATTTTCTTGTGGCAATGCCAAGCCAGCTTTTTCTGCTAGATATTCAACCGCTTCAGGAAAGGAATAACCATCATGCTCCATTAAAAATTGAAATGCACCACCGCCTTTTCCGCAACCAAAACAATAGTATAGCTGTTTGTCAACGGAGACGGAAAAGGATGGGCTTTTTTCATGATGAAATGGGCATAAACCCATTAAATTGGAGCCGCTGCGTTTTAATTCGACATGCCGAGCCACAACCTCTACCACATCGCTCCGTGATAAGACTTCATCAAGAAAGCTTGGAGAGAAGTTTGCCATAGGGTTTATATAGCTCTGAATGTATCGATATTCAAGTGGTTCAACCTTGCAGGGATTTTTTCACCAGC
>NVTQ01000070.1 GCA_002401635.1 Pseudomonadota bacterium
GCTATTGCCGTCATTGCCGAAGATGATGAAGAAGTGGCTGATGATTATGTGCCCGAAGGTATTGTTGAATCCACTCCAGCAGAAGCTGCTCCCGTCGTTGCATCAGCGGATGTTGTTGAAAATATCGTGGCTGCAAGCACTGCACCAACACCGGACGATGAACATGAATTGAACCTAAAACCTGCTGGCATATTCAATGCCGATGGTGAATATGATGTAGTGGTGATTGGTGCTGGTCCTGGTGGTTATGTGGCAGCGATTCGTGCTGCACAGCTTGGTCTTAACGTGGCATGTATTGAATCCACACATTTGGGTGGCATTTGCCTGAACTGGGGTTGCATCCCGACCAAAGCATTATTACGCACAGCTGAAATTATCAACGTCATTCAACACAGTGGTGATGAGCTTGGACTTGGCATTACCGAAGCCAAACCTGACTTGGTCAAAGCGGTGGCTAGATCGCGTAAAATATCTGCCAAACTCAATGGTGGTATTGGTTTCTTATTCAAGAAAAATAAAATCACCCATATCGAAGGCTTTGCCACATTTGAAGCTGATAACAAACTCATGGTSAAAGATGCTGCTGGCAACAGCAAGCAAATCACTGCCAAACATGTGATTGTTGCTACAGGTGCGCGAGCGCGGGCATTTCCAGGCATGGATGTTGATAACAAAATCATTATCACCTACAAACAAGCTTTGGCACCCACATCATTGCCGAAAAAATTGGTGGTGATTGGTTCGGGCGCAATCGGCATGGAATTCGCTTATTTTTATAATGCTATGGGTTCTGAAGTGACTGTGATTGAAGCTGCTGCGAGTGTTTTACCATTGGAAGATGCCGAAATTTCCAAGGTTGTGGATCGCTCTTTCAAAAAGAACGGCATCAAGATTATCACCAATGCCATGGTTTCCTCTGCGAAAAATGTCGATGGTAAAGCTGTGGTGGAATACACAGTTAAAGATAAAGCACAAAGTATCACGGGTGATGTTTGTTTGGTTGCTGTGGGCGTGATTGGCAATACCGATGCCATCGGTGCTGAAAACACATCCATGAAAGTCGAGCGCAATCAGATTGAAGTGGATGACTATTATCGCACCGACCATCAAGGCATTTATGCTATTGGTGATGTGGTCGGCGCACCTGCACTGGCACATGTAGCAAGCCATGAAGGCATTGTTTGCGTGGAAGCCATCCATGGTGAAAATCCACATCCAGTGGACTATGGCAATGTGCCTGGTTGCACCTATTGCCAGCCACAAGTCGGCTCATGTGGCAAAACTGAACAACAATGCAAAGATGAAGGACTTAACATCAAAGTCGGACGCATGTCCTATGGCACCAATGGCAAAGCCATGGGCTTGGCAGAAACCGAAGGCATGGTGAAAACCATCTTTGATGCTGAAACAGGTGAGTTGCTTGGTGCGCATATCGTMGGCGCTGAAGCCACGGAATTAATAGTATCCTTGCAACTAGCACGCACGCTGGAAACTACGGAAGCCGAGCTTGCCCATCATATGTTCCCACATCCGACCTTGTCAGAGATGATTCACGAATCAGTTCTCGATTCGGATGGTAAAGCGATACATATTTAACCTTACTCTTTCGTACTTATGACCAATAACGATATTTTACGTCGCCTACGTTATGCCTTTGATTTTAGTGATTCGAAAATGATTGCTTTATTTGGCTTGGCTGATTTGGAGGTGACGCGTGAGCAGGTCAGTGCTTGGTTGAAAAAGGATGATGACCCTGCATTAGAAGAATGTGGGGCTCGTGAATTGGCAGTTTTTCTTAATGGTTTTATTCATGACAAACGTGGTAAAAGAGAAGGTCCACAAGCTGAACCTGAAAGTCGTTTGAACAATAATATTGTGTTCAGAAAACTAAAAATTGCCTTGAATTTGAAAGATGATGATATGTTAAAAGTTTTAAGCTCTACAGGTTTTCGTTTTAGTAAATCCGAGCTCAGTGCTTTTTTCCGCAAGCCAGATCATAAACATTATCGTATGTGTAAAGATCAGATTTTGCGCAACTTTCTAAGTGGATTGGCATTACAATACCGCTCCGATATAAAGCCACCTAAAGAATCAACAAAGTCTACTTTCAAATGGGAATAAGTAGTAACCCAGTAAATTTATTACTAGCAGCCTCAGAGCCTACCAATTTAGGTGTGCTAACCAGATTTTCTTTCAAGTGCGTAATGAAATGCTTCAATGTTAAAAGCCATTTATTTGACTTTGTGCAAACATTAGCCACCTTTAGATAACTATGGATGACAAACCCACCCCCGTATTAACCAAGCTTGGTTTTCTTTCAGAGGCGCGACGTTTTACGTGGTATCCGCCCTTTTGGATGATGCGCCCGAAAGTGATTGAACATACAGAAGGCTGGAAACATGTTCGCATCAAATTGCCGCTTACATGGGCATCGAAAAATGCTGCGGGCAATATGTTTGGTGGTTATCAAGCCAACCTTGCCGATCCAGTGCCTGCCATTGCATGTGTAAAACATTTTCCTGGTTATCGTGTTGCCACCAAACATTTGGCGTTGGAATTTTTACGTGTGGGTAATTCGGATTTAATCTTACATTTTGATTTGAATGACGAGCAAATCGCAACCATCAAACAAGAGCTTCTCGAATATCAGCGCTCAACACCTTGTTTTGAAATGCRCTATGTGCGCGAAGATGGGAAGGTTTGTACAACCATTCGCAATACCATTGCCATTCGCCCTTTGGGTTATGTAGGTAGGCATGAAAACCCTTGAGTAAGAACAAGCTAGTTCTTTCGCGTCATTCCCGCGCAGGCGAGAATCCAGCCTTTGCAACATTTACTGGATACCCGATCAGGTCGGGCATGACGGAATGAATTCTAACCTAAAGCTGCCGCTCACAAGCAATACGAATCCTTTCCGCAGGAACCTTTAATTGCGTCAGTAAATATAGTTTAAAATCATCTGAATAAGCCTGTTTTTCCAGTGCTTCTTGCATGCAATTCAGCCACATATCCCGTTCTTTTTCATGAATCATCAAATGCGCATGCACTTGCGGAATACGAATACCGCCATATTTCTTGGCGAATAAACGTTCACCACCCAACCAGCCACTTAAAAAGCAGACAAGTTTATCTTCCGAAACTGTTAAATCTTTGGGGTGCATATCACGGATAACCACATAATCAGGATTGCTAGACATCACATCGTAAAAGTCTTTTACAAGCTTTTGCAACCCCAATAAACCACCCACTGCATCATAACTTGCCGAGCCTTCTCCATATTGAGTCATAACTTAAAACCTCCTCAGAAAATCGCTGTTATTATGCGCCATAGAGAAGAAAGCTGCCTACTTTCCCTGTTCTAACTGCGCCGAAACGTCAGGTAGCAAAAGGATAAAGCGCAGTATCACGCGCCCTTTTGATGACTGTAAGTGGAGGAAACAAGCAGATAGCTAGGGCGTTTTCTTTGGTTCGTTTCTTTTACGGAAAAGAAATGAATGCAATGCTTTAAACATATTCAACATAAACCTGTCAGCYCATCANTAATATACAACACATTGATTTTTATKYATTAATAYRTTTTGAGTARGCTCCAACTYAGYTTTTYCCCGAACTACCAAAACCACCTTCACCTCGTTCAGTCTCATCCAGTGTATCAACACATTGAAAATCAGCTTGCACAAACGATGCAATAATCATTTGCGCAATCCTATCCCCACGCTGAATACGAAAGGCTTCTTTGCCATGATTGATAAGAATCACACCAATTTCACCGCGATAATCTGCATCAATCGTGCCAGGGCTATTGAGTACCGTAATACCATGTTTGAGCGCCAAACCAGAGCGCGGGCGAATTTGCGCTTCAAAATTATCAGGCAAAGCCATAGAAAATCCCGTTTTAATCAACGCCTTATCACCCGCTTCAATGATGACATCCTCGACAATCGCGGCACGCAAATCTGCACCAGCAGCATGGGTGGTAGCATAAAAGGGCAAATCTATGCCTTCACCATGTGGAAGTTTTTGAATTTTAACACGGGTGTTTTGACCATTCATGGCACTAACTCCATTACTTTTTTGATAATTTCTTGTGAAAATTGCATTTTATTGCATTTTTCGATGATTTCTTCATTTATCCCATTTTCACGATGGCAAATCCACCAGCCAGAAGCGCTATCAGAAGCCATATTGTTCACATCATTGGCAACAATGGCATCGACACCTTTTCGCTCCAGCTTGGCTTTGGCATACGCGACATGATTCTCACTTTCAGCAGCAAATGCGATGACTTTTTTTGGTCGCTTCGGCATAGCTGCAATACTTGCTATAATATCCGTATTGGCAGTAAGTTGAACATTTAATTGCTGCGTATCACCACGTTTTATTTTTTGCTCGGACATCTCAGAAAAGCGAAAATCACTGACCGCTGCTGTACCAATAAACACATCCGCATGTTGAGCCGCTTCTTCACAAGCTTGCAGCATTTCATCACATGTTTGCACATCCACACGCTGCACACCGCAACCAAAACTCGGCGTGCCAACACCTGCAATCAACGAAACATCAGCCCCCATCGCTGCGGCATACTGCGCCAGCCTTGCACCCAATGTTCCCGATGCTCTGTTGCTCAATACCCGCACAGCATCCCAAGGCTCAAGCGTTGGTCCTGCATTCACCACCCAATGTTGCCCTTGTAAAGCCTGTGGCAGTAATAATGGCAGGGTAGCATCTGCAATCACTTGCGGTTCTGGCAAACGCCCGGCTCCAAACTCACCACATGCCAACTCGCCAGCCGCAGGTTCTAGAATATTTATGCCATCATCTTTTAATGTTTGAACATTGCGCTGGGTCGCTAGCGATTTCCACATAGATGTGTTCATGGCGGGAGCCAACAAGACGGACGCTTCACACACTTGCATCATGGTGCTGAGCAAATCATCAGCAATGCCATGCGCCAATTTGGCGATCAGATTGGCAGTCGCAGGTGCAATAATCACAACATCTGCCCAACGCACCAACTGAATATGCCCCATCGCACGTTCCGATGTTAAATCAAATAAGTCCGTATGCACTGCTTCACCCGTTAAGGCTTCAAAGGTTAGCGGGGTGACAAATTCACAGGCGGATGTTGTCATCACACAGCGCACATTCGCACCTTGCTTGATGAATAGACGCGCCAATTCTGCCACACGGTATACAGCGATGCCGCCACCCATACCTAACAGAATATTTTTACCTTGAAACATACTCTAAATCAGCCCTGCAATGCCTTGAGCGTTTCCAATACGTTTGCAACATGCTCTGGCACACGCACTTTGCGCCATTCATGCGCTATATTTCCTTCAGGGTTAATAATAAACGTTGAACGCTCAATACCCATATACTCTTTGCCGTAATTTTTCTTTAATTGCAGCACATCAAAGGCTTTGCACAGGGCTTCTTCAGCATCCGAAATCAATGGGAAATTCAGGCTCTGCTTGGCTGTAAAATTGGCATGTGATTTCAATGAATCACGGCTTACACCCACAATTTTTGCGTTCGCAGCACTAAAATCAGGCAACGCATCACGAAATTCACATGATTCTGTAGTACAGCCAGATGTGCTGTCTTTGGGGTAAAAATACACAATCACCCATTGACCACGGTAATCGGATAATTTTAATTCACCTTCTGGAAAAATTGGTAGGGAAATATTGGGGGCACTGTCACCTACATTCAACTGATAATCGCTCATTTATCACTCCTTGTGTATCATACGCAAAATTCATCGTGGCAGAACGTAACGCAAAAGGTGGCACAATGCAGCAAAACCCTATCACTTTTCAACCCAAATCCATTTTTTTAGCTGAACCACGTGGTTTTTGTGCGGGTGTGGATCGCGCTATTGAAATCGTTGAGCGCGCGATCAAGGTCTATGGTGCGCCTGTTTATGTACGCCATGAAATTGTGCACAACCGTTATGTGGTTGAGGATTTAAAAGCCAAAGGTGCGATATTTATTGAAGAAGTTGCCGATGCGCCTGATGGTGCATTGCTCATCTTTTCTGCGCATGGCGTGAGCAAAGCTGTGCAAGCTTCTGCCAAAACACGCGATTTGCGTGTGTTGGATGCAACCTGCCCTTTGGTGACCAAGGTGCATCTAGAACTTCTCCGCCACTATGAGCGCGGTGATCAAGTCATCCTCATTGGTCATGCAGGGCATCCCGAAGTCGAAGGTACGATGGGGCAAGCACCTGATGGTGCAGTGCTACTTGTGTCCGAGCCTGAAGATGTGCCAAGTTTGGATGTGAAAGACCCAAATAAACTAGCATTTGTTACGCAAACCACACTAAGCGTGGATGATACTGCCGATGTGATTGATGCACTGCGCAAGCAGTTTCCAAATATTCAAGGACCCAAACGCGAAGATATTTGTTATGCCACCAGCAACCGCCAAACAGCTGTGAAAGACTTGGCAGAAAAAAGTGATTTAATTTTGGTGATTGGCTCAAAGAACTCATCCAATAGCAACCGTTTAAAAGAAGTCTCCAAACGCTGTGGCACACCTGCCTATTTGATTGATGGCGTGGATGATATAGACCCAACATGGCTACAAGGCAAAGAGCATATCGGCATCACCGCTGGTGCATCGGCTCCCGAAGTATTGGTGCAACAAGTGATTGATTTTCTAAATCAATCAGGTGCATCGGTGATTCCTCTCAAAACAGTCGAGGAAAATATTACTTTTAGTCTACCCAGCGAATTACGCGATGACTAAAGTATATTTTTCAAATTTATAATTTCACAATTAACTTTCTAAAAACACCTGCAAAGAAGCTTTCTTAAAAAGATAAGTTTATTTTTATGCATCATAACAGGTTTTTATTTATAACATGATATGAATTTCAATTTAACTTCGCCAATGCCTGACGAAATTTGACTGTTAGCCTACTCTCGACTCTTTGATTGCATCTAATATATCTTGAGTTGTTGCCTTGGTTTTAATTCCAGCAACATCAAAGGGTGATTTTTCTTTTTTTATTTTAGGCACAATCGAAAAAATAGAACCATCTCTTCGCCGAATCTCAACCTCTTCATTTTTAGCTGTATTTAATAGCTCCGAAAGGTTTTGTCGAGCTTCTGAATAGGTGAATACTTTCATTTTTTTACTCCACAACTTCGATTTTTAGATCGTATGCCACTTGTTTCATCTTCTTATCCAAGGTGATGAGAGGATATGACAATTGCTTTGCACACTGCAAGAAATACGCATCATAGGCATAAATATTGTAATCAAGAGCTATCTTTAGCGCTTGCTTAATATCAACGGAAAGCAACCTGACGGGAATTGAAGCAACGCCTTCAAATGCGGCTAATGCTTCATCTTTTGTAAGATTTTTCCGCTTAACCATTGCAGATAATGCATTTCCAACTTCATAGGGTAATATCTCTGGAGATATGGCATTAACCTTTGCCGTGAGTTGGATAATATTCTCTTTTTCTGGTTCATCCAAAACCACTGCTAAAAATATATTTGTATCAGTGACAATATTCATAATGACAATTGTACAATAACCTTACTAAAACTGTCAAGGAAGGAGCTAACGATTAAAATGCGCGAAGCAAGCCCTGAACATCCCGCTAGTTTTATCCCAATTAAGATCCTTTTCATACAATCGGTTATTTTTCACCAATGACCAAATCACACGTGATAAATGCCTTGCCAGTGAGCGCACAGCTTGGTTGTGTTTTTTACCTTCAGCACGTTTTTTGTCGTAGTATGCTTTGGATTGAGGCGTGTGATAATAATCAATAGTAATCAATAGGGTCAGACTCGATTGATTACACATAATCAAATATTATCCTTTAAAACAAGCAATTTACATCGCCAATAGGCATAAAATAGCCCCTTTTAAAAATCAATCGAGTCTGACCCCATTGATTTATGACCCCATTGATTTAGGGCTTTGTTTAAGCTTCATCAACAACTTGCATTGCTTCACGCCTAAACTCTAAAGGAGAATCAATACTTGGAATTGGTGTTTTACCTCCGCCTGTACCATTTATAACAAGCGTTCCAAACCCAAGGATACGCCCCAAAATACTCTGATCGACATTCAAGCTTTCTACTTTACTATGGTTTAGTTCAACTGTATTTCGTCGAATTAAACCAAACTTTGCAATTACTCGCTTAGATGTAACTGCTAATTCTGTGGTGGCTTTTATAATAAACGCTTTTATGAGGGAATATATTGCAAATACAATTGCAATAACCCCGAATACGGCACCAGCTTCCGCATCTATCGTGAACAAATAAATTCCTAAAGCAACTAACAAGCTCCCTGGAACAAAGATAAACCAGTGAATATTTGCCTTGTAAACAAGCGTTTCTCCAGTCATCAAATTACCTTCAACATAACTCATTTCATAATCTCCTTACTATTTATTTTGGCTTGCTAAGCCCTAACATATATTATACACCACTTTTGGTGTATAGTTTGATTACCAAAATGGTGCATATTCTACTGATATTGTTTTGATATTCATATAACTCCCCCAACTTATCCTACCATAGGCGGGATAATCAAGGATGGCAAACACATTCAAAACAAAAAGGCAGGCTGTTGAATATTCAACAGCCTGCCTTTTCAACCTTTAAAACTTCGTACATCGCATTAAATATGCGTGCGTTCTTCCTGTTCCTGTTCTGTTTTGCAATCAATGCACAATGTGGTTACAGGGCGTGCCTGCAAACGTTTCAGACCAATATCACCACCACAGCCTTCACAGACACCGAAATCACCGTCTTGTAGGCGGGCAATTGTCTTTTCAATCTTACGAATCAAACGGCGTTCGCGACCTTTGATGCGTAAATCGAAGTTGCGTTCAGTCTCAACACTGGCTTGATCCGTTGGGTCAGGAAACGCAGTTTGCTCTTCTTTATGCATCGCTTGCATACTATCGCTTTGCGCGCTTTCAAGCTCAATACGCCAATCGCGCAATTGCTTTTCAAATGCTTCCACCTGTTTCTTTGTCAGAGCCATCGTTTTGCCTCCATAGCACCTACCATCAAACGCCGATAGATTATAGACTATTGCTATTCATAGTACCATGCTTTTCTAAGCCATAGCCTTAAAAAGCGAGGAACATTAACCAAACATGAAAAAAATTCAATCTTCTGTGTCAAATACAAGCATGTAGTCAAATAATTCCTACCGTTCTTACAATAAATCCTGCAAAGAATCAGACCATCTTTGAGCAAGTTCTTGGCTCGAAGGCAATACATCGAGGTAATCCTGCATATTCACCGAATTTTGGCTCAACCCACACGGGTTAATGGCTTTAAAATACGTCATATCGACAGACATATTCATTGCCATGCCATGGTATGCCACGCCTTGTGATATGCGAATACCCATCGCGACTATTTTACCTTCATTCGTCCATACACCGGGTAAACCACAGCGTCTTTCTGCATTTATATCATATTTAGAGAGCGTCTGAATCGCTGACTCTTCAAGAAGTTCGATATACTTCCGAGCCGTTAAACCGCGTCTGCGCAAATGAATCACAGGATACAACATCACCTGCCCACGCCCATGAAAGGTCGTCTCACCGCCACGATCCGTAACCAACAATGGGGCAGGCAAGCTCTTATCCAGTCGATTATCAATCGCCCGTTTGCCTGTCGTATACACAGGCTCATGCTCACATGCCCATATCAGCTCATCCACGCTATCTGTGGCAAGCAAGGCAGCATGTGCCCTCATCTGCTGCCACATAGGCTCATAAGCCTGCACAGCCAGCCATTCAAACGCAGGACTCATGCGAAGTGGCAGATGTAGTCCAAAATATCGCTGACTTCAATATCAAATCGACTATTCGCGGGCACATGAAAGCTTTCCCCAGCCTGATATGTTTGCCAATCGCTTTCGCCATCCAAACGAACACGGCAAGAACCAGCCAAAACTTCCATGCACTCTGCTGCATCCGTGCCAAAGTTGTAGCTACCTGCCAGCATAAAACCGAGTGTTTTAGATTCGCCCTCTGCTGTGACAATGCTGCGGCTACTTACCTTACCACCATGGTAGACATTGGCGGCTTTGGTGATGGTTGCATTTTGGTAATTCATAACTTTTCCCTTTTAATACTTCGTAAGTGATGCATCCACATCATCAGCCCAACGGATAATGCCGCCTGCAAGGTTTTTCACATTTGTATAACCCTTGGATTGCAAGAATTCGACGGCTTGAGCAGAACGCCCACCCAGTTTGCAATGCACCACTACTTCCTGATCTTTGGGAACTTCTAGATAACGCTCGCTCACATCGCCCAATGGAATTTTCTTTGTGCCTTCAATGGTGCAAATGGCAATTTCATGTGGTTCGCGCACATCCAAGACATACAAATCGGCATTTGCATCCATCATATCCTTCAAATCTTTCGGGGTAATATCATAATCAGCCAAAACTTCCTCCTGTTCGATTGTTTCTGTGGGCGGCAAGCCGCAAAATTGTTCATACGCTTCTACATCGCCAATGCTTGGATTATCACCACAAGCTGGGCAGCTTGGATCTTTGCGCAGTTTAACCTCTCGGAAACGCATATCCAGCGCATCATAAAGCAACAAACGACCACTTAAACTTCTACCTGCACCCAAAATGATTTTCACCGCTTCTGTCGCCTGTAAAACACCAATCACACCCGGCAATACACCCAACACACCACCTTCCGCACATGATGGCACTAACCCTGGTGGTGGCGGCTCTGGATACAAACAGCGATAACACGGGCCTTGTTTGTAATTAAATACCGTCGCTTGCCCTTCAAATTGAAAGATAGAAGCATAAACCAGCGGTTTACCTTCCAAAACGCAGGCATCATTGACCAAATAACGGGTAGGGAAATTATCTGTGCCATCCACGATGATGTCATATTGAGAAATAATTTCGCGAACATTGGCGCGGGTAATGCCATCGCCATGCAACTCCACATTCAAATACGGATTGATGCCAAGCAAGGTATCGCGTGCCGATTCAATCTTGGGGCGACCAATATCCGCCGTTGAATGGGCAATTTGACGTTGTAAATTGGAATCATCCACCACATCAAAATCCACCAAGCCCATCGTGCCTACGCCTGCGGCAGATAAATATAAGGCAATCGGACTACCCAAACCGCCTGTTCCCACACATAACACACGCGCTTGTTTGAGTTTTTCTTGCCCCGCCAAACCAACATCGGGCAAAATAATATGACGGTTAAAACGCGCTAATTCTTCTGCGCTTAAAATATCAGACATGACAACCTCCAAAAGATGCGCAATGATTTGTCACATGCGCACAATATACAAGGCTCCAAACATAACATGAATAAACATCTGCTCATTCTCGGCTGTGGTTATGTTGGCACAAAACTCGCCAAAGCCTGTTTAAAGCTTGGTTTCCAAGTTTCTGGCACCACACGTAACAACGAACATGCACAAAGCCTGAAAGAAATTGGCATAACCCCTATTGTAGTGACATCCCCAGCCGATATGTCCGATGCCGTATTGAAACAAGTGACCCATATCATCGATTCAATTCCGCTCACACGCCATAATAACACCATGTTCGCCTCACAAACACAGTGGTTACCCATATTAACCCCCAAACTTCAACACCTTGAATGGGCAGGTTATTTATCGACTACAGGGGTCTATGGCGATGCGGGTGGCGCATGGGTGGATGAGTCTTATCCCTGCCAACCTTCTAGTCCGCGTGGCATCGAGCGTTTAAAAGCTGAACAAGCATGGCTGAGTTCTGGGTTGCCCGCCGAGGTATTTCGTTTGGCAGGCATTTATGGGCAAGAACGCAATATTATATCTCGCTT
>NVTQ01000071.1 GCA_002401635.1 Pseudomonadota bacterium
CCGCACGAATGGAAAAAAAATATAAGCAACTAAAGAAAGAGCGGGAATCGATTGATGGGTCACAAGAAGCAATTCGCCGCGCTTTGCTGGGGTATTAAAGAGTGTGAATAAGCAAGGTCGCAAGTGTTTGTAAGGCTTTTTGGGTGGTGTGGAGAAGGCTCTCGCCTGGGGGATCCCTCGAAAGAAATGAATACATCGCGCAGGTGCGCCCATTGCCTATCCAGCTTCCCTTTCCCTCACGGACGGGACTTCCGACGGCATAGTATGGACACAGCGGCTCGCTCCAAGGTTTCGCGAGACGTTACCTGCTCCGACTCTGCAAGCAGGGTCTCAATGGATTTAAAAGCATTATAAAAAATCTTATAGAAATGCCGCGCGCAATTTCTCAACAAGATTATGACGGCAAAAGTGCGCCGTAACGGTGACAAAAGTTATCCACAGTGTTGCTGTATATCTGGAAGATTATGCGCCGTAACGGTGACAGAAGTGCGCCGTAACGGTGACAAAAAAAGCGATTTTTGCGCCGTAACGGTGACAAAAGTGCGCCGTAACGGTGACAGAAGCCTAAAATGGAACCCTGTTTTCACTTTTAGAATCAATATCTTACGGCGTTTTAAAAATCCCTTCCAGAAGTAACCAGAAGTTCTTTTCCAGAAGTCTTTTCCAGAAGTAGGGTCTGTGGATATGTGGATAAGTTGGAAATATAGGTATGTTTGGTCTATTATTCACTCATGACAGTCGTAACTTTTGATACACTTAAATTTGCTAAGAAGCTTGAAAGTGCTGGTATGGAGGTCAAACATGCTGAAGCTTTGGCTGAAGCTCAAAAAGACGTTCTTGCTGAGGCGTTGGAAAACCAGCTAGCAACAAAATCTGATATTGCCCGTGTTGAAAATAAAATAACGCTCGTCCAATGGATGCTTGGCGTAGTTATTGCTGTTGAAGTTCTTCCACTGTTAAAAACTTTATTTTAGGAGTTCAAAAACRTCGCTTGTGTTTTGAACATCGCCTCCACGACAACAAGCCACACGCCAACAACAAGCCGTTGTCATGCGGCTTGCGGCCGCTCCAGCTATCAGCTCAAACATTCTGCGCCAAAAGCTAACCATCTGGGGGCGGTTCTAGCGAACCCCAGACGATTAGCTTTTTTTTTGCGCTCATTCTTAGGTAAAGAAATAAAAAGCCGCTAGCGGCGATTTTGTGACGCTCTGCGCCACTTTATGATTACCCCTCCCGTCCCCTTTCAGGGGAGGCRAACCCATCCGATGGGTGACTTTCCAAAAAAGAAAAAACATTGTTTAGCCGAGCATCTTTGCAATATCAGTAGCTTTTAGATGAGTGTACCTTTTAAGCATTTGTAGTGTTTTGTGTCCTGTGATTGATGCAACTTGCATCGGGTTTAAGCCAAGTTCGAAGAACCTTGATGTTGCTTCATGACGTAGATCGTGGAACCGAAGGTTTTTGATGCCTTCGCATTTACAATCAACTTTGATGCCTTGATTTCTTTCAAACACATGRCYACATGCRCGTTTACATATTCTTGAAAATGCTGTTGTKATTGAATCGGTGTGTATTGTAAAAACATTACTATTGGTTTTAGSAATGGATTGYAAAATCTTGRTCGCCGTTGATGATAGTGGGACATCTCGTGACTCACCRTTTTTTGTATTTGGTAARTGGGCTGTCTTTTGTGAAATATSAAYATCCTTCCACTGTAGGCTAGCCAACTCTCCTCTTCTCATACCTGTTTCTAATGCGAGTAGCACAATATTGGTGATTGCTCCTCCATATTCTTCACATGTAGCGATYAGTACCTYTTCTTCATTGTTGTTGAGTCGGCGAGACCTGCTATTGTTACCAACTTTGGGTTTACGYACTAAATCAATAGGGTTGCCGTGAGGTAGGTTGATACTCCAATCTTGGATTGCAACTTTGAGCACATGCCCAATGAGTGATAAGTCATCTCTGACTGTTTTAGGGCTTACACTTTTCAAGCGGTCATCACGGTACTTTGATAATACTTTACCGTTTATTTTTGCGATTGCATATTGGCTTATTGGAAAACTTTTTATGACATTTATTTTGCTTAATTCTTGTATGCGACCTTTCTTTGTGGTTGTAACTTCTTTGGCGTATTTGGTTAAAAGATCATGGAGTGTTGTTCGTTCGGCTTCGGCGGTGGGGCGGAAGATTCCATGATCCATTTCACTCTCAACGGATCGTGCCCAAGCCTCGGAATCAGCTTTGGTTTCAAAAGTTTTAGATTGGACTGGGTAGCCCTTGCGACGCACTTGTGCTCGCCATTGATAGGTTCCGCGATGTTGAATGGTTGCCATGGTGTGCCAATAATGTGCCAATAATAGATTTTTGGCAAGAAAAAGGAGCCAAGCATTGCTGCTTAACTCCTTTAGATATTTGGTTGCGGGGGCTGGACTTGAACCAACGACCTTCGGGTTATGAGCCCGACGAGCTACCACTGCTCCACCCCGCGTCACTTGGCGGCGAACATTATCGTCGAAATTGGTGAAGTCAAACTTTTATTGTATAGCAAGTAATAAGGTCTCAATAGCATCTATGTCAATGCAGACTTCTCGGCTGGAAGTGGGTGTAATAATAGCTTCCTTTTTGAGTGAGCTAATGGCGCGTGAGATGGTTTCTCGGCTGGTTGAAAGTTGATCCGCGATGAGTTGGTGGGTCGGTAAATGAATAAGCACGCCAACATCATTTTCTTTGCCAAAACGTTCGCAATAGTCTTGTAAGTAGCTGTAGAGGCGATGCGGAACATCCATGGTGCTTATGCGCTCAAGAATTAGGCTGGTTCTGCGTAGGCGAGAAACAACTTCGGAGAGAAGCTTGAGTGAAAGCTCAGGTTTTTTAAGCAACAAACGCTCAAAATCACGGCGGCGAATTTGGGCGATTTTTGCTGTTTCAAGGGTGGTGACTGTGGCGGAACGGGGTTGTTTGTCTAACAGTGACATTTCGCCAAAAAAAGCACCTTCTTCGAGYAGTGAGAGAATAACTTCRCGMCCATCTGGRGCGTARTAAGAAATTTTYACTGAGCCATGAWGAAGRATGAACATGGARTTGCCATCATCACCMGCTTGYACAATRACATTATTTTTTCCCACATTATGGGTCGTGGTAATCGACATAACAGCAGCAATCTCATCTTCATTTAATTCAGTAAAGAGTGGAACCTTTTTGAAAATGTGCCGCATATCATTTACTCCGTTGGTTTTTGAATTAGTTGAATAGGCCACGTGGCGATGAGGGCTGATGGTAGTTGTTCTTGTATGAGTGGTAGTGCGTGATGAATTTTTTCTTCAGTGTCGATAACTTCAACAACCAAAGGAAGGCTTGAAGAAAGCTCTAAAAAGGAGGCACTATGTACGCCATGTTTACCTAATCCTTCAATACCACGCAATACGGATACGCCCTGTAAGCCTGCTTGTTGACATAGACCTAAAATAGCCTCTAAAGCGGGCGCATGCTGTATGCTATCTGATTCTGAAAGATAAATGCGAAGGCATATTCCTGTTTGCATGACTTCTTACCCCCTTTATTACGATTTGCTTAACGTAGTATGCAGCTTGAGTGAAAGCAAGCAGTGATAGGCTTATATTTGTGAGTATACAACTCTTAAGACGAGGGCAAAGCCCTCATGGCAGGCGTGTTAATGCCGCTGCACCCARTARTCCAGCTTGATCATTCAATRTGGAGGGYAAGACATGAATTTTRTGTTGCATGGGTGGAATCAACTGMTTATTGAGYGAYTSCATGATRGCAGGGTGYAAAAATGACCAAGCACCAATAAGACCACCACTGATGGTTATGGTGTGTATATCGAGTAATTTTACTGCTTCGGCAATAGCCATRCCGAGTTTATGGCCGGCATTTTCTAAAACATTCATGGCATGATGCTCGCCCTGTAATGCTTTTTTATAAATTTCCTTACTATTAAGTTGTATGCCTGAAAGATCAAAATAGTGTGCTGCAACGGCTGAAGCTGAAGCATAAGCCTCGACACAACCATAGCCACCACAGCCACAAGGACGCGCGGATGCATCTTGGCAGATGCGTAGATGCCCAAACTCCATCGCCATACCGCCTTCGCCTGTATAAGGCGTATGATTTAAAATTAGTCCGCCGCCAACACCTGTTCCAAGTGTGATGTGCAGTAGGTTCTTTTGTCCCTTTGCCGCACCAAAATGTAGCTCACCTACCGCTGCGCATAACGCATCATTTTGTGCGGTGATGGGTAGGTTTAGGCTATTGGAAAGCATTTGAGCAAGTTTGAAGTTTTTAAGGTTTGGTAAGTTGGGCGATGATGCCAATACGCCTGAGTTGCCTATAAAAAAACCAGGAAAACCAATGCCAATAGCTCCTATTTTTGGTTCTTTTTTGATAAACGTATTAAAAAAAATCAGCCAATATTTGAATAACATTGTGTTCTGTTATGTTTGTATTGCTTAAGTCAGCTTGTGTATATTTCTCATCATGAATATAGCCTGTTGCATCAATGATGGCAGCGCGGATGTTGGTTCCGCCTATGTCTGCGGCTAAAACGAGCTTACTCATGGGCTGATGATTTGCTCATAAAGTGTTGCATAGGCTTGGGCAGAAGCGTCCCAAGATGAATCGCGCTTAAGTGCTTGTGTGCGAATGCCTGACCATTTGCGAGGCTGGCGATACACAGCAATAGCCTCTTCCAAAGCTATATCAAAGGCTTCGCTTGTTGCTTCTGAAAAATGAAATCCTGTTGCTCCCTTTTCGGGGTAGTTGGTAATGGTATCACTTAGTCCGCCTGTACTACGAGCCACAGGAACATTGCCATAACGCATTGCCATAAGTTGCCCCAAACCGCATGGTTCGAAGCGTGAAGGCATAAGGAAAATATCGCCACCTGCATAGATTTGACTTGCCAAAGTCATATCAAAACCGCAGTGAAAATACATTTGTGTGGGATGGGTTTCGGCGAGTTTGGTAAGCTGAGATTCGCTATAAGGGTCACCTGAACCGAGGATTACCAATTGATAACCGCGTGCCAGCCACTTTTCAGCATTGGCAATCAGTAAGTCAATGCCTTTTTGGTCAGCAAGGCGGGAAATAAGAGTGAGTAAGGGAATGTTATCCACGACTTCTAGCCCAGATGACTCTTGCAGAGCTTTTTTGCATTGTTTTTTACCAGCTATTTTACCTGCTGCGTAATTGGCAGGTAAGTTTTTGTCAGTGGCTGGGTTTAAGCTTTCCATATCAATGCCATTCACGATGCCTGTGAGTTTATTGCTATGATGTTGTAAAAATCCGTCCAATTCACAGCCATATTCAGGTGTTAGAATTTCTTTGGCATAGGTTGGGCTTACAGTGGTGATGGTATCAGACATATGAATGCCCGCTTTCATGCAGTTGATTTGATGGTGAAACTCAAAGCTTCCTGGGTTGAAATGATGGCTTGGTAAGCCCAATCGGCTCATCCATTCAGCTGGAAACACACCTTGGTAAGCAAGGTTATGAATGGTAAAAACAGTTTTGGCATGGGCAATATTGCTGTGATGTTGGTATTGGGTTTTGAGCAATAATGGAATCATGCCCGTCTGCCAATCGTGGCAATGAATAATATCAATATTTGTTTTTAGTAGGGCTGCAGCTTCCAGTGCGACACGATCAAAGAGCACATAACGCAGTAAATTATCGTCATAAGCGCCACCAGCAGGGCCATAAATACCCTCGCGGGCATACAAATCATCTTGCTCGATGAGAATGAAGTTTAGCCCATTAACGCTGGCTTTATGTAGTGGGCAATGGCGCTGTATGCCATCTGTCCACATTTCAATAACATCACCCGTAGCCTTAGTTTGAACACCTGTTTTTTCAATGATAGGACGATAAAAAGGCATAATAACAGTGATATCGTGCCCTAAATTTCGTAAGGCTTGAGGGAGTGCACCTGCAACATCAGCGAGCCCACCTGTTTTGGCAAGCGGTGCAGCTTCAGATGCAATAAAAATGATATGAAGTTTTTTCATGGGTTCCCCTTCTTAGTCATGTAATCTTGTATGTTTGGCGTATGATAACAAGTAGATGTTATTTGTCAGTTAGGCTGTTCATGAGCTAAGATAGGCATATGTCCAAGATTATAGTGCGTGATGCCACGGGTGAACACAGCTATTCCATCCAAGATAGTGTAACGGTGGGGCGACATCCAAATAGTGTTATTTGTTTGCATGATCCGATGGTCTCAAAACATCATGCGCGTATTCAGCATATTGGCGAACACTTTATTTATGAAGATTTAGCAAGCTCTAATGGCTCATTTTTGAATGGTATACGCGTTTCTAGGCATCCTTTTTCTGATGGGGATGTGATTACTTTGGGCAAAGTCGATTTGATTTTCCATGCTTTTTCTGAAGATGAAAAGCTGGCTAGTATGGTTGATATTTCTCGCATGTCACAGACGAGTGAGGTGCATGACCGTATTGAAGTTGGTGGTTTGGAACAATTTCATGCTGAAAGTGAAGTCGCAGATTTAAATGTTTTGCGTGAAGATTACGAAAAGCTACGCTTGGGTAGTGAGCTGATGCATACGTTGGGAGCGCATCGTGAGCTATCAACAGTGCTTGAAAGTGCTGCCGATGAGTTGTTGCGTATTTTTCATGCAGATCGATGTATGATTATGTTGTATCAAAAGGAGCATGATGAACTTGTGCCGAAAGTGGTGCGAACACGTGTGGACTCGGGTGATCAGTTGGTGGTGTCGGGTTCAATATTGGCTGAAGTTCAGCAGAGTAAATTGGCTGTTTTATTGTCTGATGCGAGCCAAGATTCCCGTTTCGCACAGGCATCGAGCCTTATTATGCAGGGCATTAAATCCGTAATGTGCGCGCCGATTATTGATGGTGAAGAATTTCTTGGCGTTGTGCATTTGGATAGTCAAAAGCATGGGGTTTCAGGCTTTACACGTAAGGATTTACAGCTTTTGACGGGTATTGTACAATATATAGCCATGGCTATAGCCAACGCACATTTGTTGAATAAGGTTGAGCAGGAAGCACGTTCTAAAGCGCAATTTGAACGTTTACTTTCCCCCAGTGTGGTTGAGCAGGTAATGAGTGGCGAAGTGAACCTAGAAAAAGGCGGGCAGTTGCGTGATGTGACGATTTTATTTGCCGATATCCGAGACTTTACACGCTTATCACATAACTCAGAGGCAACACGTATTGTCGCGATGCTTAACCGCTATTTTGAAATGGTGGTAGATATTGTATTTAAGCATGGTGGTACGGTTGATAAATTCATCGGCGATGAAATTATGGTGTTGTTTGGTACACCATTAGCCATGGAAGATGCCGCCGATAGGGCCGTAGATTGTGCCTTAGAAATGCAAGGCTCATTGAAAAAGTTCAACCTTGATCAGGAAAAATATGAGGAAGATGATATTCATATTGGTGTTGGCATAAATTCAGGGGAAGTGGTCGTGGGTTCGATTGGTTCAACACGTACTATGCAATACACCTGTATTGGCGATGCTGTGAACGTGGCTTCTCGTTTGACATCACATGCTAAGCCTAGTGAAGTTATTATTAGTGATGTAACTAAAAAACGTTTAAAGAAAGTCTTTGATTATGAAGCTGTGCCACCATTCTCATTGAAAGGGATTGATGGCCCTACGGGAGCATGGTTTGTGAAAGAAATTTTGGGTGATACCAAGCCATAAGTCCTACTGCTGCTCATATAAACCCTATGAAATTAAAATTTGATTCGTGTGATTTTTGAATATCAAGGTGAAATGTTTGTCCGTGTGCGTTAGGGTACTGTGCTGAGGGTAAGGGGCTTTTATATATGACAACATTGATTGAATCTTCAGCATGGCAAGCATTGCAAACGCACTATGACAGCATGAAAGATGTTCACATGCGTGACTTGTTTGCAGCAGATAGCACACGTTTTGAACGTTTTTCTTTGCAATTAGATGACTTGCTTTTGGATTACTCCAAAAATATTCTTACCGATGAGACGAAGAAGCTTTTGATGGATGTAGCACGTGAGCGTGGTGTGGAAGCTATGCGTGATCGTATGTATTCAGGGGAAGCGATCAATAACACTGAAAATCGTGCGGTATTACATGTGGCATTGCGTAATCGCTCGAATCGCCCGATTAAAGTCGATGGTAAAGATGTGATGCCAGAGATTAATGCCGTGCTAGAGCGTATGCGAGATTTTACCGAAAAAGTACGCAGTGGTGAATGGAAAGGTTGTACGGGTAAGCGTATTACTGACATTGTGAATATTGGCATTGGCGGCTCTGATTTGGGACCAGTGATGGTCTGTGAAGCACTCAAACCTTATGCTAAGGATGGCTTGAAAGTACACTTTGTATCCAATGTTGATGGCACGCAGATGGTTGAAACACTGAAAGGGTTGAGTCGAGAGCAAACCTTATTTGTGATTGTCTCTAAAACATTTACCACACAAGAAACCTTAACCAATGCCAAAACAGCACGCAATTGGTTTTTAACCCGTGGTGGCAGTAAAGCGGCTGTTGCCAAGCACTTTGTAGCGGTTTCAACCAATGCCAAAGCAGTTGAGAATTTCGGCATTGATACAGAACACATGTTTGAATTTTGGGATTGGGTTGGTGGGCGTTATTCTTTGTGGAGTGCGGTAGGTCTTTCGATTGCTTTGTATTTAGGCATGGATTATTTTGAATGCATGCTGGAAGGCGCGCATGATATGGATGAGCATTTTCGAACTGCCCCACTGGAAGAAAATATCCCTGTGGTTTTGGGTATGCTTGGTGTGTGGTACAATAACTTTTGGCATGCTGATTCGCATGCGATTTTGCCGTATGATCAGTATATGCATCGTTTTTCTGCTTATTTTCAGCAGGGTGACATGGAAAGTAATGGTAAATCAGTGACCCGCAATGGCGAAGCCGTCGATTATTCGACAGGGCCTATTATTTGGGGAGAGCCTGGTACCAATGGGCAACATGCGTTTTATCAATTGATTCATCAAGGAACCAAGTTGGTTACCAGTGATTTTCTGGCACCGATTGATAGTAAGAATCCGATTGGTCAGCATCATATGATTTTATTATCGAATTTCTTTGCACAAACGGAAGCCTTGATGCTGGGTAAAACAGAGCAAGCGGTACGTGTCGAATTAGAGGCGAGCGGCCTTGAAAGCAAAGCTTTGGAAGATTTGCTGCCGCATAAAGTTTTTGCAGGCAATAAACCTTCAAATTCCATTTTATTTCAGAAACTAAATCCACGCACCTTGGGTAGTTTGCTTGCGATGTATGAGCATAAAATTTTTGTACAGAGCATTATTTGGGATGTGAATGCTTATGATCAATGGGGTGTTGAGCTGGGTAAACAGTTAGCTCGTAAGATTTTGCCTGAATTGATGTTTGATGATGAAGTGCAGAGTCATGATGCTTCGACCAATGGTTTGATAAATTATTACAAGACACATCGTAAAGAATCATAAGGTATGGGAAGCTCTGAACAAGTCATAAACTCGCACCTTGTGCCCAGAATATCCAAACTCGGCATTGTAAATCTTCGCAATAGCAAGGCTATTACGTGCGGTTTCTACTTTGATTTTGAAGATTCTGAATCACAATCTACTTCATTCAGACTTATTCAGAACTTCCCATGCTTGCCATGCAGAACTTGAAACATATACTGCGCGCCACTCAATGGATTCGTTGTGGTATGGATGCATTGAGAGAAACTAGGAACGCACGGAGACTTGGAGAGATGGCTGAGTGGCTGAAAGCGCACCCCTGCTAAGGGTGTATAGGTTTACTCCTATCGAGGGTTCGAATCCCTCTCTCTCCGCCACCGTTGTGTTGGTCGGTTTGCTTTTCATGGTGCTGGTTTTGCTCTCTGGCTGCGATAATAAGCAGCAGAACAACATTCAGTGGCAGTTGCCATTGCAAGCGCCTGAAGGTTAATAAGCCTCGCATTCGCTGCGCGCGATCGGTAGACGGCCTCTAGCCCTATTCCTGTTGCCGCAGCAAGAAGAGCACTCGCCATAATCAAAACGTAAATTAACAACGATGCACCGGCTACTGAAGAATTTCTGAGGCGCATCATCAGTTCTTGTTGCTACGCAAAGTCACGCTCGTTCCAAATTCAATCGCCTCATCCCCTTGGCCCATCGTAAATTGCAGCACGATGTGCCGGGCATAAGGCGGAATTTGATCAGCCACCACAACAAGCTCACTCAGATCGACCAGATCTCTCGTCCCGTCCTGCGGATGGATTCTTCTCCAGACAGCAGATTCTTCTCCCGTCTTCATCCTCTCCCATTCGTATACGGTTATTTCATCATGGTCCGGAATTCGGTCATCATCTTTATCCGCATTCCAGATACGAATGAATTTAGGCTGGAGTTCAAGAATCTGCCCTGCTTCACGAATATCCTGTGTGAATAATTGTATGGCGTTGTAGGCAGTACGCTTTTTACCAGAATGGCGCATATCTTCCCGAGTAACACTTATCCAATAGAAGAAAGATTGATTGATCGTTAACGCAATAACCCCCCAAATGGATATAACAATGAGAAGTTCTAAAAATGTGACGCCACGTACGCTTTTTGCCTTTAGCTCGGTAACCATTGCCCGATCCTTTCTACTGAACGAGGTTCGTAATCGCTTTTGTTACCTTAGCATAGCAAGCCGCACGCGCAGCACGAACACTAATGCCCCGTTTTGTGATGCTGTACAAGTGAACCTTGCGCTTGGTCTTGATCGTGATCCATTCGCCATTAACCAGACCTTTTCTCTCCATGCGCTTCAGAACAGGATATATCGCACTCTGCTTTATCTCAAATATTTTGGTGCCTGCCTCTTGAAGCGCCTTGGTTATCTGATAACCATGCATTTAACTACGTTTGAGTAGGCGCAATATCGCCAACTCCAGACCTATCGTTGCAAACTTATTTTTCATTTTTGCAAATCTTTTAGGAATTACTCCGGTTTAATGGTCGGATTGGGAGTTTGTTGCGAATAAGTCTGGGTATCCGTCAGATCAGTGAGAGCCCAACTCTTGCCCTCTTCCGTACTCGTATAGCCCATTCCATGAATCACAATCGTATCGCCGTTCCCAAGCTGGCGGATAATACGGACTGCATCTGTACTGTTTGTGAGCGTCCAGGAATTTGAATAATCGTAACCTGTAACATCCGCTCCAAACGTATCACTGTAGGTATTATCCACTCCCGTCGCCGATCCTCTGCTATTACCAAATACAATCACACCGTTCGCATCTATATGGACAACTTGTGGTCCACCGCTCACTATCTTGCCTGGTTGATCAGAGATGACAAACGTATTTGATTTATCGTCTGACACAATCAGTCCCGAAAGGTCGATCGGGCCTGTTGTATCCTGATTCACCAACTCGAAAAACTCTGCAGCAGGTTCTCCTCCTGGGGGAGGATTGGATTGTACTTCACTGACAAGAACGTCTTCCGGTTGCCACGCAATCCGATTCGCGCTCCCTGGAGTACCGTGACCGGAATCACCAAACGGTATCGAAGCATTAATCCAGTTTCCGCCGTCACTTTCATCGAGGCTTGGATCGATCAACGACAGAGAACGTCCATCTGTTTTTGTGCTGGTTTGACTTGGAAAGTTCGCTGTGGAATCTTCATAATCAACTTCTGCAATTACTGTGTTATCTGAAAGGCGGAAAACCACAACCTGATCCCCACCATTTGCAAAG
>NVTQ01000072.1 GCA_002401635.1 Pseudomonadota bacterium
CCGCAACCGTTATTTAAGCCCCAGTGAGCGTCAAAAGTCATTATGTTTATCACAAACAATGCTGTTAGTGAAAAATAACATTCAACAAGGTGAAAAAGCCTCAAAAAGCCTCCAGTTTGGCATAGATAACTTAAAAAAATATGATATTCAGCCTGAATACATTGAAATACGCGATGAATTAACACTTAAGCCTGAAAATACCATTACACCACAAAGCCGTATGTTTATTGCTGCAAAAATTGGAACCACACGTTTGATTGATAACACATCATTAAAATCCGCAACGGAAAACACATTATGAAACTAACCTTATTAAAATCAAAACTTCACCGTGCCACCGTCACCCATGCCGAATTAGACTATGAAGGCTCTTGTGCCATTGATCAAAATTTGCTCGATGCCGCCAATATCTTACCCTTTGAACAATTGCATATTTACAATGTATCCAATGGCGAACGCTTTACCACTTACGCCATTACCGCGCCACGTGGTTCTGGCACCATTGGCGTGAATGGTGCTGCTGCACACAAAGCCAAAGCCGATGATCTATTGATTATTTGCACCTATGCAGAGTTCGAGGCTGCCGAAGCCGAACTTTTCAACCCTGCTCTGGTTTACCTTGATGAAAAAAACGCGATTACCCACACCAGTCACGGGCACTTAGCTGCTGCTTAAAGCAAAAATATTAAAAATTCAGCCACAAATTTTAAATGCTAATCTCCAAAAAATGCAGCACTTGCAACTTGAATTCATCTAAATGACACTTCATTGTTTGAAAAACCTCACCCCAACCCTCCCCCTCAAGCGGGAGAGGGAATTTAGTCCCTTCTCCCACTTGAGGGGAGAAGGTTAGGATGAGGGGTGATATGGATAAAGAATAGGGTAAATCAATTGCTGAATGACTATACCACGCATAAGCATCTGTCATTCCACTTGGGTTCAAGCCATATAAAAAAATAGCTTTTTGGCTCGTTCTTTATGTCTGAATAATCTCCAAAAGAAAATTCACTGCCATATCGACCGCCTGTATTTGAATCGCATCACGGCTTCCTTGAAATAAAAACTTCTTACTACGCAATACCTTTACATCAGAAAAACATACTGCCATCCAGACTGTACCAACGGGTTTATCATCCGTACCACCGTTAGGCCCTGCAATACCACTAATTGCAATACAACACGTATTTTTTTGTTGTTTTGCGGCACCTTCTGCCATGGCTCGAACCACAGTTTCACTTACAGCCCCATGCGCAAGCAATAACGCTTCGGGCACATCCAATTCATCCGTTTTGGCTTGATTGCTATAGGTTATCCAACCGCGATCAAGAACATCCGATGCTCCCGATACACTTGCCAATCTCGCTGCAACAGCGCCCGCTGTACATGATTCTGCCGTGCGTAATTTAATGCCCAATTCCCGACAGCATTGCAGCAATAACTCAACCTGATTCAATGGTCGTTTAGCTGGCATAAAATACCCATCCAAAAAGCAATAATAAACCAGCCCCCATCACACCTGCCACCACATCATCGAACATAATTGACCACCAGCTAGGTCCCCAATGTTCCAACTGCCGAATCGGAAAAGGTTTCCAAATGTCAAAGAGTCTAAATGCTAAAAAACATAAAAATACGACAAAAAGTGTCAAATCGGCATATATTGACACAATAGCCATGCAAAGCCATTGCCCAACCCATTCATCCACCACAATCCAACCAGGGTCTTGCTCGGTCATGTTTTTCAACACTGGCACACACGCCATACAACCCAAAACAAGTAGCACCAATGATGCAATGAATAAACCTTGCCATTGCCATGTCATCCATATCCAAACACCTACAGGCAATGCTGCCAAACTTCCCCATGTACCAGGCGCTTTGGGTAACCAACCACTACCAAAACCAGCCACAAACCAGCGTAAGAAGCGCAAGCCCGTGCTTTGCTTATGACTTAAGTTACTTGCTTGCAAAATGGTCATAACCCGACTTCACAACATGAATCATTTCACCTTGATAATAAGCCTGAACATCCGAACCTGGCACGCATACACCCATACACGTTGCCAACTTATCCAGGCCTTTCATGTTTGCAGGAGCTGTGAACAAGAGCGCATAATCTTCACCACCTGAAAGCATGGCTTGCATGGCTTTTTCATCACCCAACTTCTCAGACAGTCGCTGCCAATCAGGGAACTTCTCCACATCTAATTGCATCGCAATTTGAGACGCTTTACTTATATGCCCCGCATCTTGCAGCACACCATCACTAACATCGATACAACAGCGCACACCCATCTCACGCAACAAGTTTCCTTGCTTTAATTTGGGTTCGATATGGGAAAAACTCTCCACAAAATCAGCATCTTTATGACCTGAAAACCACTGCTGCAAACCCAAGGATGCCAAACCTGAATTGCCCAAAATCCAAATATTATCGGCAACTTTCGCTTTATTCCGTTGCATGGAGGTGTTTTTTTCGACAATACCTGCAACCGTAATATTCAAACTATTGCATGCCGCGTGTACGGTATCTCCACCTGAAAGCTCTACATCATAACGATTCAATGCATTACCCACACCCAGCCCCATCATAGCCAAAGCATCGCTATCTTCCGCAACCACAGAGACCCATGCCCAGCACGCCTTTGCCCCCATCGCAGCCAAATCAGACAGTGCTGCACAAACTGCTCGATCTGCTGCCAAATCAAGTGGGAAATCATCAGGCCAATGCACACCTTGCACAGCCATATCCGTACTCACGACCAGTTGCTCATTTTCCGCCAAGCCATGCACCGAAGCATCATCACCATTACCAACCACTGTATGCGCATGCGAGTAACTTGCTTTTGAGACAAAACATTGTTGAATCAAGTCAAATTCACCACCCGACATCAAGCCGACTCTGCAATGGCAAATGCTAATGCCACACCATTATCATCGCTTAAAGAGAGGTGTACATGCGCAACACCCAAAGCTTTGGCCTGCGCCAATGCGCCGGCATGTAAAACAATATCAGGCTTCCCCGATGGCTGATAAATCACCTCAATATCTTTCATAGAAAAACCCATAAAGCCTGTACCCAATGCCTTGGAGACCGCCTCTTTGGCAGCAAAGAACATCGCCAAACGTCGCGCAAGACCTTTGGCTTTTGCGAGTTCATACTCGGCACTGGTATATACCCGCTGCACAAAACGATCGGGAAATCGAAAAATGGAATTTTCAATGCGTGAAATAACCACTTTATCGACCCCAATGCCGATAATCATTGTAAAAATCCACTTAAATTTGTCTTAAACCGAAAAAACATCATCTTTTCTCACTTATCTAAAAAAGTTGCATCAATGATTTAAAGTCAGCAGTGGCTTGTTTTAAACCTTTAAAAACCGCATCTGCCACAATCGCATGCCCAATATTCAAGCCTTCAATCTCAGGAATAGCCACCATCGCCGATGTGTTTTCCAAGGTCAGCCCATGTCCCGCATGTACGATTAAACCCAAAGATTTAGCATAAGCAGCCGCTTCACGAATATTTTTTAGTTCTTGCTCTTGGGCTTCTCCTGTCAAATTTGCAAAGTGCCCTGTGTGCAATTCAATCACAGGTGCACCAATGGCTTTTGATGCATCCAGTTGTGCCCTAGTCGGATCAATAAACATGGAAATACGGCAACCAGCATGGGAAAGTTTTTCCACAGCAGCAGCCATGCGTGATTGATGCCCTGCCACATCCAGACCGCCTTCAGTGGTYARYTCTTCWCGTTTTTCAGGCACAAGACACACAGCCTGTGGTTTTAAACGGCAGGCAATGGCAACCATTTCATCGGTCACAGCCATTTCCATGTTGAGGTGTAGTTTGCCATCATGCGCCAATACAGCAAAGCGCTCCATATCGGCATCTTGAATATGACGGCGATCTTCACGCAAATGCGCTGTAATGCCATCCGCACCGCCCGCCAAGCATAACAATGCCGCCGCAATCGGATCAGGATACGTGGTTAAACGCGCCTGACGTAATGTAGCAATATGATCAATATTTACACCTAAATGCATCTTTCACTCCATATAATTTATAAAAATAACAACGCTTGAATCAACACATGTGCAAATGCTTCATGTTATGATTCAAGCGTTCGCTAATGGTAACGCGACCGAGGTCGCTGTTCAGATTGCCACTAATTTTTCAAAGAACAAGGCGAAAAAGCGGAGCTTACACCTGTAAGTCATTCGGTGCATCCATGCACCTCACCCCAAGATCCGACATTGACATGCGGGGCGGGGCGCAACTCTTTGGCTTGTCTGACATTCCAAGAAATCATTCATCACCCAATAAGATAACTACAAGKTTTCCCACAACGCCATACAAACCAAATACTTACACCCTGCATCCACATTCTATAGGGCACCTCGAAAAACCTCACGCGAGTCAAACGCCGCCATTTTTCGTTCATGACAAGGCGTGGTGAAATGAGTAATAGCAACGCTATTGCTTTTTTTATCCAACGCAGTCAGGTGCGAAAAGGGCACTATGACGAAATAGTTAGGTTTTTCGAGGTACCCTATAGTCATTCAGCAATTGATTTGCCCTATTCTTTACCCATATCACCCCTCATCCTAACCTTCTCCCCTCAAGTGGGAGAAGGGACTAAACTCCCTCTCCCGCTTGAGGGAGAGGGTTGGGGGAAGGTGAATGCCGAAGGCRGAGAGACCACCCTGGGGTGTGAGGGTTTTCAAACAATGAAGTGTCATTTAGATGAATGCTTTTTTCTAAGGTAAATCAATTTATGAATCACTATAGYTAGGTTTTTCGAGGTGCCCTATAGTCGTTCAGGAATTGCTTTACCGCTACGCCTTCATGCGAGCAGTTTTTCATTTCATCGTCACCCCCGAGCTTTCGGGAATGACGAGCGTGAAAATTATAGAATGATGGTAACTTCATGCATGAATCACTATATTTCAACAGTGGATTTAACTAAAAAGTTTCGCCTTTCGCACGATCTTCAAAACGCGTGTATTTCGCCAAAAAGGTTAGATTAACTGTGCCAATTGCACCATTACGTTGTTTGGCAATAATCAACTCTGCCAAACCCTCATTTTCAGGCTTCTTATTATAAACTTCATCACGATAAAGAAACATAATAATATCGGCATCTTGCTCAATCGCGCCTGATTCACGCAAATCGGACATCATTGGACGTTTATCAGCTCGTCCTTCAACGGAGCGGTTTAACTGTGATAATACAATCACAGGCACATCCAGCTCTTTTGCCAAGCTTTTTAATGAGCGGGTAATTTCAGATATTTCTTGATCCCGACGGTCTGCGCCAGGRCGACCAGACATAAGCTGTAARTAGTCAATTAAAACCAAATCCAAGCGTTTGGMATCRCGTYTTAAGCGGCGRCATTTGGCTCGAATATCTAAAACGGAAATRGCAGGGGTATCATCAATAAAAATTTCAGCTTCTGCCAATGCACCACTTGCTGTGGCTAATTTCCGCCAATCATCTGCCGAGAAACGACCTGTGCGCAAATTYCCCATATCCACACGTGCTTCCACAGCCARCATACGCATAGCAATCTGCTCTGCACCCATTTCCAARGAGAAAATAGCTGCAACTTGYGGYTCTTCTGARCGAATGGCTGCATTTTGCGCWARRTTCATRGAAAARGARGTTTTWCCCATCGAAGGRCGACCTGCMACAACAATYAAATCACCRCGYTGCATGCCTGCGGTYAGTTCATCRAGGTCTTTAAAGCCYGTMGCAACCCCTGTAACAGCCTGCTGATTTTTATAGCGATCTTGCAATTCATTATAGGCATCGGCCATAAGACTGCCGATTTTACTAAAGGTCGGGCGCGATTGATTAAAGGCTTCGGCAACATTTAAAACACGTGTTTCAGCCTGATCAAGATGCTCGGCAACCTCACGTGTAGTTTCTTCATATACATCTTGCGACACACCGCCACACACAGAAAGAAGCTGTCGCAATACGGCGCGCTCACGAATAATTTGGGCATAATGTCGAACATTTGCAGCAGTTGGTACGGAAGTAACCAACTTACCAAGATATTCTTCACCACCACAAGAATCTAAATCATTATTACTAGACATTTGATCTTTAATGGTCAGCGCATCAACTGGGCGGTGACGTGCTACAAGATCTTCAATACAAGCAAAAATTCTTCGGTTTGCTTCGACATAGAAGTGTTCAGAAAGAAGAACCCCTTCCAACCGTTCATACGCCTCGGGATCCAACATAACACCACCCAAAACGGCACATTCTGCATCCGATGAATGGGGTGGAATCCTCTCACGCAAACCAGTTTCTGAATGCGCGGCGTTATAATCCACGGGATGGGTTACTCAAACATATTAAACCACACACGCTTGAAGCATACGCGCAGGACTCTTTTAATACTGCCATAAAACATTCCGCAGTCTTAAAAGAGTCCATACGCATATACAAGCTCATATAGGCTTACAGGCTTTCAGCTTCAACCTTGATAGACAAGCTAGCCGTAACATCTGGATGCAAACGAACACGGAAAACATGCTCACCAACCATCTTGATTTGCTCATCCAACAAAATAAACCTACGTGCAACTTCATAACCTGCATCAGCCATCAAACCAGCCAAGTCATTACTTGTTACAGAACCGTATAAGCTCTTGCCATCGGATGTTGCACGAATCACAGACAATTCAAGGTCAGCCAACTTCGTAGCTGTCGCTTGAGCTTTGCTCAATTCATCCTGATGCTTGGCTTCAAGCACCGTACGACGACGTTCAAAAACTTTACGGTTACCATCATTGGCAACAATAGCCTTTTCTTGTGGTAACAAGAAGTTGCGGCCATAACCAGGCTTCACGYTTACTTCATCACCAACATTTCCTAGACCATCAACACGTTCCAATAGAATCAACTGCATCACTATCCTCCAAGTGTCGGATTCTTATTCCGACGATAATCAAACCAAATATCCAACAGACCCAAGATGATGAATGGAATCACCATCATGAACCATATAAACAACAACACATACATCATTGCGATAACCATTTTCATGTCGCGTGCTTTTAACCACACATGCGCTACCGCAATACCCTGTACAGATAAAGCTCCAGCCAGCATCAATGCCAGGCTAACCGCTATATATTGTACAGATCCCGCATCAACATTTGCCAAAATAAGGCTCAACATCAATGCATAACCTATCGGTTTACCAAAACGAAGTTGCAACAACGATCCAGTATCACCTACATAAAACCCATAACGCATSGCMACTTTYCGTGCCAACAATACGTTCGACCACCAYACCATCCACAAACYAAAKGCCATAAAMCCTGGCATAATCCAGCYAAGCAAAACCTGTGTCTGCTGCAARSCYTTGGCATCMAGCTGRGCYGCWCCCGCTTGCAYACCACCATYYTKYATCACTTCAAACAKCGGAGCTAGCAACTGATYYACAAAAGCATGCAWRCTCAAATCCTGSGATTGGCTAGCCATAAGCAATSCAACCATCACYGCWGCAAACATACCCCAAAGCAACTGCGAAGCACTGCGRCYYACACCGCYCATMAGCCTCAAACTATTTGCTGCCAAGGCTGGTAAAACACAATAAAACAAACCAACCATCAATCCCAACAGCACATCAAAGCCACTTAATACCATGACTACTGCCGCCACCAAAGCGCTGACCTGTAGGGTGTAACGCATACCRCCACCCATRAAAATCAAAGCAAACAARGCKGGTGTCAACATGTGCAATATCACTGCAACAAAGCTAAACAACAATGCCAGCAGTGGTATGGAACTAAATAATGCGGGTAACCACACCATCGAGCTCAACAAAACCAATGCCAGTGCTGTGCAAGCTAGATGCTTCGTCAGTATAAAACTGGCGATAGGCGATAAAGAACGCGTCTCTTCTATCATAGCATCATCCTAACACTAACTGCATGTTGAATGTTAAGATGTTAAACAAACCTAACTTAGTCGTGATGCAATGGTGTGAAAGATAACAACGCCAATACACGCGCACGTTTGATAGCAGTTGTTAAGCGACGTTGATGTTTTGCACATGTACCCGTCACACGTGATGGCAAGATCTTGTAACGCTCAGTAATGAACTGACCCAACAATACAGGATCTTTATGATCAATATTCATAGTCTTATCTGCACAAAACTTACAAAACTTACGACGGCGCTGAAAACGACCACCACCAGCTGGACGACGCGCTGGGCGACGATCACCCGATGCTGCTGGGCGTGCTGGACGACGATCACCCGATGCCGCTGGACGTGCTGGACGATCAGTTGATGCTGTAGCCGCTGGCGCAGCTGTTTTAGTTTCAGTTGTTTTTACTTCTTCACTCATCTTCATCTCTCCTGAGATTTCAAATTTTCGGGCTGCAAACATCCACCCATATTTCAACCTGCCCCCATCGTTTCTCGCCATCTCGGCTATAATAACGACGGCGAAGCGTGCCTTCGACGGTAATATCCTGATCTTGGCATTTCACCAATTGTTCAGCCATCTTCCCTACCGCACGCAACGGCATAGGTTGCTCATCGACAATATTGGCACGCTGCGCGCCCAAATGTGGTCGGTGAATCACCAACGAAGCAACCACTGCCAGACTTCCGTCTGGGGTCCAACGTTGATGAATATCATCGAGTCGGCCTTGCAGCCGAACCAGATGATTGTGTTTAGGCAGAAGCTTCTTCACTGCTTGCAGCAGCTTCAGTTTTTCCTTCTACTTTCGCTTCTGCAGTTTTTTCCGTTTTGGTTTCCACTTTAGCTTCTGTTTCAGCTTCTGTTTTCACTTCCGCTTTGTCTTCTACTTTGGCTTCTGCAAGCGTTTCATCTGCTTTGACTTCTTCAGTCTTCGCTTCTGTAGCAGCTTCGTCCGTTGACGCAGCTTCTTCAGCTGGTACAGACTTACGACGCATCAATGGTGATGGCGCATCTGAAAGTTCAGTCAAGCGGGTTGTTAAGAAACGCATAACGCGTTCTTCAAGGCGAATAGCAGCTTCCAAAGCTTGGATTGCAGCTGGCTCACCATCGGTGACCAACAATACATAATGTCCACGTTTGCGTTTGGCAATGCTGTATGCCAATGGACGTGAGCCCCAATATTCGCGTTTCACAATGCGGCCAGCGGCCTTCTCAACACGTTCAACCAACGCATCGGTTAATTCTTCAGTGTTTTCTTGTGAAACATCAGGATTCACGATAAAAATAGTTTCGTAATACACGGCGCCCTCTCGGTGTACCTTAAGTACGCTCCAGATATTTGCGCATCCAGAGCAAGGTATGTCTTTATAGTTTCTTTGCAATAACAGCAAAGAGCGCGGCACTATAAGCAGCGCATTACAGCTTGTCAAAACCTTCTAGTAATATTCCAGAATTTCATCATTATTTCGTCCACAAACGGCTCTGCCTTTTACAGCTCTTTGGCAACAGCAATCATCGCTTCAGATTTGTTTAGGGTRTAAAAATGCAGCCCTGCAACATCATTGGCAATCAATGCTTGGCACTGTTTCGTCGCCAACTCAATACCCAAAGCCTTCACTGCATCCAAGTCTGTTTGAATCGGTTGCATTTTCTCATGCACAAAAGCAGGAATGGATGCCCCACACATGRCTGAAAAACGTACAATCTGCTCATAATTCAAAATGGGCATCATGCCAGGAATTAAAGGCATGGTAACACCCGCTTTTACGGCTTCATCACGAAAACGAAAAAACAGTTCATTGTCAAAAAAGTATTGGGTGACTGCACATATCGCGCCATTATCCTGTTTCATCTTCAAATAACGAATATCATCCGCAACACCRCCCTTGGATTCAGGGTGACCTTCTGGGTAAGTCGCACAAGCAATCGAAAAATCTCCTCTACTATGCACAAAATCAATCAAATCCGTGGCATAYGCAAAACCACCATCTGTCATTTCAAAGCTATCTTGCCCTTCTGGYGCATCACCACGTAAAGCTAGAATATTTTCAATACCAGCCTGYGCATATTCATCCARYAAAYCACCAAGCTCCTCGGTCGTGGAGCCAACACACGTTAAATGCGCCACAGGTGACAAGCCTGTCTTTTCTTTGATGCCCAAAACAATCCGCTTGGTGCGCTCTTGTGTCGTGCCACCAGCACCATAAGTCACTGAAACATAGGCAGGGKTTATCRCTTGWAGYTCYTKYAARCATTTCCATARATTTTCTTCRCCYTTATCMGTCTTWGGSGGGAAAAATTCACATGAAATTAAAGGCTTCTCTGCATTGGAAAGAATATTGGATAAACGCATTATAGTTTTGGTACCGTCACGCCCGTTTGCCCTTGATATTTRCCTGCGCGATCTTTGTAAGAAATYTCACAATCTTCRTCRCCRCCAAARAATAARAAYTGCGCCACRCCTTCACCYGCATAAATTTTYGCWGGCAAWGGYGTSGTATTRGAAAAYTCCAACGTCACATGCCCTTCCCATTCAGGCTCYARCGGCGTGACATTCACAATRATACCRCAACGYGCATASGTYGATTTMCCCAAACAAATGGTCAACACCGARCGCGGAATWCGCARRTATTCMACRGTRCGTGCCAAAGCAAAWGARTTSGGCGGAATAATRCAAACRTCCGATTTTACATCGACAAAACTATTCTCATCAAAATTCTTCGGATCAACAATCACAGAGTTAATATTGGTGAAAACTTTAAATTCATCAGCGCAGCGCACATCATAACCATAGGATGATAAGCCATAAGAGACCAGACCAGAGCCCTTATCRCAGTGCTTTACCTGCCCGTCTACAAAAGGCTCAATCATTCGCTGCTCTTGYGCCATRCGGCGTATCCACTTATCAGATTTGATGGACATCATTACCCCCAAACATGCTAATCCTCACGTATACTAATAAATCAGCAGTGCGCGGCAGGATAGCGACGAATCACCCAATCGGAAACTAATGCTTGCAAACTCCCCCACTTCGCCCTAG
>NVTQ01000073.1:0-9183 GCA_002401635.1 Pseudomonadota bacterium
CTGTAGTATCTCCGCTGTCATATGCAACCTCCAGCACGTACGCTAAAGGGGACATTTCTACTTTGCTAAAAGCGGACACTTTCATTTTGCGCTAACACTTATAAATCTTGAACTTGACAAACAAAGTCTTGTATACAGCCAATCATGGCATTTCATTTGCTTGTAATGATTTTATGACTACAGCCATTTCTAGCCGCGAAGAAAGTCTTGCACTTATTCAAGACACCCAAGATATGCCAACATTACCCGACCGCTTTCTAAAAATTCGTGATGTTATTGAGCATCCACATAGTAGCGGTGAGGCTTTGAGCAATATCATCGAGACCGATTTCGCTACCGCATCAACCCTTTTAAAAATAGCCAATTCAGCATCCTACAACCCACATGGAAGAGCGCTATCATCCTTGCCCCATGCTATTGCGCGATTGGGTGTTAGCGCATCTGCTGAAGTCGCCATGTCCATGTCTTTGTTGCAAATGTTTACCACCACCAAAAGCGTGCATCGTGTACACGGCTTATGGGCTAATTCGTATGCGACAGCCGCAATATCCAAACACTTCTATCAACGTTTAAAAACACCCCCGCCAACCCCTATATCCACAGTGTTTATGATGGGCTTATTGCATGACGTTGGGCAAGTTATTTTGACCACACGAGTGGATCAGAATTATTTTGATAGAGATTTGCCTTCGTTGCATAGTGAAGCCTTATGCGATGCTGAAAAATCACTCTATGGCGTTGACCATGCCGAAGTCGGTGCAATCATGTTARAATGCTGGGGCATGCCTGATGTCCTTGTGCAGTCCGCGCTGAATCACCATAAAGCCAGCGAGAATCCAGCCTGTACGCTATGCGATCTTGCCAAGCTATTTGTATATCAACATTGGCCAAATCTTCGGCACATTGAAGAAGTACATCAATTACTGCGTTACTCGCCCAAAGATAAAATTGATGCGCTTTTACAGACATCTCCCGTATTGCAAAAGTATCTCGTTTAACACTTGAAAGGCTTTAAAGAAGCTCTGAATAGCATGAAAAAGGTGCGTTTATCATAGTAGCCACTTAGAGTTCGCAAAATGAGTCATGTGATGAAAACCTATGCCCGCCTCCCCCTCACCCTTGTTCGTGGTGAAGGGTCTTATGTCTTTGATGATAATGATAACAAATACCTTGATTTTGTTGCTGGCATCGCAGTRAACACAYTGGGSCAYGGACACCCTGCTATGGTGAAAGCCCTRCATGCWCAAACGCAKAAAATGYTGCATTGYTCAAAYCTCTATCAYATCCCTCAACAAGCTGAAYTGGCTGAAAAATTAGCYMMWTTATCGGGGCTTGAGCAGGCTTTTTTCTGCAACTCTGGCGCAGAGGCGAATGAAGCAGCGATTAAACTCGCACGCAAATTCTTTTATGATGTAGGCTCGAATCGGCGCACCGTTATTACCGCAACCAATTCATTTCACGGTCGTTTGCTTTCAACACTAACCGCCACAGGGCAAGATAAGGTAAAGGTTGGCTTTGATCCTTTGCCCGCTGGTTTTATCCATGTGCCACTGAATGATTTGGCTGCCCTGCGTCATGCCATTGATGATAAAACTGCGGCTATTTTATTGGAGCCATTGCAAGGTGAAGGCGGCGTTAATCTTGCCACAACCGAATACTTACAAGGTGTTCGCAAGCTTTGTGATGAGCATGGCATATTACTCATGTTGGATGAAGTCCAAACAGGCATTGGTCGCACAGGTACGATGTTTGCCTGCGAACACGCCTCTATTCAACCTG
The DNA here is from genome assembly GCA_002401635.1 of Pseudomonadota bacterium. Lineage (GTDB taxonomy): Bacteria > Pseudomonadota > Zetaproteobacteria > Mariprofundales > Mariprofundaceae. The sequence goes on from NVTQ01000073.1 coordinate 1,780, forward strand.
ACATTATCACCTTGGCAAAAGGTTTGGGTGGCGGCATGCCTATCGGTGTGATGCTGGCATCAGAAAAAGTTGCAGCCTCATTTTCGCCGGGCACGCATGGCTCTACATTTGGCGGTAACCCACTATCTTGCACGGCTGCGTTAACGGTCTTGCATGCCATTGAACACGAAGGCTTGCTTCACAATGTCAACGCGCGAAATCAGCAACTCCAAGATGGTTTAACGGCTTTAATAAACCGCTTTGATTGCCTCAAGGCATTGCGCGGTCAAGGGCTTTTACTTGGCTTGTTATGCACATGTGAAGTGGCACCAATCATCAATTTGTGTCGCCAACATGGCTTGCTTGTCTTGCCCGCTGGCACACATGTTTTGCGCATGCTGCCAGCACTCAATGTCAGTGAAGCCGAAGTCTGCGAAGCCCTAGAAAAATTAGAACAAAGTTTAACCGAGTTTTCAACATGAAACATTTTCTAACATTATTAGACCTTGAGCCTCGTGAGCTTGAATCCATTCTTACGCGTGCCTGTGAACTCAAAACCATGCAGAAAGCAGGCGAAAGCCATCATACCCTAGCAGGAAAAACGCTGGGCATGATTTTTGACAAGGCATCCACCCGTACACGCATATCCTTTGAAGTGGGCATGTATCAATTGGGTGGTCATGCATTATTTTTACATTCTGGCACAACCCAACTGGGGCGTGGCGAGCCCATTGAAGATTCGGCGCGTGTATTATCACGTATGGTTGATGCGGTCATGATTCGTACATTCGATCATGTCATGGTGCAGAAGTTTGCCCAATATGCCACAGTACCTGTTATCAATGCACTGACAGATTTAACCCATCCATGTCAGGTTTTAGCCGATGTCATGACCTATCGCGAGCATCGTGATTCGATTCGCGGAAGAACTGTTGCATGGGTTGGTGATGGTAATAATATGGCGCACTCTTGGATCAATGGTGCCGTGGCATTTGGTTACCATTTAAATCTTGCTTGCCCAGAGGGTTACGCACCCACTGCCTCATTGTTGCAAGCGGCTCGCAACTTGGGTGCTCAAATCGAATTAACCCACGATGTTCGTGCTGCCGTCTCTGGTGTGGATTTGGTCACAACCGATGTTTGGGCTTCGATGGGACAAGAAGAAGAGCAAGCCGAGCGCGAAAAAGCCTTTGCAGGTTATATTATTGATGAACGCATCATGGCACATGCCAAGCCGAATGCATTGTTTATGCACTGTTTACCAGCCCATCGTGGTGAAGAAGTTTCTGCAGCGGTGATTGATGGCACACAGTCGGTCGTTTGGGATGAAGCGGAAAATCGCTTACATGCACAAAAAGCATTGCTCGAATTTTTATTGCAACAATAACTGGAGTTTGTATGTCAAAATCAAGTGTAAATAAGGTTGTTTTAGCCTATTCTGGCGGGCTGGACACCTCCATTATTTTAAAATGGTTACAAGACACCTATGACTGTGATGTCGTCACCTTTACTGCCGATATTGGGCAGGGTGAAGAGGTTGAAGAGGCGCGTATCAAAGCCGAAGCCTGCGGTGCATCAGCTATTTATATTGATGATTTAACCGAAGAGTACGTTCGCGATTTTGTATTCCCAATGTTTCGTGCCAATGCTATTTATGAAGGCGAATATTTATTGGGAACTTCCATTGCTCGCCCTCTTATTTCCAAACGCATGATTGAAATTGCCAATATCGAAGGTGCTGACGCTGTGGCACATGGCGCAACAGGTAAGGGCAACGATCAAGTACGTTTTGAACTGGGCTTTTATGCTCTAAAACCTGATGTGAAAGTCATTGCACCATGGCGTGAATGGGATTTAAATTCGCGCAATGATATGCTGGCATATTGTGATAAACACGGCATTGAAGTTGAGCGCAAACGCGCTGGAAGTAAGTCTCCTTATTCAATGGATGCCAATTTGTTGCATATCTCTTATGAAGGTTATGATTTGGAAGACCCTTGGGTTGAACCTTCTGAATCCATGTGGCGTTGGTCGGTATCACCTGAATCTGCACCTGATGAAGCAGAATATCTCGAACTCACGTACAAAGGTGGCGATATTGTTGCCGTCAATGATGTGATCATGACCCCTGCCGAAGTGTTGCGTGAACTTAATCGTTTGGGTGGCAAGCATGGTATTGGTCGCATCGATATTGTTGAGAATCGTTATGTCGGCATGAAATCGCGTGGTTGTTATGAAACGCCAGGTGGCACGATTATGCTTAAAGCCCATCGCGCTATTGAGTCCATTACGGTCGATCGCGAAGCAGCACACTTAAAAGATGAATTAATGCCACGCTATGCCAAGCTTATTTACAATGGTTAYTGGTTCGCCCCTGAAACACGCATGATGCAATCAGCTATTGATGCATCGCAAGCTACGGTGAATGGTACGGTTCGTTTAAAGTTATATAAAGGAAACACCATGGTTGTAGGTCGCAAATCAGACAACTCATTGTTTGATGAACGCCTATGCACCTTTGAAGATGATGAAGGCGCATACAATCAAAAAGATGCTGATGGTTTTATCAAACTCAATGCATTGCGTCTGCGTATGAATCAATTGGCAGGAAAGTAAAATGACGACTCAAACAGTAAAAGATCAAGCCTATGCTAAGTCAATCCGCATTTTTCACAGTATTTTTGCATTATGTATGATTAGCCAACTGGCCATCGGTGAGTTAATGGATGTGCCAGAGGTGGAGGATGGGCATGAAGCATCTATCTCTTGGGTTACCCCTGCCGTGGCACATGAGTCTCATGGCATACCTCAAGTAGGCCCTGTTGAAGAAACATTGGGTTTTGAAGTACATGAGTATCTAGGTCTGTTTATTGCATCTCTTTTGGTCATTCGCATCCTATTAGCCATGACTTCATTACCAGGCGCTAATTGGCGGCACCTACTTCCTTGGCTGTTTGCGCCTGGTCGCAGCCAATTGAGCCGCGAAATCAAGTTGCAAATGTCTGGCTGGAAATCCATGAAACTTGCGCCACCCGAAGATGGTGAGGCAGTGGCACGCAGTGTGCACGGCTTTATTCTATTGGCTTCTATTACGATGGCAGTCACAGGCACACTTTTATACTTTGGCTGGAGCATTACTGCGCCTCAAACGATGTGGGTTGAGCTGGTTGCGGAAGTACATGAGTTTACCGTTGTTGTGCTTGAGATCTTGTTGGGCGCACATATTTTGGCAGTTATCTTACATCAACGCCAAGGTCATCATATTATTGACCGCATCAAACCCAGCGCTTGATACAAGCGTTATCTGCAAGCTTTAAAGCATTGGGCGATCCTATTCGGCTACGTCTTTTTGCTTTATTGGGTCAACATAAGGAACTTTGTGTTTGCCACCTAGTTGATGCCCTACAGTTGCCACAAAGCACGATTTCCCGTCATTTGAGTGTTTTGCGACATGCTAATTTGGTCGTAACCCGCCGAGAAGGGAAGTGGATGTATTACCACCTATGTGGCGATTTATCAGCACAGATTGTTGTTATTCTTCAAAAACAAGAAAGCCCACAGATACAACAAGACCTCAAGGCATTACACAACATTCTAACATCTTATAAATTTTAATATTTACATATTCGGATTAATGGATATGTTTAGCACTTCAATACGAGGTGCTATATGTCAAACCCTGTACAAAAAAACTTGAGCCTCTTTGCCCGATACCTAACCCTTTGGGTATTTTTAAGCATGTTGATAGGTATTGTGCTTGGAAATATTGCCCCTAAATTCACGTTATCTTTGGGCACCTTTGAAGTTGCGCATATCAATTTAAGTGTCGCTATATTGATATGGATTATGATTTTACCCATGCTGCTTAATATTGATTATACCGCACTGCATAAAGTTTGGCAGCATCGCAATGGTATTATCGTCACCGTTGGTATCAATTGGCTTGTTAAACCTTTTTCAATGGCACTCTTGGGTTGGTTTTTTATTTACCATGTATTTTCCGACTTTTTAGACCCGCTACAATGGGATAGTTATTATGCTGGTCTGGTCATTCTCGCTGCCGCCCCCTGTACAGCCATGGTTTTTGTATGGTCCAAGCTATCAGGAGGAGATGCTCAGTTCACACTTTCCCAAGTCGCATTGAATGATCTGATTATGATTGTCGCCTTTGCCCCCATTGTAGGACTGCTTCTTGGCATGGCTTCCATTCATATCCCGTGGAACACCTTACTATTATCTGTTTTAATTTATATTATTGTACCTGTTATTATCGCATATTTTTGGCGCAAGTATTTATTAAGAAAGCAGTGTTTAAAACTCACATTACAACGCATGGAGCCTTACTCTATGGCTGCACTTTTACTCATGATTGTGTTGTTGTTTGCTTTCCAAGGCAAACAAATTTTAGCACAGCCTTTGGTGATTCTTATGCTAGCAATCCCTATCACCATCCAAGTATATTTCACATCAGGCTTGGCATATTTATTAAACAAACGCTTGGGTGTTGCCCATTGTGTTGCTGCCCCTTCAGCACTGATTGGAGCATCCAACTTCTTTGAACTAGCTGTCGCAACCGCTATTGCACTCTTTGGTTTTGAATCGGGCGCAGCTTTGGCAACGGTTGTTGGTGTGCTAGTAGAAGTGCCAGTCATGCTTTCAGTTGTCGCAATAGTAAACCGTAGTAAAGTTTGGTACGAACGAGGTTAGATATGAATAGTAAGAAGAAAAAACGTGTTTTATTTTTATGCACTGGAAATTCCTGTCGCTCACAAATGGCTGAAGGCTGGCTGAAACATTTAGGCGGCGATGCTTATGACGTGTTTTCTGCAGGGATTGAGGCACATGGCAAGAACCCACGTGCCATTACTGTCATGAAAGATGCAGGCGTGGATATTTCAACCCAAGCATCGGAAATTGTCGATACAGCCATCCTAGAAACATTGGATTTACTGGTCACTGTGTGTACACATGCCGATGCACATTGCCCTGTATTTTCTATCAAAGGAAAACGTGAACATTGGCCGTTTGATGACCCTGCCAAAGCAAGTGGCACGGAAGAAGAAGTCATGCGTGCGTTTGCCCGTGTGCGCGATCAAATACGCTGTCGTATTGAGCTTTTTCTACAAGAAACATAAATGTTCCATTACAATCCATTCATGTGTGACACATATCACTTAGGCTCTGCTATCCTGCGCCAAACTGCATACATCTTATGAAAAACAAGGAGTATTTAATGAAGACAACATGGATACGCTCACTCAGCTTGGCTGCGATTGCAGTTGCCGCTTTGGCAGAACCAATTTTTGTGCACGCCAAGCCTATTGAAAAAGAATTGTTCCCCGTAACTTCTGTTCTATTTGATAAAAAACTTGCTTTAACTTATCCATCTATTGCGGGCTCTTTCATGGTTTTCAATGAAAACCATAGGGATACATTTAGTGTTGTTCGCGTGCCTGTGAACCAGCCTGACATGGAAGGTAAGCGCATTAAACCCATGATTTTAAATGAAGTCTTGCGCCAAGGTGTTGCCCTTAAAGATGGTGGTATTGGTTATGTTAGCAATCGCATGGGCCCCGTTTCTGCGTGGTTTTGGAAGGGTAAAGGTGATTCTCATGTTGCCATTGCCAATATGGCATTATTTCGAGGCGGTTTGATTCCTGGGCAYTTGARTGCATCTGCCGATGCCCAAACATGGTGCTTTGATGCAACCTTRCAAAAAATCCGYCACAACCARTTGCTTAATGAGTTTGTKARCCCCAATAACMACGAACTTTTRGGTCARAACTGGCGCRTYTATAACTCCAATTATGTCGCTTACAAAATGTCTTACAAAGAYACAAAAGCAGGRACAAAAAAYAAACTYCATTCACCATCATTGTTTGTTTTTAAACGCGGAAATAGTGARCTAAGCATGCTRCCCAACGCCTTTGACGGAAGCATCTCCCCCGATGGTAAGCGTGTCGCATTTGTGCGCGAAGTGAATGGCAATTACGATTTATGGGTGCAAAACCTCGATGGCACAGGTCTCACACAATTAACCACAGGTGAATTTGGTGAGTTTGAACCCGCTTTTAGCCCCGATGGTAAACAACTTGCGTYTGTCTCCAACCGCGATAGTGCTGGCAATGTTCGCCATACCTCTATTTATGTCATGGATGTTGCTACAGGCGAAACAACCCGTATTACCAATGCACCGCGTGCCACCGATGGTGGTGCAACATGGAAAGATAATCACAGCCTAATTTTTCACTCCAACCGCGATTTAGAAAAGCCTCAAGGCAAAACAGTTTCCGACTGGAATTTGTGGCAAGTTGAATTTCAATAAAACCTACACCYACACAYAAAAATAAAAAAAAGGATCACATATCAATGAAAAAAACACTGCTTTTAATTGCCCTTACCATGAGTCTATCCACAGCACAGGCCAATGATTTATTTGGYTTTCTGGAAGGRAGCAATCAACAAGCCAAAGAAGCACCTGCCGATTCAGCTGAGCTTATTACCTTAGAGCCCAAAGAAAGTGAGATGTATCCCAAGGTATCTCCTGATGGGAACTATCTGTTAACGCTTACAGGGAAATCTAAAAACTATTGGATTTCTCGACGTGCTATTCAAAACGGCGACCCACTCAATACGGTCACCGATGACTTGGCTGCATTGGGTTCCGTGGCTTGGTTGGGTAATGATGTTTCTTTTTTATCCAGCCGTACTGGCTCACTGGGACTATGGCAAAAGCCTGCTGACGGTGAAGGTTTGATGCGCCGTGCAAAAGAGCTGACGGGCAAGCTGAAAGATATTACTTTATTAAAAGATGGAAGTATTATCGCAACACGCCTTATCATGCATGGTCATGATAAGCATATGAAAAAACGGCACTTGGATAATTTTAATAACTGGGAAATCGCTGGTACTCATGGTTATATCGTACATATCACAGCCGATGGCTCTGAAAAACGTTTAAGTGAAGGCTTTCAGCCTGCGCTTTCTCCAGATGGTAAGCGCATTGTCTTTTCTATGCCTATTGGACGCAGTGTGCATTTATTTATGATGGACGTTGATGGSAAAAACCTSGCTGAATTAAGTGATGTTCGTAGCATGGACATACARCCTACATGGAGYCCTGATGGTCAATGGATTGTATTCACATCCAACCGCTCACATACCGATATGCGCGGTGGTAAAAAGAATCAATGGGATATTTGGGCAGTCACCCGTGAAGGCAAACAGTTAACACAATTAACCTTYGAYAATGCCCGTGATGGTGCGCCATCWRTTGCMAAWRATGGTTAYGTTTATTTTCATTCAGATCGYAAARTRAGYAAATCACTCAWRKCWGARCATCAAGTKYMAGGWMATGTYGRWCGCTTCCATATTTGGAAAATCAAACTRYCKCAATAAAMMYATCRAACAYCCTGRGGTRTCATG
>NVTQ01000073.1:9188-10699 GCA_002401635.1 Pseudomonadota bacterium
CCTCAGGGTGTTTTTTCATCATKGTTTGAAGGCGYTGATKATGYTCAGGRTTCAAACTACTTAGTGGCAAACGCACCACAAAAGATGCCCCTTTACCTTCCTCGCTCTCTACCCATATCTCACCATAATGAGCCTCAACAATATGCTTACAAATAGCTAGCCCTAAACCAGCACTACCCTGTTTGCGGGCACGCGCATCATCAACCCGATAAAAACGATGAAACAAGCGGCTTTGATGTTCCTTCGAAATACCCATGCCCTCATCACAAACCGTAATCAATACATGGTCTTGTTTGGCATAAGCAGTCAGCCAAACAGTCGAGCCTTGCGGTGCATACTTATAAGCATTACTGAGCAAATTAAAGATGACTCGCTCAAGCTGCCCCTGATCCCCCATCACATCTAAATCATCTTGAATATCCGTTTCCAAACGCAACTGCCGTTGCTCAAACAGAATCAAATGCTGTTGACCAACTTCTTGCAATAACAATGACAGATCGAGTGTCTTTTGCTCCAATTCAAGCATGCCAGCATCAGCCCGTGCCAAGGTTAATAAATCATCAACAATACGTTGCATGCGAGCCACAATATCCAAGTGCTGYTTSAGCAWCWCTTCATGCTCTTTGACACTRCGYGTTTGCCGAAGTGCYACTTCAATYTCACCYTTTAAAATGGTTAATGGCATACGYAACTCATGTGAGGCATCKGCGGTAAAGCGTTTTTGYGATTTAAARCTYGMCTCTAGYGCCTCAAACATATGRTTAAGRTTCTTTTCAAGCTCCTCAATTTCATRNTCTYTRGCATGRCTCGACAAACGCTGRGAAAGRTCRCCCCGYGCAACCGCCTTGGCWGTTTYYTTRATYGCYTCRATAGGGCGCARCGCACGTTTGGACATCATATAACCAGCCCAWGCACTCAAMACAATCGAAATAAGCCCAAGAAAYCCACCAATGGTGTACAGTAATTTGAAAAAGCTTTGTATTTCACTGGTATTATGGCCAATTAATATGACTGCAACAACACGCCCTGATTTATGGATAGGTAGGGCTAAAACGCGCATATTACTTTTGCGCAGCAGTGAGTCAGTGGAGATAAACACAGCTTCTTTTCCAGCCATGGCTTGACCCAAAGCGAAACTGACTTGGTTGCCACCTGTACCCACCAAACTTTTATCAGACATATATTGGATTACACCATTGGCGGTAATAAGCTCAACAGAATCGCGGGTATCACGAGCATAATTATCCAACACTGTCAGCCAATAATAACTATTTGACTGCTCCAATTCTAATTCTAATGTCTGTGATTGCGATAACAATGCATCATCAAGGTTTTGATAAACTTGGCGTGCCAAAAAGAAATAAATAACCAATGCCGCAAAAATAAGAATCGATAACTCCACTGCAATATACAGCAATGCCAAGCGACCACGAAATGTGCCCAACATATGGTGGCGAATCTTTTGCATCATAAGGCGGGTGTATCCCTACTCTGACTAAATAAGCGGACTA
>NVTQ01000074.1 GCA_002401635.1 Pseudomonadota bacterium
ACGATGCCGACCACACGGTCATAGTTTTCACGCGCCAGCAAGCGCAGCGGAAAGTTACGGATCACGGCATCCAAAGCCTGCTGCACCTGATACAGACTATATTGGCAWRCCCNATKCARNTWKCRRCWWATCASWKKCWGGCYGMCCATCATCTTCAAAACGTTTAAGCGTCGCTGAACATATATACATATAACCAAGCGCATCGGCAAAACGCCCTGATAACATTTCTTTGCGCTTAAGCTTTCCACCCAATACCATCAATGCAACATCACTCACCACTGCAAATGCAGCCGAAAAACGTGCCAATTGTTTATAATACAGTGCCATATCACCGCTTACAGGGCTTGTCGCCAAACGCCCACCACTCACAGAAAACAAAAATGAACGAGCAATATTACGTGTGAGATGCCCTGCATGTTGCAGTATAAGTGCATCAAAACCATGCATATCATCGGATTGCAATGCTTCCATCTCCTGCTGTATAAACGGATGACAACGCATCGAACCTTGTCCAAAAATAATCATGCTTCGAGTCAGGATATTCGCGCCTTCCACCGTGATGCCAACAGGTATGGTTTGATACATACGTGCCAAATAATTCGATGGTCCCATACAAATACCACGCCCACCATGCACATCCATACCATCATTAACCACCTGACGCATGCCCTCGGTTAAATAATATTTCACAATCGCAGTGATCACCGCAGGTCTCTCACCCTGATCTAACATGGATAATGTAAGTAACCTTGCTGAATCCATCATATAGGTAAGTCCACCAATACGAGACATCGCCTCTTGCACACCCTCAAAGCGACCAATGGGAAGATGAAACTGCTTACGAATCCGTGCATAGGCTCCTGTTGCCTGACTGACACGTTTACCAGCCCCAACACTTAGAGCTGGCAAAGAAATACCACGCCCCACTGCCAACCGCTCAACCAGCATTTGCCAGCCTTTACCTATATATTCCTGTCCGCCAATCAACCAATCCATCGGTACAAACACATCTTTACCGCTATTCGGACCATTCATAAATGCCGCATTGAGTGGGTAATGCCTACGCCCTATTTTCACACCTTTTGTCTTTGTTGGAATCAGGGCGCAACTAATACCCAAATCATCTTGCTCACCCAATAAGTGATCAGGATCATAGGCGTGAAAAGCTAGACCAAGTACCGTCGCAACTGGCCCTAAAGTGATATAGCGTTTTTCCCAATTAATACGAAATCCAAGTACCGTTTTACCATTATATTTTCCTTTGCAAACCACTCCCGTATCCGTCATTGCGCCAGCATCGGAGCCTGCAACAGGGCTGGTTAATGCAAAACAGGGAATTTCTTCACCTGTTGCTAATTTAGATAAATATTGTTCTTTTTGGTCATCTGTACCATATGATAAAAGAAGCTCCGCAGGTCCCAGTGAGTTAGGAACCATCACTGTCACAGCCGCCGATAAAGAACGGCTGGCAATTTTTTGTACTACTTGCGAATGTGCATACGTCGAAAAAGCCAAACCGCCGTACTCTTTGGGGATAATCATACCAAAAAATCCATGTTCTTTGATAAACCCCCATGTTTCTGGCAATAAATCATTGCGTTTATGGGTAATATCCCAGTCATCCAACATCTTGCAAAGCTCTTCAGTATCATGGTCCAAAAAATACTGCTCTTCATCGCTAAGCTTGTTTTTAGGGATACTTAATAAACATTGCCAATCAGGGTTGCCAGAGAACAACTCCGCATCCCACCCTACTGTACCCGATTCCATCGCAGCCTTTTCACTGCTAGAGATTGGTGGCAATGACTTTTTCATATAGTGAAACAATGGTTCAGTCAGCCAGCGCATACGTAATTCTGGCCAATGCAATGGAATCATGCATACAGCAAACAGCAACCATAATACCGTTGCTAAAATGCCACCAAGCCAGCCGAATACCGTCATAACAAACAATGAACCAGCAATAACAGCCGTCCAAACCAACAATGAAAGTTGAAAGCGGAAAAGAGCAAACAACAACACAAAAACAAACGCTAATAAAACAAACCACTGCATAGACACCTCCAAACACATGACTATTTTTAAAAGAACCAAGCTTTAGTCCTAGTTTAGACCAAGTTCTTTCACATCAGCAACTTATTAAAGGGCGGTTTCAAGTTCCAAGCATAAAAAAGGGAGCCGTAGCTCCCTTCCTTAGACTCTTACTCCAAATTAAAAGCGTAATGTATAATCAGCAGACACAATATGAATATTTCCTTTGTATGTGCCATTACGCTGCCTTGCCGCTGGTGAAGCTGTCTGATTCAATTTGTTTATGAGAATATAACCATAAGCAAGGTTTAACGTACCCATTGAAAAATCCTGCCCATAACCAAGCGTGAGAAAGTGACGGTCATTATCCGCGATGCGCGGAGAAAATTCTGATGCGCTAATAGGTGTAGGATCAAAAGCATATCCCGCCCTCAAATGCATATCTTTCTGAAAAGACCACTCTGTACCCAAAGAAAAAGACGTGGTTGCTTTCCAGTTTTCTGCAACACTCTTGCTCGTGCCTGTCACGCCATTCAACGCTGATGCTCCATAAGTGAAATCTAATTTATCAAATGTTTTCCAATTCACCCAGTCCACCTGTGCACTAAGCAAAACATTCTCCATTGGGTGAAAAGATATACCCCCTGATACCATATCAGGCGTTGTAAAAGATGTATCCACCGTTGATGTCACACCAATCAACGCACTCTTACCAATCAAAGCCAAGCCTGAATGCCCTCTTGCAGTGCCTGAAACATCAACCTTTACACGACTGCGATAAGTCAGACCTGCATTAAAACCATCTCCCTTATAAAAGATGGCTGCATTCCCCCCCCAGCCATTACCACTACCATGTTGGGATACACCCACATTATCAAATGCTAGTTTGGGTACATCAAAATACATCACACCAACGGCAACCGATATATTATCATTAATTTTATAAGCAATACTCGGATTCACATTAATCAATTTAATTTCTGAGAAAGTCAACGAACCAGATACCAACCCGGGGTTAAGTATTTTTGTAAAAGGAGCACCTGAATCTGTCCAATCCGTTGAAAGACCAAAGGGTGCATTCACAGCCAAGCTAAAAGCCAATGGCGAATCTTCTAAAGAATAACTCATATAAACAAATGGAACCACATGATTCTTTTTGTCCATGGCATATGTTGTGCCAGTAGAGGCAGTATAATCAACCTTCGGCATCACAAGCTGAGCACCTCCTGTAACCGAAATACCATCCTGAAACGCCAAAGCCGCAGGGTTATACCATGCTGCCGTTGTATCATCGGCAACACCCGTAAAAGCATTTCCCAAACTCATCGCTTTCGTTCCTTGATCCTTAACCGCAAAACCCGATGCAAAGGCTGTCGAACTAAATAATAAAACCACCACAAACGTAAGTAAATASCGCATAAATCCTCCCTCAAAGATTAAAACCACATGATATTTATAATACACCTTTTACAACTTTGCAAGGTATAACCCAAGAACCGACATTGACATGCAGCATTATTCACCATGTGGCTTTCCTTCTACTGTATCAGGAAAGACACTAGCCATACTTACCGAACGACCATGTGCATCCACCCGCCGAACATGATGGCGTTTTAATTGCCGCAAACGTCGCACCCCACATGAATGAGCAATCACACCCACCTCATGCAATATATTTTCAACATAATGGGCAACACGTTCGGATTTATCCTCTGGATCCAAACCCGCTTGCAAGCGCAGGTTATGTGTTGTAATGCCTGTTGGGCAGGTGTTTTTATTGCATTGCAAGGCTTGAATGCAGCCCAAAGAGAATAAAAAACCACGTGCTGACAGCACAAAATCACTTCCCATCGCCAATGCCCATGCTACATTCGCAGGTGTTACCAATTTCCCTGAACTCACCACTTTAATCCTCTCACGCAAACCATAGCCCACCAGATGATTCACCAGCATCGGCAGGCTTTCTGAAAGTGGCATGCCAACATAATCCATCAAGGCTTGCGGTGCTGCACCAGTACCACCATCAGCACTATCAAGCGTGATGAAATCAGGGGCAGAGTCCAAGCCACGTTTTTGAATTTCTTCAAACAAGTGGTCCAAAACATTACAACCACCTAAAACCAACTTGATACCCACAGGCTTACCTGTCACCCGCCGAACACGTTCAACCATATCCAAAATATCACTGGGTGAATCAATATCCACATGTCGATTCGGACTTATCGAATCTTGCCCCACTTCAATACCACGAATATGGGCAATCTCTTCGCTGACCTTCGCACCAGGCAACAAACCACCTTTACCTGGTTTTGCGCCCTGACTTAATTTAATTTCAAACATCCGAACTTGTTCATGCCCTGCAACATCACGTAATTTCTTATCACACAAATTACCATCACTATCACGCACACCATATTTCGCCGTACCAATTTGAAATATCAAATCCGCCCCACCCTGTAAATGATAAGGTGATAGTCCTCCCTCTCCCGTATTCATCCAGCACCCTGCTTTTGCCGCTCCTTTCGATAAAGCAAGCACAGCGACTTTGGATAGTGCCCCATAACTCATGCCTGAAATATTAAAGAGACTTTTAGCCTCAAAAGGATATTTACAGCCATCACCAATCACAATACTTTGAATATTTTCTGCATCTTGCTCCAAAGCAGGAAAAGGGCAGTTTACAAAAAAGATACTACCAACAGGGCTTAAATCACGGGTTGAGCCAAATGCCAAGGTCGTATCCACATTCTTCGCTGCTTTATAAACCCACTCACGTTGCGCACGGTTAAATGGCATTTCTTCTCTATCCATAGCAAAAAAATATTGCCTAAAGAATGCACCGAAATGCTCAAACCCACTTCGAAACCGACCAATAAGGGGGTAATTATGACGAATCGTATTCTTTCGTTGTGAAATATCTATGATATACAACGTCAGAGCGAGTAAAAGCAATAAACCCACAATGCCAATTAATACAATGCCCATCATTGTAAACACTTGATGTAATAATACCACGATCACTCCTTTTAATCGTTTAAATAACGGTCCACCCACGCTGCAATCAACAGTCCTACATAATGCGCATCAGAAGGTTTACTTAACAAATGATCAGATTGATCCAATGAAATGTAACTTTTGGGGTGATGCGCAGCCTGAAAAATAACCCCTGCATTCTTAATACCTACAGTTTTATCTAAAGGAGCATGCATCACCAACAAGGCTTTCTTTAATTGCGTAATTTCATCCAATACCGAAGCATGCTCCAAATCATCTATAAATTGCTGCCTAATGATAAAATCACGACCTGCTAACGTAACAATCGCCTCTCCCTGTTTTGTAATCATTTCTTTAGAGCCAGAAAACTGTTCTGCCACATGCGAAGGTGAAGCAGGACTTCCAATCGTTACCACCGCTTTTGCCGATGAGATAAAAGCAGCAGATTTTAATACTGCCGTACCACCCAACGAATGCCCTACCAATATATGTGGCGGATAACCTTGTTGCTCCATGAATCTTGCAGCACTAAAAATATCCTGCACATTGCTGGTGAAATTTGTATTTGAAAAATCACCCTCACTTTCACCCAAACCCGTAAAATCAAAACGAAACACCGCAATACCCTGATCCACCAAACCCTTTGCAATATGCCCCGCAGCTTTTAGACTCTTATTACAGGTAAAACAATGTGCCAATAAAGCATACGCCTGCGGGGGTTTATCTGGCACGTCCAAACGTGCTGACAACAGCTCCCCATGTGTATTGGGGAAGTGCAACTTTTCAATTCGAGACATTTAGAACCAACGCATCAGAAAACGAACAAGCTTCTTTGTGCCCTCAGAAAATAATTTTTCGGTATAAAARCTACCKGCAATRCGTTTATTSACTTCSGAWAGYGTTGGRTAMGGYGCAATCATGGATGCCATCGCGCCAATYTTCATCTTCTGRCTMATCGCCAACACCCATGSTTGAATYAAYTCRCCTGCATGCAGRCCAACAATCGTTGCACCYAAAATRCGCCCATTTTGTTCGGCAATGACTTTCACCATGCCTTCCGTACGCTTTTCAGCTTGCGCACGATCATTTTCTTCAAATTTCCAACGCAATACCCGCACGCTTTTCCCTGCTTCTTCCGCATCGGCTTCTGTCATCCCCACATGCGATAATTCTGGATCGGTATAGGTCACCCAAGGCACGGCTGAATAATCCACTTTGGCAGGTAACTTAAACAACATATTACGAATCACAATGCCTGCCTGATACGCCGCCATRTGCGTAAAYTGATAGGGYCCAGYTACATCACCAATGGCAAAAATACGTTTGTTTGAGCTTCTTAAACGTGCATCCACATCCACACCATGTGGGCTGTATTTCACACCCGCCGCTTCCAAGTTTAAGCCATTCACATTGGCACGCCGACCTGTAGCAATCAATAAGTGCGAACCTTTTACACAAGCTTGATCAGGTTTACTCTCTGACCCCACTTCACAATATGCGGAAATCCCTTCATCGGTTTTCTCAATGCGTAAGTTACGCCCTCCTTCATAAAAAACCATGCCCTCATCACTCAAACGATCAATAACAATCTGTGCCAATTCACGATCATCTTTCATCAACAAGCGGGCTAATTCCATCACCGTAACCTTGGCACCCAAACGGCGATGTGCTTGTGCCATTTCAATGCCAATCGGGCCACCACCAATGACAATCAAATGATCGATGGCTTCTTTGTTATCAAAAATGTTTTCATTGGTGAAATAATCGACCGTATTCAAGCCTTCAATGGGCGGCACAAATGCCGATGAGCCTGTCGCCAAAACAAAATACTTGGCTTTCACCTGCACATCACCTGCCTGCACCGTTTTTTCATCCATAAATTTTGCAGCCGCTTGAATAACCTTCACACCCAAGCCCTCAAAACGCTCCACAGAATCATTCGGTGCAATCGCAGCAATCACACCATGCACATGCTGATGCACCGCCGCCCAGTCAATCATTGGTGCATTCGCTTGCACACCAAAGGGTTTAGCATCGCGCATATTTTGTGCAACATGCCCTGAAGCCAAAAGTGCTTTGGATGGCACACAGCCTGTATTCAGACAATCACCACCCATCGCAGCTTTTTCAATCAACACCACATTCGCACCCATTTGTGATGCGCCAGCAGCAACAGATAAACCACCTGAGCCACCCCCAATCACGCAAATATCCGTGTGAATGATGTTCATAATATTTCTCCTGATGAGGCTTTTGTATCATTGGTTTTTGCTAAGCGTTTATATATAACAGGAATCAGTGCCAGCAAACCCAACCCTAAAAATGCGCCCATCATTTCAGGTGTTAAAATACTAGCTGCCGAAAAGCTTTCGCCTTGCTCGAACACCTTGCCTAAACCGCTACCTGCTAGGGCATATACAAAAGTCGCAGGGATAATACCGAAGAAGGTTGCTACCACATAAACACGCAAGGGAACCCCTAAAAAGGCTGGCGCAAGGTTAACCAAAAAGAATGGGAATATCGGCACAACACGCAAAATAAACATATAACTCCAAACATCTTCTTCAAAACCTKCTTGCAGTTTTTTCACCGTATTGCCTGCTTTGGCAAGCAAGAAATCTCCCAACGATGTTTTGGCAATAAGAAATAGAATCGTTGCTCCCAAAGTTGCCCCAGTGACCGCCATGGATGCGCCCCACACCGCACCAAACAAGAACCCGCCACTTAAGGTCATCACCATGCCACCAGGCAATGACAATGCCACCACCAAGATGTAAACGCTGATATAAACCAATGATGCCGTCATAGGATGCATAGCGACCTGCTCGGCCAAGGCATGCCTATGTTCTGCCAAGGCATCAAAGCTTAAATATTGCCCCAAGTCCAACATGAAAAATATCACAATGGCTACAACAATCAGTAGTATGGGAATAAAACGTTTTAATATGTCCATGACTACTCCACCAACAAACGATAATCAGGCGTTGGGTTTAACGGGCAGGAATAAAGATACGCTCCTTTTTTTAGCGTAATAGCGTAATCTTTAAAGCCGCCTGTCTGTATATTTCCACCTGACACAGAAGGCAAGGTCAGCCGCCCTAAACCCTGACCTCGCAACCAAAACCCCAAAACATAAGGTACATCACGATTTTTAACGCGAAAAACATAAGACCCCGCTTTTAAGTGCAACGTTTGACTCAAAGCCAAGCGTTTTTCCTCTGTGTGTTCATTAATAGCCACACAATCTGCTGAATTTTTTGATTGAAACCCATAGTCCTGATGCTCTGCTTCTACAAACTGACAAGCTGTCTGGGTTAATTGAATCATGACAGGCGCAGCCAATGCTTGCCCGCTACCCCATAACAGTAAACTAGCCACGCCCAAAAACCATACATGCATAAACAAACTCCTTCACATCTTTTGTGGTGGTCGCCATGTTTGTTTTTCAATTACACGTATTGTGCAACTTTATGTCATACATCATGATTACATTCATTATTTGCTAGAGGTACCTTTTGAATGCAGTGCATCCACCTCACAACAAACATCTTCACCTTGAAACTCACATGGAATATCAATACAGAATGTACTGCCCTCACCCACCTTACTACACACACGAATATCCCCACCCAATAATGTAACAAAACGCTGCGCAATAGATGTTCCCAAACCTGTACCTTCAGACAACCCACGCACATGTTGATGAACCTGCTTAAATGGATCAAAAATAGAGTCCAGTTCCTCTTCTGGAATACCAATTCCTGTATCCTCAACCGCTATCATCAACTGCGTTTGGCTTCTGGATACTATCACAGCCACATGCCCAGATTCTGTAAACTTCACAGCGTTGGCAATAATATTTAATAAAATTTGACGCAAATGAATATCATCCAAAAAAACTTTCTCAGGCACATCTTGAATCTTATAATAAAAATCCAGACCTTTACTCTTGGCACGCATAGAAAAATTCTGCATCACATCATCAAGCAATGTGGCAATGCTGAATAACTGACAACATACTTCCATTTTTCCAGCWTTKWSTTTYKMMAARTCCAATAYATCATTRACAACYGMGCGTAACGAYAGYGYWGCTTKTTTTGCCARCATCAAATYCTCTTGATGCTCTTTGTTAAGCTTGGCATCTGACAACAAATCCAAGGTTCCGATAATACCATGAATCGGAGTTCTTAATTCATGACTCATTAAGGATAAAAATTCACCCTTGGCTTCACTTGCCTGCTCGGCTTCCACTTTGGATGATTGTAACGCCGCCGTTGTACGCTTGTGCTCTAAGATTTCACTTTTTAATTCTTTAATCAGCAGGTTATTTTGATGGTGTGTCAAAATACTGTCCGAGAAACGAGAGAAGTACTGCCTAGCAACAATGTGAATAAAGAATAAAAACAACAACATTAAGACACCAAGATTCATATATATCGCATTGCCATCCGCCAATAAGTAAATGGATGGGGGCAATAATAAACATGGAAAGACCAGCATAGAACTTAAAGATACCGCCAGAAACACAAAAGCCATGGCAATGCCTGCAAGTAGCAGTATCAAAAAGGCAACATATTCAAACGGCAAGTAGGGAATAAAAGCGACAACACCCAACCCCCATATCAAACCGTAAATATTGGTACTCCAAGCAAAACACAATAAATAATATTTCACCTGTTTTGGTTCGACATCAAAAGCCTGTAACGGAAGTGACAAAAAACGAGCTCCCGTGATGATATAGGCTAAAAYACCCCATAATAACAACACCTGATTTGGCACTTTGCCCCATAGCGTTGTAAGCACCAAGGCAATAATAATAGCAGGAACCACCAATCCCCGGCGAGAGCCAATAAGAAACTTTAAAAATACCTCATACACTTCTTCAGAATAAGGCACTCGAAATAAATTCAATAATTTCACTTAAAGTTAGCCTTTATACATCCAAAAGCGTACCGCCAAAGCCTTCCAGAGCTTCTTTCACCGTCACAAGAAAACCAACGGCTTCTTTACCATCAATCAAACGATGATCATACGACAATGCCAAATACATCATCGGGCGAATAACCATTTGATCACTTTCTACAACCACACGTTTTTGAATCGTATGCATGCCCAAAATCGCTGATTGCGGTGTATTTAAAATCGGTGTTGAAAGCATAGAACCGAACGTCCCACCATTCGTAATTGTAAACGTGCCGCCGGTCATTTCATCAATCGACAATTTCCCGTCACGTCCGCGCATCCCAAGGTCCATAATCCCCGCCTCGATCCCCGCCATGGAAAGCTTATCCGCATCACGAAGCACAGGAACAACAAGCCCCTGCGGCGTAGAAACTGCCACGCCAATGTCATAGTAATTTTTGTAAACGATATCATCGCCATCAATTTCCGCATTCACCGCTGGAAATTCTTTCAACGCCTGAACAGCCGCACGCACGAAAAAGCTCATAAACCCGAGCTTCGTATCATGCTTCTTCATGAACTGATCTTTGTATTGCGTGCGCATTTCCATCACCGCGGTCATATCCACCTCGTTAAACGTGGTCAACATCGCCGCCGTGTTTTGCGCATCCTTCAACCGCGTCGCGATAATTTTGCGCAAACGCGTCATCTTCACACGCTCTTCACGTTCTTTCGTCTCGCGCGGCGCGGC
>NVTQ01000075.1 GCA_002401635.1 Pseudomonadota bacterium
AAAACAATCTTCATTAAATGTATTAATTGGAAATGTTACATGCTGCCATTTGCCTTTGGTATCCGTAAAACGAACATCAACAAATTCGCATTCATTCTCTTCGACTAATTCGAAGACCTTTTTAATCGCGTCACTCACAACTATTCTCCTATGGGGTAAGTATTGCCCATGCAAATAAGCAGGTGGAACGATACACGCCCACCATAATTTCACAATGCCTTACATTTCAAAATATAAAATACTATTCAAAACCTGTCATTATTAAGGAAGCTCTGAATAAGTCTGGATGAAGCAAGTTGTGATTCAGAAGATTCAAAATCACCAAAGGTAGACGCTCTTAAGCGAGGCGTGAGTTGCATGGAATAGCAAGGCTATTGTTCAACACTCACAACGCAGAGTTTGGGTGTTCTGGACGTAAAGTGCGCGTTTATGACTTGTTCAGAGATTCCTTAAAATACCCTCAGCCTTATGCTTTGGGGTGCAACATTGTTCTAGGGTCAAGAAGCTTATCCAGTTCATCTAAGGAAAACACACCTTGTTCCAAACACAACTGACGCACGGTTTTACCCTCTTTGACTGCTTGTTTGGCAAGTGCCGAGGCTTTATCATAACCCATGATCGGAGCCAGTGATGTCACCATGCTCATGCTCCATTCAATCTGCTGCTCACATTTCTCGCGATTCGCCTCTAAGCCAGCAATACACTTGTCTGCGAACATCATGCTGGCACTGGCTAGAATACTTTCCGATTCCAAAAGATTATGTGCCATTACAGGCAGCATAACATTCAAATCAAGCAACCCTGATGCCCCAGAAAATGCAATCGCAGCATCATTACCAATCACCTGCGCACATACTTGCGCCATAGATTCCGCAATCACTGGATTCACCTTACCAGGCATAATCGATGAGCCTGGTTGCACTGCTGGAACCGTAATCTCACCCAAACCACAACGTGGACCCATATTCAAAACACGTACATCATTGGCTATTTTCACCAGCGATACAGCCAGCGTGCGCAATGCACCTGATAATTCTACAGCCGCATCTTGGGCAGCTTGTGCTTCAAAATGATTTTCAGCTTCACTAAAAGCAATGCCATAGTGCTCGGAAAGCTCTGCTGCCATACGCGCACCAAATTCAGGGTGTGTATTCAAGCCTGTACCAACAGCCGTACCACCTTGCGCCAATTCTGTGATACGTGGTAAACAAGCCTCTAAACGCGCCATGCCAAGCTCAACCTGGCGCGCCCAAGAAGATATTTCTTGTCCCAATGTAATCGGTGTTGCATCCATCAAGTGTGTGCGCCCAATTTTCACAACATCCATCATGGCATCRGACTTTTGTTGTAACACGCCATGCAAATGTTTCAATGCTGGCAACAACTGATGCACCAATACATCCGCTGCCGCTACATGAATAGCTGTTGGAATCACATCATTGGAAGACTGTCCCATATTTACATGATCATTGGGATGAACCTCTACAGATTGATTCAATTGTGCACAGCGATGTGCAATCACTTCATTGGCATTCATATTGGTTGATGTGCCTGAACCCGTCTGAAAAATATCCAGCACAAAGTGCCCATCCCAATCACCATTGACCACCTCTAATGTCGCTTCGCCTATCACGTTAGCCACGGATACATCCAACTTGTCCAAATCTGCATTTACTTTGGCAGCTGATTGTTTGATGCACCCCAATGCTTTGATAAATGTACGCGAAAAACGCAAATCTGAAACAGGGAAGTTTTCAATTGCCCGCGCTGTTGATGCACCATACATCGCATCCATTGGCACCTTCATTTCGCCCATCGAGTCGCGTTCAATCCGTGTTTTTTTATTTGTCATACCAACCCTCACTCACGATGTTCGTCATCATCATTCATCCCGCCTCAGCCATAACATGGTAACATCATCATCTGCTGCCAGCTTACCAAAATCATTCAACTCTTCCTGTAATCCTTGTGATAGCTGTGCAACATCTAAGTTGCCATGCGCTGCAAACCACTGCTTCACTCTAAACTCACCAAACATCTCATCCGAATCGTAATCCCGCGCCTCTGTAATACCATCGCTATATACCAACAAAGAATCACCCTTTTCAAGTATATGCTCAGATACCTCAAACTTTAAATCAGCCTGCAAACCCATCGGTGGAGATGATGCTTCAAATGCCTCAATCTCTCCATTTCGACACAACAATGCTGGCACATGCCCCGCATTTAACCACAATAAAGAGTTTGATTCGGGCTGAAGTTTTGCCAAAAATAATGTCACAAAACGTCCGCCAGTCAGTGTTTCACACAACGTATTATTGGTATATTCTACTGCTTTTTCAAAAGGCAGCTCCAAATGCGCCAATGCATGCAGCATAGCCCGTAAATTTGCCACCGTCAGCGCAGCGGGATAACCCTTACCTGCAACATCTGCAACAACCAACCATACGCGACCATCAGGCAATACAATATGATCATAATAATCACCACCCACAGCCTCACAGCTCTGCTCAAAACCCAGTACCTGATAACCTTTAATGTCGGGGACATCTACAGGCAGCATGGCATGGTGAATTTCCACAGCAATTTCCAGCCCGTGTTTTAATTCTTCTCGTTCTCGAAGACCTGAAAAAGCTGTATTCATGCCTTTCGCCAACGTACCAAATTCATCATCACTCAACACCGCGACACGACCATCATACTGGCCTTGCCGCATACGTTCCAAACCAATAGAAAAACTTTCCATAACCTGCTTTAGAATCTTACCAACTGTAAAAACAAGCCATGCACCCGCTAGCATCAATGAAACAAACAACACTCCTGCTTGCAGTAAAATAAACTGTTGTTCAGATACTGTGTCGGCACCCAAAATAAGATAAACAAAAAGTGCTAAGATACTGGCTGGTAAAGCACTGGTAATCAAAAAAATCACCCATGGTCGGCGTGATATTTTATTCCAATGTAATATGCTCCCATAATCATCACTCAAGGTGTGTAAAAACAAACCTTTTTCAGCCAACTCTGCGCGCAAACGAACGCTGTATGCTAAAGCCATCGATAAAGCCATGCTCGGCGCAAGCACAGCTGCGCCATACAATAATGACAATGCCAAAGCGATAGACATGCGTGGTGTTAAAAGCGATCCACTAACCACAGCACCAACATTTAACACCACAATAAGATAAATAGCGCAGCAAAAACCAGCAACAAAAAAGCCTTTGAAAGCCCGCTTTGGCAACAATGAAATTCCCTGCTCTAGATATTTATGAGATCGGCGTGTCGATTTATCCAGCCATGATTGCGCTTTTTTAAGCGGTCCATAAACCCAAACCGCCGCCCCTGCAAACACCGCGATAAACACCGCAAAATCAGCCAGTGACAACCACCAAGGGATGGCAATCGATGCACTGTTGCCAAACATGCGCATCACCCACTGGGCAGCAATAAAAACCACCAAAAGTGGCCATAAAACAATAATAAAACGCCATGTGGATAGTTTATGTTCTAACATGCAGACACTTTAGCATAAAAAAGGGCGGATGAAATAATTTCACCCACCCTTACAAAAATACGCAACCTCATTCAACAGTTGAGATATTATAAATCCAACACATCCTGCATATCATACGCAAACAACGTAGCGGGTATTGCGTCCACCACCAGCAAGTTTTTTGATAGCGCCTTTATTGACTAAACTCACAAGGTGACGGGTCGCAGTTGCCTTGCTAACACCTGCCACTTTTTGATATTGCGAGGCACTAATGCCATGTTCAAATCCTTTTTCACCACCATCCAATAATCTATTCAAAACTTTAAGCTGCTCTGGCAGCAAAACCTCATCTTGGAATCGCCGCCAAAAGCGAGCTTTGCTGATAGTGCATTCAATACTATCCAAGGCTCTTTGCAACGTAACGTTAAGCATCTCAAGAAACCAAACTATCCAGTTACTAATATCRRTATTGCCCCGCTGGCTGCTTTCTAATTGCTCATAATATGYYTTACGCRTAGCCATGATTGTAGGGGATATAGCATACAGACGTATGCTCTGCTCGTCAGCTTGTGCAAGTGCAAGGTCAGTTAAGGCTCTAGCAATGCGCCCATTGCCATCATCAAAAGGGTGCAAGGTAATAAAATAAAAGTGCACCATCGCAGCACGTAGTAATGGGTCCAACATCACATCATTACGGCTAACATTAAACCAATGAATAAAACGCGTCATTTCCATATCCAAGACAAAGCGAGGCGGTGCTTCAAAATGAACCCTAGGTCGATCAATACGACCAGAAACCACTTGCATAGGACTACCACCGCGAAGCTTTCCTACAATAACATCTTGCAATGAAAAAACATTGGCTGGAAACAARCAACAGTGCCATTGAARYAAWCGRTCTARCGTTAGMTCCTTCTCAGGGCATGARATYGCATCCATCATYATTTCTACCACACCATCTGAACGATCCGATGATGGRACTTYKGAGTTTAGCTTTACACCCAGTTTTTTTGCCAGAGAAGAACGCACTGATTCAACATCAAGCGACTCGCCTTCAATCTCAGAAGAGGCAATGATATTTTGCAGAAGTGTATCCAATGGCATATTGGCATGTGTGAGCATATCCATCGCACCAGCTTTGCCGASAAGCACACCAAGCTGCAAACGCACCTCRCGCAACAARGGTTGAACCYGCTSATCTYGCCAATGRAAATTTGGCCAGTCTGGTTGTTGCCAAACCCACGGCATATCGCTACTCCTATTCACATTGAGCCGAATAAACAACTCAATAAGCTCATACAATGAGCCGAAACTATAGCATAATCAGCTCATATATCGAGCTGAAAAAAAATAATACTTTCATTTAAACGTTCTAAAAGACCTTCTCACTCACGCTTTTTCCCCAATCATTCAAAGCAAAAAAACAAAATCACTGTCCGCCGCGAACCAAACGAACAGGGTAGTTACCACTCTTAATATCCGTGAAGTCGGTGCCACCGCCAAAGTTAACAAGCCACACCTTGGTAGCAGTACCCGCATACGGAGACGACGACCAATACGCAGAATTTACTGTCGCTGGAAAAATACTTGCATTGATAGCTGGATTACTGCACTGATTCTCTACAATCGAGTTTAGCTCTTTGATATTCGGTATACGCCAATCTGTAAATCCTGCAAAACCGCCAGCTGCATTGAATGTTTGAACAGCTTGCAATGCACTTTGCCAATTATACAGTCTAACAACACCTGTAGCACAACCCGCACCACTTAATCCTTCTGAGCATTGCTTCCACAACAGCCCTGTTTTGGTATGGGTGACTGTACCATTACCATAATCTACAAAATCTACTGTTGGGGTAGTCGCTGTCACCGTAGTCACACAGGCAGCCAAAGACTGGCCTCCCCCAATCAATATACAGAACACCATCACTATCATTTTTTTCATTACTTCCTCCTTTGTTGTTTTCACTCATCGAACCCACTTTAATCAACACTTCCCTAGGGGATACTCTCTTGCTTCGCAATTCACCTAATCGCGAGCATGACGGGCAAGCTTTCAGGTGGCGTGGGCGCACAGCGAATTCGGCACACGCGAACATCTAAAAATGTCTCGCTTCTGGCCGTATATGCCGTTGCCAGACAGCATCTTCAATCAACAGCATCAAGCGATTGGCATCTCGCCACAAAGGCATCTGTTTTAATGTAGGGTTCATCGAGATGACTCACATGCAGCAAAAAGAAAAATCACCGTCCGATGCCTCCGACGCGAACTAAACGAACAGCGAAGCGAGTGTTCTTACCGTACGCGTTACTGCCGCCATTCAGGAAGTTGACAGGCCACGCGCGGCGACCTCCACTAGCATCCGGAGACGACGACCAATACAAGCCCCCCCAGCCACCTACTGCATTCGGGAAGTAGCCCGTATCAATCGTTGGACCAGGAGGTGCTACGCTATAATCCACAATAGAGCGTAGATCTTCTTTGTTGGGTAAACGCCAATCACTAAAGCCACATAAACCCGCCGCATTGACTGCCGCAACATATTTCTCGGTATCACATGAGCCACCTATAGCACAAGCTGGAACACCCACTGGCGTACCAGGACGGCCACCATCATTCACACCTGTGGAGTTATACCATGTATAAATATTATTTTGATTACGCAAACTGGATGGTACGGTCGTTTTCACTTCCCACATCAGCCCTGTGACATCATCCTGCACGCAATCCCAAGGTGCTGCTGCATATGTGGCAGCCTGATTGGCAAGCGGCAGTCCTCCTGCATTGAGTTTGGTAAAATAAAAGCCTAGAGGCATACTACCAATTCTGAGCCAGACATCCCTACCGATATCAGCATCTTGATTGGGAAAGAAGGTTTGCGTGGCCGTTAGGTTATTAAAAGTAGCATCCCCCCATGCTGTGATGCCTGTGTCATTTATAGCACCCACATCATCATTCAGGATGATGCCTGTGGCACTCGCTTTAGCAATCGTGGCTCCGGCGGGACTGCTCAAGGTCACAATCACCGTCTCATTGGGTTCATAGAGTACGTCACCTAGGATTGGAACACGAATCGTGAATGTGGTATTGCCTGCTGCACCCATAAGACTCACTTGACCGCTGGTTTGGGGATAATCAGAGCCAACAACCGCTGTGCCATTACTGACAATATAGGTTGCCGTGACTTGGCTGAGCCCTGCTGTATTGGCATTTAATGTTACCGTGAAATTAAGTGCCTGACCACCAAGAATACCAGGAGTGCCCTCTACCACACTGGGAGCATCGGCAATAGATAAAGCTGGAATAGCAACTTTGACAGTTCGTGTGACTGGCGTTGCTGCATTACCTGCGATATCGCTAACATTATACGTCAGCGTATAAGTACCAAGCACGGCTGTATTGACTGTGCCAGTCACTGTGGCATTTAAGGCTCCAGGCACATTATCAGTCAGAATAGCTCCTGCATCGACATAAATAAAATTTTGAGCATGTATGGCTGGGTTTGCGCCTCTTAAAGTAATCACGGGCGCAGTTTGATCGGTTACATTCACAGTTCGTGTGACTGGCGTTGCTGCATTGCCTGTTATATCGCTAACATTATACGTCAGCGTATAAGTACCAAGCACGGTTGTATTGACTGTGCCCGTCACTGTGGCAATTAAGCCTGTATCCACATTATCAGTCACACTGCTTCCAGCATCGACATAAGTAGAACCCTGAGCAACGGTGACTGGGTTTGCGCCCGTTAAAGCAATCACGGGTGCAGTTTGATCGGTTACTACATTCACAGTGCGTGTCACTGCGATTGCTGTATTACCTGCGGCATCACTGACGTTATAAGTGAGGGTATACGCGCCAGCCACGGTTATATTGACTGTGCCAGTCACTGTGGCAGTTAAACCTGTATCCACATTATCAGTCACACTGCTTCCAGCATCGACATAAGTAGAACCCTGGGCAATAGTGACTGGGGTTGCGCCTGTTAAAACAATCACGGGGGCAGTTTGATCGGTTACATTTACTGTACGTGTCACTGTGATTGCTGCATTACCTGCGGTATCACTGACGTTATAAGTGAGGGTATATGTGCCAACCACAGATGTATTGACTGTGCCCGTCACTGTGGCAGTTAAGCCTGTATCCACATTATCAGTCACACTACTTCCTGCATCGACATAAATAGAACCCTGAGCAATAGTGACTGGGGTTACGCCTGTTAAAACAATCACGGGGGCAGTTTGATCGGTTACATTTACTGTGCGTGTCACTGTGACTGCTGCATTACCTGCGGTATCACTAACATTATAAGTCAGCGTATAAGTGCCAACCACGGCTGTATTGACTGTGCCAGTTACTGTAGCTACTAAACCTGTATCCACATTATCAGTCACACTACTTCCTGCATCGACATAAATAGAACCTTGAGCAACGGTGATTGGATTCGCGCCTGTTAAAGCAATCACGGGCGCGGTTTGATTAAGATGTCCGCCGCGAACTAAACGAACATAGAGACCAACGTTCTTATTGAGCACGCCGTCGTAGCCATTGCCAGAGCTAACATTCCACGCGTTGACAGCATTAGCCGCATCTGGAGACGATGACCAATACCAGCCAAAAAAGCCACCTGCTGTATTCGGAAAGTAACCCGTATCAATCGCTGGACCAGGAGATGCTATGCTATAGTCCACAATAGAGCGTAGGTCTTCTTTGTTGGGTAAACGCCAATCACTAAAGCCACATAAACCCGCCGCATTGACTGCCGCAACATATTTCTCGGTATCACATGCGCCACCTGTAGCACAAGCAGGCGTGGTAGCGGGTGTGCCAGGGCTGCCTGCATCATTGATGCCTGTGGAATTATACCATGTGTATGCATTACTCTTATTGCGTAAGCTTGACACAGTGGTGGTTTTTACTTCCCACATTAGCCCTGTGACATTGTCTTTCACACAATCCCAAGGTGTCACCGCATAGGTCGCAGCCTGATTGGCAAGTGGCTGAGCTACCGCATCGAGCTTGGTGAAATCAAAGCCTGCTTTGCCACCACCTATTTTTACAAGCCCTGCAACTGAATCCCTACCACGATCGGTATCTTGATTCGGAAATAAGGCTTGCGTGGCAGTGAGATTGTTCACGCTGGCGTTTCCCCATGTGATGATGCCTGTATCATTCATACCACCCACATCATCATTCAGGATGAAGCCTGTAGCACTCGCGGTGGCAATCGTGGCTGCTGCGGGATTGCTCAAGGTTAGCGTCAGCGTCTCATTGGCTTCATAGATTTTGTCAGTATTGATGAGAACGGTAATCTTGCCTGTGGTATTGCCTGCTGGAATAGTCAATGTGGCATTGGCTGCGGCATAATCACTAGCCGAAAGAGCCGTACCATCGCTGGAGGCATAACTCACCGTGACTGCGTTGGTGGATGCTGAGTTTAATGTTACCGTGAAATTAAGATTTGTTGTACCAAGTGTACTACCCTCTGCCACACTAGCATTGGCAATGGATAAGGTCGGTATAACCATTACGTTCACGATACGCGTCACGGCAGCAGCCACATTACCTGCTGTATCGCTAACATTATAGGTAAGCGTATAAACACCAACCACAGATGTATTGACTGTGCCCGTCACTGTCGCAGTTAAACCTGCATCCACATTATCAGTCACCGTGCTACCTGGATCAGTGAAAAATGAGCCTGGGGCAACGATAAGTGGGCTTGCGCCAATTAAAGCAATCACGGGCGCAGTTTGGTCAGTCACATTCACTGTGCGTGTAATAGTTACTGCTGCATTGCCTACTGCATCGCTTACATTATAAGTAAGCGTATAAGCACCAACCACAGATATATTGACTGTGCCCGTCACTGTAGCTGTTAAACCTGTATCCACATTATCAGTCACCGTGCTACCTGGATCAATGAAGATTGAGCCTTGGGCAACGGTCACTGGGCTTGCGCCAGTTAAAGCAATCACGGGCGCAGTTTGGTCAGTCACATTCACTGTGCGTGTAATAGTTACTGCTGGATTGCCTGCTATATCGCTAACATTATAAGTAAGCGTATAAGCACCAACCACAGTTGTATTGACTGTGCCAGTCACAATTGAAATTAAACCTGTATCTACATTATCAGTCACACTGCTTCCAGCATCAACATAAGTTGAGCCTTGTGCCACGGTGATTGGGTTCGCCCCTGTCAAAGCAATCACCGGTACTGTTTGATCGGTCACATTCACGGTGCGCGTGACTGGCGTTGCTGCATTGCCTGCTATATCGCTGACGTTATAAGTGAGGATATATGCTCCAACTGTCGCTGTATTCACCGTGCCTGTTACTGTCGCTGTTAAACCTGTATCCACATTATCAGTCACACTGCTTCCAGCATCAACATAAGTTGAGCCTTGCGCCACGGTGATTGGATTCGCGCCTGTCAAAGCAATCACGGGCGCAGCTTGGTCAGTCACATTCACTGTCCGCGTGACTGGCGTTGCTGCATTGCCTGCTATATCGCTTACATTATACGTCAGCATATAAGTACCAACCACGGCTGTATTGACTGTGCCCATCACTGTAGCTGTTAAACCTGTATCCACATTATCAGTCACACTACTTCCAGCATCAACATAAGTTGAGCCTTGAGCAACGGTGCTTGGATTTGCGCCAATTAGAAAAATTGTTGGGGCAGTTTGATCTGCACCCGTGACTGGAAGAACCTTGACGGTACGTGTCACGGTCGTTGCTCCATTGCCTGCTGCGTCACTAACATCATAACTTAATGTGTAAGTGCCTGCGACAGAAGCGTTCACTGTGCCTGTCACTGTGGCAACTAAGCCTGTGTCCACATTATCGATGACTGTACTGCCTGGATCGGTGAAAGTTGTGCCTTGCATGATTGTTAGTGGATTTGCGCCGGTAAGAACAATCACTGGAGCCAAGGTGTCTGAAATTGGAGCTGATGGAAAATCATCATTGACGATCGTTCCGACAATACTTGCACCGGCAAAAGAAGCATTGTTTGGCGCGCTTAATAGCAGCGTAAATGTTTCATCAGATTCAATTGCGGTATCGCCCAAGATAGGTACAGAAATCGAACCGCCTGTGGCACCTGCGGGAAATGTTATCACGCCACTTGTGGCAATATAATCGCTGCCTGCTTGTGCAGTACCATCTTGG